>NZ_JADARC010000099.1:0-191059 GCF_016464245.1 Marinobacter sp. bablab_jr003
AAACGCTGGAAGCGAATCAAGGGGTTTGACCAACTGAAGCTGGTCGTGGACAACGTGCAGTTTCAGGATGGAATACAGGTGGAAGATCAATCTGGCAGGAACGCTGCCTGATGGTCATACACCAGATTTGACAATAACTCAAGATATAGGCTTTTATGGGCAAAAAATCTGCAAAGAATGTAACCGTGAAAAACTTATTTCAGAATTGCCTGAAGATGATCCTAGAAAATTGCAAGCCCAAGAACAAAGGTCAGAAGCTGAAGAGCTTGAAGTACTATCTGATAAAGCAAAATGCATAATTTTGACGACGGAAACTTGCACCAACCTAGAAATCAAAGAAAGAATCGATGTGATCACCGCCGAATGCGTTTTCGGGATGAATATCTTCAAAGACATCTTTGCCTCCGCAAGGGATATTCTCGGTGGTAGGAGCAAAGTAGTTCAAAACACAATGCGAGACGCACGGAAAACAGTTCTTAAAGAGCTCCGACGAGAAGCTGCTGAGGTGGGTGCCGATGCTGTCGTTGGCATTGACTTGGATTACAGCGAAATTTCCGGTAACGGAAGCAAAATGCTTTTTTTAGTCGCATCAGGAACGGCAGTGCGCATTAAGTAGATTTCTGTTAATTATGCGCAACAGGACTTGCCATGTAGGTGTGCCCCGGTCTTCGTTTGCACGAACTTTCTGGCAATCAGGCCGGAATCTGGTCAGTGACAGTTAGTGGTAACTGGCGAGTGACCTTCCGGTTCGAAGACGGAGATGCCGAGATTGTGAACTACGAAGATTATCACTGAGGTACCGTCAATGTTAATGCATAACCCTCCGCACCCGGGTGAAGTACTGCGAGAGCTTTGTATTGAGCCCCTCGGCCTCTCTGTCACGGCGGCGGCAGAGGCATTGGGCGTTAGCCGAAAAACGCTGAGTGCCGTGTTGAATGGCAAGGCCGGTATCAGTCCTGAAATGGCGATTCGGCTCTCTGTTGCTTTCGATACTTCGGCAGAAAGCTGGCTGAACCAGCAGTCCCAATATGAACTCTGGCATGCCGAACAACATCGCAAAGAGCTCAACGTGAAGAAGCTTGTTGCAGCCTGAAGCCGCGCATAACCAGGCCATGCACCGGATGCCAAAACCTCCGCTTCGCTCCGGCTTTGTCACCGGTGATGGCGGGCGTTATGTGTGAGGAGTATGGATGAGTCCTACAGTATTCCGAGAAAAAGGATATCGTTTCTTTTTCTTCTCGCGAGAGGAGTCTCGCATGCATGTTCATGTAGTATCGGGTGTTGGCGAGGCAAAATTCTGGCTTGAACCAGATCTTGAGCTGTCCAAAAATTACGGATACAACCGGCAGCAACTGAAAGAAATCGAATTATTGGTGGAGGATCACCGAGATGAGCTTGTCAGCGCTTGGAAACAGCACTTCGGCAGTTGAGGTGACGAACATTTCTGCGCATGGCGTGTGGCTTCTGGCGCACGACCGAGAGTTTTTCATGCCCTACAACAGTTTTCCCTGGTTTAAGGAGCAGCCGGTCAGCGCAATTGTGAACGTTGAGGAACAATCTCCAGGCCACTTCTATTGGCCTGACCTTGATGTCGACCTGACGGAAGAAATTATAGAGCATCCCGAGAGGTTCCCGAACGTCGCTCACAGCACATAACCATCGCAGGCACGGCGACGTCTTTTCCATTGCGGCTTCGCCTCCATTCCAAAGCCGCGCATGCTGCGGGGCGTTATGCAAGACGCTCGCCTTGACGTACGTACTTAAAAGCGTACACTTGGTTGCAAGTTGAACACGCAAGAGGTGCGTCATGACCGGAATCACAGCAACTGAGGCGCGCAGCAACCTATATCGGTTGATTGACGAGACCGCCGAGTCCCACCAACCAATCGTCATCATGGGTAAGCGGAACAAAGCTGTTCTGGTTTCCGAGGAAGACTGGTCTGCAATTCAGGAAACACTTTACCTGCTCTCCGTACCAGGTATGCGGGAGTCGATTCGTGAGGGGATGGATACCCCTGTAGATGAATGCGATGAGGAGCTGGACTGGTGACATGGAAGTTGGTTTACACCAAGCAAGCCCAGAAAGATGCAAAGAAGTTGGCCTCCAGCGGCCTCAAACCAAAAGCCCAGGAACTGTTAGCGCTGATAGCGGAAGATCCATACCGCAAGCCGCCTCCGATTGAGAAGCTCATTGGTGATCTTTCAGGGGCCTATTCACGCCGCATCAATATTCAGCATCGTCTGGTCTACCAAGTGCTCGAGGAGGAGCGAGTGGTGAAAGTTCTCAGGCTCTGGAGTCACTACGAATAAGGCATAGCCAGGCGCTGTTGCCGGACAAATTTTCCACCGCTTCGCGGCTCCAAAATTGGCGCAAAGCTTCGCGTTTTAGCTGTGATTGTCTCACTCGAAAAGTGATACTATAGTGTCACTATTAATTTGGATCAGGGTGAGCCCATGAAAGTTGAGCTGGTTACGAACCTCAAGCGCCAAGCCACAAAGATTCTGGCAGATCTGCACCTGACTAAAGAGCCGATACTGATCACGGAGCACGGTCAGCCATCCGCATACCTTGTTGATGTGCAAGATTACGAGTTTATGCAGCGCCGACTTGAGCTGCTTGAGGGGCTCTCACGAGGAGAGCTGGCTGTACTTGAGGGAAGAACGTACAGTCAAAGTGAGGCCAGGGAGAAAATGAGTAAATGGCTGAAGTAATCTGGACGGAGCCCGCCCTTCAAGAACTGGATGCGATCGCTGAGTACATTGCTCTGGATAATCCTGCAGCCGCAAGTCACCTGGTCCAAGAAGTTTTCGATAAGACCGGGCGTTTGGAAGATTTCCCCCAATCCGGACGGATTCCTCCAGAGCTCCCTGATTCAGTATACAGGGAGGTAGTGGTTCCTCCGTGTCGCATTTTTTATCGTGAGGATGATAAGCGAGTTCTCATTCTCTATGTCATGCGAGAGGAGCGACAGCTTCGGGCGTACATGCTTGGGAACAGCTAACCAGACGCGGCACTCGGATGCCTTTTTCTCCGCTTCGCTAGGTCAAAGTCACCGGTGCGCCAGCACACTGCTGAGCCAGGCCTTTCAGCGCCCCTTAAACAAAGACCCCAACAACCCCCGCAAAATGCTCCGGGTCATCTCCCGCCCTGCGGTGCGGGCTACGCTTTTTGCCATGGTTTCAAAAACGCCCTGGCGCGACGATGTTCTTGCTCGCGCCGGGGCTTTTCGTTTGCTGGTTGGCGCTTTGTACATCCGGCTGTCATCAAGCGCTGCCTGTTCGGCTTCCCTGGCGGCTTGTTCGGCTCGTTCTTTCAGTTTCTCGTAGGCGGATTCGCGGTCAATGGTGGTGTTGTACCTTGGGCCAAACTCGCTGGCATTGATGATTTGCCTGCGTTCTTCGGCCGTGGCCGGGCCCAGGCGGGAGGAGGGCGGTCGGATCAGGGTCTGGTCCACTATCGATGGCATGTCTTTGGCGTCCAGGGTGGATACCAGGGCTTCACCGATACCCAGTTCGGTGATGACTTTTTCAGTATCCAGGTTCGGGTTTTGCCGGAAGGTGGAGGCGGCAGAACGAACGGCTTTCTGGTCTCGGGGGGTAAAGGCTCTGAGTGCGTGTTGCACACGGTTTCCAAGTTGGCCAAGCACGGTGTCCGGGATGTCTGTGGGGTTTTGGGAGACAAAATAAACGCCTACTCCCTTGGAGCGGATCAGCCGTACCACCTGTTCAACTTTCTGTAGAAGTGCTTTCGGGGCATCATCAAACAGCAGGTGCGCTTCGTCGAAAAAGAACACGAGTTTGGGTTTGTCGGGGTCGCCGACTTCCGGTAACTCTTCAAACAGTTCGGCAAGCAACCAGAGCAGTATGGTGGCGTAGAGCCGTGGGCGTTGAATCAACTGGTCTGCTGCCAGCAGGTTAATGTGTCCGTGCCCTGCAGTGTCGCAGCGCATGAGGTCTGCCAGTTCCAGTGCGGGTTCACCGAAAAACCGGTCTCCGCCTTCTTGCTCAAGTTGAAGTAAACGGCGCTGTATAGCGCCCACAGAGGATTTGCTGACGTTGCCGTAGATTGCCGTAAGCTCTTGTGACTGCTCGGCCACAAAGGTCATCAGCGCTCGCAGGTCTTTCAGGTCCAGCAGGGCCATGCCGTGTTCGTCCGCCACTTTGAACGCGATGTTCAGAACGCCTTCCTGGGTGTCGTTGAGTTCCAGCAGGCGAGACAGTAAAAGGGGCCCCATATCCGAAATGGTGGCCCGCATGGGGTGGCCTTCGGCGCCGAATACATCCCAGAAAACGGTGGGGAAACCATGGAAGGTGTAGGGTTCAAGGCCTATCTTCTCCGCACGCTTGAGCAGCGCAGGCTTGGGCGTGCCGGGCTGGGAGATGCCAGACAAGTCGCCTTTCACATCGGCCATGAACACCGGCACACCCTGGGCGGAAAAGCCTTCCGCCAGAATCTGCAGGGTGACAGTTTTGCCGGTACCTGTGGCGCCGGCAATCAGGCCATGACGGTTAGCACGGCTTAGCAGCAGGCTCTGAACGTGACTGCCATTGCCTATGAATACGGAATTTTCCGGCACCGGGTGCACCTCGTTGGTTATTGGACAAATTTGTTGGCGGTAATAAGGCAAGCTTAGCCTAAGATGTGTTTGTTGATGGAGGTACAAGAACTATCAGTATGGTCGATAAATGGAGTACACGGCGGAAGGGCGATTATGAGCTCCGGCTGACTCGTACAAGAATGATGAGTCCTTTGCCCTGCTATCCCCGTACTTCGAAATCGCCAACAGTTCCTGGTTGCTTCGGTACAAGGCGTCCATGGGTCGGTTGCGAGGGCAATTGAACAATACCGACACGCCGGGCGAGACCATTGCGCGTGCCCTGCGGCTCAGCCAGGCTTTCGCGCAACGCATGCGTGAGACTCAGCCCTCGCGGGACCGCCAGAAGCGGTATCTGCGCCAGATGGTGAAGGCCGCCGCCACAATGTTCATCATGTCGATACTGACCTACATGCTGTTTAACGTGCGCAATGCCAGCAAAACGCTTTCCATCACGTTATTGCTGGTGTCTGAGCAGCCGGGGCAGGGTCACTCAGCGGCCCAGCTGTGGCGCCTGCGGCTGGGTAACAGCGGCATTGTGCAGAGCAAAAGCAAGGATCCAGCCTGGCCCAGCCCTGAAGAGCAGATGAAGCGCAGTTGGTGGGATCGGATCACGGCTGTGTTCAAGAAAAGCTAGGTTGCGAAATCCTGGGGGGTGCCTGTGCGTTATCGCAGCCGAAATACCGCGTGCCCGCCGTCATGCCGAAACAGGGCTGAGGCGGGTGTCCAGCCCAGGCTTCAGTTTGGTGGCATCAAAGCTGAGTACGTCGATCACCACTTCCAGGGTACTCGGGTCGCCCACCTCCAGGATGGCTTCGCCGGCCTGGATCACACCTTCATTCCGGTGTAAGCCATTGTTTGTAGAGCCGAGTATAGTTCATGGGTGCTTTCCTGTGCCGGATTCAGTTACAGTCATGCCACGTATCTTTCAACGTAAAGGGGAGAAACAACTGATGAGCGATCCGACCTACACGCCACCGAAAGTCTGGAAATGGGAGCAGGGTAACGGCGGCAGGTTTGCCAGCATCAACCGCCCGATTGCCGGTGCCACACACGATAAAGACCTGCCGGTGGGCGAGCATCCGTTCCAGCTGTATTCCCTGGCAACGCCCAACGGCGTTAAAGCCACCATCATGTTTGAGGAATTGCTGGAGAAAGGCATCAAGGAAGCGGAATACGATGCCTGGCTGATCCAGATTATGGAAGGTGACCAGTTCAGTAGCGGTTTTGTGGAGGTTAACCCCAACTCCAAGATCCCCGCGTTACTGGATCGCAGTGAAGACCCGGCCGTGCGGGTATTCGAATCCGGTTCTATCCTGTTCTATCTGGCAGAGAAGTTTGGAGCCTTCCTGCCAACGGACCGTGCCCGGCGTGCAGAAACTATGAACTGGCTGTTCTGGCAGATGGCCAGCGCACCGATTCTGGGTGGTGGATTCGGGCATTTCTATGCCTATGCCCCGGAAAAATACGAGTACCCCATCAACCGCTACACCATGGAGGTGAAGCGTCAGCTGGATGTGCTGGATCGGCAGCTGGCGGATAACCAGTACATCGCCGGTGACGAGTACACCATCGCCGATATGGCGGTGTGGCCCTGGTATGGTTCGCTGGTGAAGAATACTGTGTATGAGGCCGCCGAATTCCTGGAAGCCCATACTTATACCAACGTGCTGCGCTGGACGAATGAACTGGCCAAGCGCCCGGCAGTGCAGCGGGGCCGCATGGTGAACCGTGCCTGGGGCGAGTTGTCCTCCCAGCTGCACGAGCGCCACGATGCGAGCGATTTTGACTTACGCACCCAGGATAAACTCGAAGGCAAGCAATCTTAAGGAGCAAGAATGGCTGTACCTGCGGCGTTAACCGAGGACCAGATTTACCACCGCTGTCCGCCTGAAAAGCTGGATTTCGACACCACGGATGCATTGGAAGACCTGGAACTGCCATTCGGGCAGGACCGTGTGCTCCGGGCACTGGAGTTCGGCGCCAGTATGGCCGCCAGTGGCTTCAACCTGTTTGTGCTGGGCCCCTCGGGCGCCGGCAAGCATGAACTGGTGAAGCGGTTTCTGGCCACCCACGCCGCAGCTAAGCCGGTGCCGTCTGACTGGTGCCATGTATTTAACTTTCAGCAGTCAGACAAACCTGGCGCTATCGAGTTGCCACCGGGCGAGGGTCGCAAGTTCAAAAGCGACATGAACGACCTGGCCAACGAGCTGAAAACCGCCATCCCCGCTACCTTCGAGAGCGAGGAATACCAGGCCCGGATTCAGGAGCTTCAGGAAGAAGTCACCCGGCGCCAACAAAAAGGCCTGTTTGCCATTCAGGAAGAGGCAAACGCCAACAATATTGCCATGATCACCACGCCCGCCGGTTTTACCTTTGCGCCCATGCGCAATGGCGAAGTCATCGAGCCGGAGGAGTACAAGAAATTCTCTGATGAAGAGAAGGAGCTTGTCGAAGCCAAGGTGGAAGACCTGCAGAAGAAGCTGCAGCAGGCGATTCAGCAGGTTCCCCGGTTGCGCAAGGAAGTGCGGGAACGGATACATCAGCTCAATGAAGAGATGGTGCAGCTCACGCTTGGCGGTCCCATTGGCGAACTGCGTGAGAAATGGAGCCATGTTCCGGCGGTGGTCGCCCACCTGGATTCGGTGCGAGAAGACGTGGTTGAGCACGCTGAGGCCTTCCAGGATAACGAGAATGGCGCGCCTGCCGGGTTGCTGAACCGGTATCGGGTGAACCTGCTGGTCGACAATGCAGAAACCCGGGGCGCACCGGTGGTCTATGAAGACCTGCCCAACCATCAACACCTGACCGGGCAGATCGAACACCGGGCCCACCAGGGCAACCTGTACACAGATTTCACCCTGATCCGTGCCGGCTCTTTGCACTGGGCTAATGGTGGTTACCTGATCCTGGATGCCCGCCGCATCCTCACCCAGCCACTGGCCTGGGAGAGCCTGAAGCGGATTCTGTTCTCCGGTGAAATCCGCATTGAGTCGCTGGAGCGTTTGTATGGCCTGGCGACCACCGTCAGCCAGCAGCCGGAGCCGATTCCCCTGAACGTGAAGGTGGTTCTGGTGGGTGACCGGGTGCTGTATTACCTGTTGTCCCACTACGACCCGGATTTCCTGGACCTGTTCAAGGTGGAAGCCGATTTTGAAGACGACCTGGACCGGGACGACCAGAGCTATCCCCTGTATGCCCGGGTGATTGCCACTATGGCGCGGTCGTCCGGTATCCGTGCGCTGGACCGTGCGGCCGTTGCCCGGGTAATCGAGCATGCGAGCCGGCTGGCCAGTGACCAGAAAAAGCTCACCGCCCATGACCGCGTGCTGAAAGACTTGCTCAGCGAGGCCGACCACTGGGCATCCCAGGCTGGTAGTGCCCGCATTGAAGTGGTTCACGTGCAGCAGGCCATTGATGAGCGGGAATACCGTGCCAGCCGTATCCGTGAGCGCAGCCTGGAGCAGATTCGCCGGGGCGTGATGATGATTGCCACCGAAGGCGAACAGGCAGCACAGATCAATGGCTTGTCGGTTCTGCAGATTGGCGCTACCCGCTTCGGCCAGCCCACCCGCATAACCGCGACGGCCCGCCCCGGCAAAGGCCAGGTGGTGGATATCGAGCGGGAAGCCAAACTTGGCGGGCCCATCCACAGCAAGGCGGTGATGATCCTGTCCCGCTTCCTGGCCAACCGCTATGCGCCGATGGGCGAGTTGTCGTTGTCGGCCAGCCTGGCTTTTGAGCAGTCCTACGGGGGCGTGGAAGGGGATTCGGCCTCGGTGGCGGAAACCTGCGTGTTGCTGTCGGCGATTACCGGCGTTCCCCTGAAGCAATCACTGGCCGTAACCGGTTCCATGAACCAGCACGGCGAGGTTCAGGCCGTGGGCGGTGTAAACGAAAAAATCGAAGGCTTCTTCAATGTGTGCACACAAGCCAGGGGCGTGAATGGTCATGGCGCCCTGTTGCCGGCCAGCAACGTGGAACACCTGATGCTCAATGAACAGGTTCGTGACGCCGTGCGGGAAGGACGGTTCACTATCTATCCGCTCAGCCACATCGACCAGGCCATTGAGCTGATGACCGGTATGGAAGCCGGTGTTCCCGATGCTGATGGCGTTTACCCGGAGAACACGTTCAACCGGCTGGTGGCGGATCGGCTGGCGGAGTTTGCCGAAGTTGGCAAGAAGAAAGGCGGCGGCAAGGAGAACGGCAACGGAGGCAATGGCAATGGCAACAACGGCGACGACTGACAAACCGGACGCACCAGCGGGCCGGGTATTGATCTTGCTGGATGGTTCGCGCTTGAGCCTTGCCGCGCTGGAAGCCGCCGCAGAGATTGCTTCGGCCCGTAATGCAGAGGTTCTGGGCATCTTTGTGGAAGAAGTTAACCTGCTGCGCACGGCGGGGTACGGCTTTGCCCGGGAAGTGGGCGGCAGTTCCGGCCTGGCCCGCCCGTTGGATTCAGCTGCAATCGAGGCCCGCATGCAGGCACTGGCCGAGGCGGCCCGCCGTTCATTACAACAGGCGATGGCTCGTCTCGGCCTGGCCCAGACCCTGAAGCTGTGCCGGGGCCGTGTAGCGGAAGAGGTTCTGAACCTGGTGCAGCCGCAAGACCTGGTGGTGTTGGGTCGGGTTGGCTGGTCCGGTATTCCCGGAGCCCGCCTGGGTTCAACGGCCCGGGTTCTGCTTCGGCAGGCGCCGGGCGATGTGCTTCTGTGGGCGGAGCCCCGAGTGCAGCGCCAGAACCGCGTGGTGGTTCTGCTCAACCATGACCAGGGTGCCAATCACCGGGCAGTGCTTGTGGGGGCCGAGCTGGCGCGGCGCAGTCATCAACCGTTGAGTGTGTTACTGCGTACCGGTTCCGAGATAGATCAGTCGGTAGCCGAAGATATCCTGGCGTACCTGCAGAGTGAGGGCATTGCGGCGCGGGTTCGGCAGATACCGGCCGCCAGTGCCGGTGCTGCCGTGCGGGCCATGCAGGAGGAGGGGGCCAGCCAGCTGGTGGTCAGCCGCAGCTGCAGCCTGTTCGCCGATCAGGGCGCGGAAGCCCTGTTGTCGGCCCTGAACCTGCCGGTTACGGTAACGCCCTGACCAGATGTGCAGCGCTCAGGCAATCTTGCGATTGCCGGCGTCGTTCAGTACCTGCTCGATTTCCTCGGATTCCATGGTTTCCCGTTCCATCACCGCCTTGGCCAGGGCATCCAGTTCTTTGCGGTGCTCAGTCAGAAAGGCGACGGTAAAACGTTCCAGGTCCATCAGCTGGGTCTGGATTTCGGAATCGATCATCTCCGCAAGCTTTTCGCTGTATTCCCGGGGTGCGCCCATTTCGCGACCGAGGAATACATGCTCTTCACCAATGCCTAGCCCCAGGGGCCCCACCTTTTCGCTCATACCCCACTGGCCGATCATCCGGCGCAACAGTTTGGTGGCTTCTTTCAGGTCGTTCTGGGCACCGGTGCTGACTTCCCCGTAAATGATTTTCTCCGCAGAGCGGCCACCCAGCATCACTTTGATGCGATCCCGAAGGTAGCTTTCGGTGTAGTTGTATTTGTCTTCCCGGGGAGTCTGTTCAGTAACGCCCATGGCCATGCCGTGGGGGATGATGGTCACCTTGGTAAGCGGGTCGGCTTTGGGCATGTAATACGCCATCAGCGCGTGGCCACATTCGTGGTAGGCCACCACTTCACGTTCCTCCGGGGTCAGTTGGGCGTCCCGCTCTTCGCCCAGGATGATTCTGTCGCGGGCTACTTCGAAGCAGTGCGCGGTGACCTCATCCCGGTTTTCCCGGGCTGCGGTCAGGGCCGCTTCGTTCACCAGGTTCTTCAGGTCCGCGCCGGAAAATCCGGTGGTGCGGGCGGCCAGTTGTGCCAGGTTTACGTCGCGGGCCAGGGGCACTTTGCGCACGTGGACTTTCAGGATGGCTTCCCGGGCATCTTTGTGGGGGCGGTCCAGGGTGATTTTCCGGTCAAACCGGCCGGGGCGCAGCAGGGCGCTGTCGAGCACATCCGGACGGTTGGTCGCTGCCAGCACCAGGACGTTCTCGTGGGCCTCGAAACCGTCCATTTCGGTCAGGATCTGATTCAGGGTCTGCTCCCGCTCATCATGGCCACCACCGAGGCCTGCACCCCGGGAGCGGCCGATGGCATCCAGTTCGTCGATAAAGATCAGGGCAGGGGCTTCCTTGCGGGCATTCTGGAACATATCCCGCACCCGGGCGGCACCCACGCCCACGAACATTTCGATGAATTCCGAGGCACTGATGCTGAAAAACGGCACTTCGGCTTCACCGGCAATGGCCCGGGCCAGCAGGGTTTTACCGGTGCCCGGCGGGCCCACCAGCAATACGCCCTTGGGCATAACGGCGCCCAGCCGGCGGTATTTCTCCGGGGTTTTCAGGAAGTCGATAATCTCGGAGATGTCCCGCTTGGCCGACTCGATGCCGGCTACGTCATCCAGCGTGGTGGTCGAGGTTTCCTTGCGGGCCCTGCGGGCCTTTGACTTGGCATAGTCGAAGGGGCTGTTGCCGCCGGTCATGCGTTTCTGGGCCGCGCCCCAGAACCAGAACATCAGTGCCAGCAGCAATATCCAGGGCAGGAACCCGAGAATCAGCTCCTGCCACCAGGGCCTGCCAGAGCGGGCTCCGCGAATGGTGACTTCCTGCCGTTCCAGCAAGGCCAGCAGCTCCGTGTCTTCAACCGGCGGGCGCACGGTGATAAAGCTGCGCGACGCCGGGCCGGTATCAGAGCTGAACTGGCTGCTGCCGGAGTCTGTAAACTGGCCACGGATTTCCTCGTTCTGCAGAGTCACTTCCGAGACCTGGCCACTCAACACGGCTTCCTTGAACTCCGAGTAGGCCAGTTCCTGTTGTTGCGGCTGGCCGCTGTCCTGTAGCCACAGAAACATCAGGAAGATGGCCGCGCTTAACCATAAAAATGACAACTGGTTAGGTACGGCCGGTGGTGGCGTCTGGTCTTGTCCTTGCTTTTCAGGTTCCATTACTACGTTCCTGTCTGATTAGAAGCCCATGGCGGATGAAGTGCTTCGCCTGGGGTCGGCGCCGCCAAACAGGGTGCCGTCTTCGCCGATCATGATGCTCTGAATGGCGCCCATGGCGGTACTGGTATTCACCACATGGCCCCGGGACTCAAGCAATTCGATAGTGTCCTGGCTGATGCCCTGTTCGATGCGAATCTCATCCGGCAGCCACTGATGGTGCATGCGGGGGGCGCTGACGGCACTCTGTATGTTCATATTATGGTCGATCACATTCATCACTACCTGCAAGGTGGTGGTGATAATACGAGAGCCGCCCGGGCTGCCGGTGACCAGAACATTCTTGCCGTCTTTACGCACGATAGTGGGCGACATGGAGCTGAGCATACGCTTGCCTGGTTCAATCTTGTTGGCTTCGCCACCAATCAGGCCGTAGGCGTTGGCGGCGCCTGGCTTGGCGCTGAAGTCGTCCATTTCATTGTTCAGCAAAAAGCCTGCGCCGGCCACGGTGATGCCGGAGCCGTAGCTGAAATTGATGGTGTAGGTGTTGGATACGGCATTGCCCCAACGGTCCACCACCGAGAAGTGGGTGGTTTCCGGGCTTTCAAATACTGCGGGCTGGCCGGGCTTGATCTCGAGGGAAGGGCGGGCCTTATCCGGGGCAATGCCTTTGCGCAGTTCTGCAGCGTAGTCTTTGCTGGTCAGCCCGGCCAGGGGCACCTCCACAAAGTCGGTGTCGCCCAGGTATTCGGCCCGGTCGGCGTAGGCCAGCTTCATGGCTTCGGCCATGTGGTGCAGGGTGTTGGCGGAATTGTGCCCCCATTCGCCAATGGGGTAGTGCTCAAGAATGTTCAGGATCTGGACGATGTGGGTGCCGCCGGAAGAGGGCGGCGACATGGAGAAAATATCGTATCCCCGGTAGTTCCCCTGCACCGGCTGGCGGACCGCGGGCTGATAGCTGGCGAGGTCTTCCAGGGTGATCAGCCCGTCGCCGCGCTGCATTTCTTCCACGATCAGCCGGGCGGTTTCGCCCCGGTAAAAGCCCTCGATGCCCTGATCAGCAATGCGTTGAAGGGTAGCGGCCAGCTCCGGCTGCCTGAACGTTTCCCCCGGCTGCGGTGCGGAGCCGTCTTCCTTATAGAAGGTATCGCGGGTGGCGGGCCAGCGTTGCAGGCGATCCCGGGCCTGTTCCAGCCCCTCGGTAAACCGGTGTGGCACCACAAAGCCGTCCTTTGCCAGGCGTATGGCCGGCGCCAGGGCTTCTTTCAGTGACAGGGTGCCGTGGCGTTCAAGGGCCATGGCCAGGCCAGCCACGGTGCCGGGAACGCCCGCGGCTTTATGGCTGAACCGGCTGCGTTCGTTCACCACATTGCCGTCTTCGTCCTGGAACATGGTTTCGGTCGCGGCCGCCGGTGCGGTTTCCCGGTAGTCGATGGCTTCTGGCGCAGTGCCATCGCCCGGTGCGTAGAGCAGAAAGCCGCCACCACCGATGTTGCCGGAGCGGGGCTGGGTGACGGCCAGGGCAAAGCCGGCGGTAACCGCAGCGTCTATGGCGTTGCCATCGTTTTTGAGAACCTGCAGGGCCACTTCCGAGGCCAGCGTGTGGCTGGTGGCCACCATGCCGTTCTTGCCCTGAACGGGATGAAAGCGCTCGCCTTCCAGGATGGCCTGGTTGCTGGCTGCCGCAGCAGTGGTTGCAACTGCGAACAAGCTTGCGGCTGTAAGGCGCCACAGGCCCCTCAGAGGGATTTTCTTTAAAAGGCTGTGGTTGACTCTGTCCATGCGCTCACTCCTCGTTTCTGGCTTTCAGATAGGCTATCATAGCCGGTCATTTTTAACGGTGCGTTCCGATCGTTTGCCGCAAACTTTGTTTTGCCGGTTCCCCGTCGCACCCGCTTTCCCGGATTCAAGTTAAGGAAAGGCTTCATGGAGCATACCTATCGTCTTGTTATTTCCTGCCCGGACCGGGTGGGAATTGTTGCCAAGGTGAGTAATTTCCTGTCCACCTACAATGGTTGGATTACCGAGGCGAGCCACCACTCAGATACCCAGTCCGGCTGGTTCTTCATGCGGCACGAGATCAAGGCCGAATCGATTCCGTTCGGGCTGGACCAGTTCCGCGCAGCCTTCGAACCGATTGCCCGCGAGTTCAACATGAACTGGCACATTGCCGATTCTGCCCGCCCCAAGCGGGTGATCCTGATGTGCAGCAAGGAATCCCACTGCCTGGCCGACCTGTTGCACCGCTGGCACAGCAAGGAACTCAACTGCGAAATCGTGGCGGTTATCTCGAACCACGATGACCTGCGCCGGATGGTGGAATGGCATGACATTCCCTACCACCATGTGCCGGTAAGCAAGGAAAACAAGGCCGAAGCCTTCGCCCACATTGAAGAGCTGTTCGCACAGTACGAAACCGATGTGGTGGTGCTGGCCCGTTATATGCAAATCCTGCCGGCTGCCCTGTGTGAAAAGTATGCGGGCAAGGTGATCAATATCCATCACAGCTTCCTGCCGTCTTTCGCTGGTGCCCGGCCATACCACCAGGCTTATAGCCGTGGTGTGAAGCTGATTGGTGCAACCTGCCACTACGTAACCCAGGATCTTGATGAGGGCCCGATCATCGAGCAGGACGTTATTCGCATCAGCCATCGCGACTCCATCGAAGACATGGTTCGCCTGGGTAAGGATGTTGAGAAGAACGTACTGGCCCGCGGGCTCCGGTCGCATGTTGAAGACCGCGTGATTACCTATGAAAACAAGACCGTAGTGTTTGATTAAGGCTTTACCACAGTTGCCCCGGCGAGGGGTGGACTGTGGTATGCTTGGCGGCTTGTTGAAGAATAAATGTGGGTGCGGAAAAAGGCCCCGTAACGACTTCCAGATAACGCAAAGGAACCTTTCTCGATGGGTGAGTTAGCCAAAGAGATCCTGCCGGTCAATATTGAAGACGAATTGAAACAGTCCTACCTCGATTACGCCATGAGCGTTATCGTTGGCCGGGCCCTGCCGGATGTGCGCGACGGCCTCAAGCCGGTGCACCGGCGGGTTCTGTTCGCCATGTCCGAGCTGGGTAACGACTGGAACAAGGCGTACAAGAAGTCTGCCCGTGTGGTGGGTGACGTTATCGGTAAATACCACCCCCATGGCGACTCTGCGGTATACGACACCATCGTTCGTATGGCTCAGCCGTTTTCGCTGCGCTACCCGCTGGTTGATGGCCAGGGTAACTTCGGTTCCATCGACGGCGACAACGCGGCCGCCATGCGTTACACCGAAATCCGCATGGAGAAGATGGCGCACTCGCTGCTGGCGGACCTGGAAAAGGAAACGGTCGACTACGTAGACAACTACGACGGCACCGAGCGTATTCCGGAAGTCCTGCCCACCCGCGTACCGAACCTGCTGGTGAACGGCTCCTCCGGTATCGCCGTGGGTATGGCCACCAACATTCCGCCCCACAACCTGACCGAAGTCGTTAACGGCTGCCTGGCGCTGATTGATAACCCGGACCTGACCATCGATGAACTGATGGAATACATTCCGGGCCCGGATTTCCCGACCCAGGGCATCATTAACGGACGTGCCGGCATTGTCGAGGCCTATCGCACCGGTCGTGGCCGTATCTACATTCGTGCCCGTCACGAGATCGAGCACGACAACAAGACCAACCGCGATGCGATCATCATCACCGAGCTGCCTTACCAGCTGAACAAGGCGAAGCTGATCGAGAAGATCGCCGAACTGGTCAAGGAAAAACGCCTTGAGGGCATCACCGAGCTGCGTGACGAGTCCAACAAGGAAGGTATCCGGGTTGTTATCGAACTGCGCCGTGGTGAAAACCCGGAAGTGGTGGTGAACAACCTGTTCGCACACACCCAGCTGCAGACAGTGTTCGGCATCAACATGGTGGCGCTGCTGAACGGCGAGCCGAAGATCCTGAACCTGAAGCAGATGCTCGACGCCTTCGTGCGCCACCGTCGCGAAGTGGTTACCCGCCGGACCATCTATGAGCTGCGCAAAGCCCGTGAGCGTGGTCACATCCTGGAAGGCCTGACCGTAGCCCTGGCCAACATCGACGAGATGATCGAACTGATCAAGGCTTCGCCGAGCTCTGTTGAAGCCAGGGAAAAGCTGATGTCCAAGGGCTGGGCGCCCGGCGACGTCCTGGCCATGCTGGAACGTGCTGGTGAAGATGCCTGCCGCCCGGATGACCTGCCGGAATTCTACGGCCTGCGTGATGGCCTGTACTACCTGTCACCGGAGCAGACCCAGGCGATCCTGGATATGCGCCTGCACCGCCTGACCGGCCTGGAAACCGAAAAGCTCCAGAACGAATACAAAGAAATCCTCGAGAAGATTGCCGGCCTGCTGGAAATCCTGGGTGATCCGGACCGCCTGATGCAGGTTATCCGTGAAGAACTGGAAGCTGTGGTGTCCGAGTTTGGTGATGAGCGCCGTACCGAAATCACCAGTTCCCAGCGTGACCTGACCATTGCAGACCTGATTGACGAAGAAGACCTGGTGGTCACCATTTCCCACAGCGGTTATGCCAAGACCCAGGCGGTTGAAGATTACCAGGCCCAGCGCCGTGGTGGTCGCGGTAAGGCCGCCACCTCGATGAAAGACGAAGACTTTATCGAGAAGCTGCTGGTCGCCAACTCCCACGATACCATTCTGTGCTTCTCCGACCGCGGTAAGGTGTACTGGCTGCGGGTATTCGAGATTCCCCGTGGCAGCCGTGGTTCCCGTGGTCGCCCGATGGTCAATATCCTGCCGCTGGACGAAGGTGAGCGTATTACCACCTTCCTGCCGGTGCGTGATTATCCGGAAGACCAGTTTGTACTGATGGCCACCTCTGCCGGTGTGGTCAAGAAAACCCCGCTGCCGAACTTCTCCCGTCCGCGCAGCAGTGGCCTGATTGCCCTTAACCTGGACGAAGGCGATACCCTGATTGGTGCAGCCATCACCGACGGTTCCGCCGAGGTAATGCTGTTCTCGACCGCCGGCAAAGCAGTGCGGTTCCGCGAGGACCAGGTGCGGCCCATGAGCCGGACTGCCCGTGGTGTGCGCGGTATCAAGATGCCGGAAGGCCACCATGTGGTGTCGCTGATTATTCCGCAGGACGGCGGCGTAATTCTCACCGCCAGTGAACACGGTTACGGCAAGCGTACCGCCATCGACGAATTCCCGGCCTACAGCCGTGGCAGTCAGGGCGTTATCGCCATGCAGTGCTCCGAGCGTAACGGCAACCTGGTAACCGCCCTGCAGCTGTTCGAAGGCGACGAGATGATGCTGATTTCGGACAAGGGCACGCTGGTGCGTACCCGTACCGATGAGGTCTCTGTACTCAGCCGGAACACCCAGGGTGTGCGCCTGATTCGCCTGGCGCAGGAAGACGAGCGCCTGGTGGGTGTTGAGCGGATTGCAGAATCTGATGATGACGATGCCGATGCGGAAGATACCGATGCGGGCGTTGACGTAGACGTTGAAGGCGAGGAAACCGAAGAATGAGCAGGGCGTTTAATTTCTGTGCGGGTCCGGCCACCTTGCCGGAGGCTGTGCTGAAGCAGGCTCAGAGCGAAATGCTCGACTGGCGCGGCACCGGCATGTCGGTGATGGAGATGAGTCACCGCAGTGACGAGTTTGTGGCGATTGCCGAAACGGCTGAAAAAGACCTTCGGGAACTTGCAGGAATATCAGACGATTACGCCGTACTCTTCATGCAAGGTGGAGCTTCCAGCCAGTTCTCTACCATCCCGCTGAACCTGCTCGGTGAAAAGACCTCTGCCGATTATGTGAACACCGGTATCTGGTCCAAGAAAGCCATCGCAGAAGCCAGCCGCTACGGTGATGTGAACGTGGTGGCCAGCTCTGAAGACAGCGGTTTTACCACCATTCCGGACCAGGCGGTATGGACTACGAATGCCGATGCGGCGTACCTGCATTACACGCCGAACGAAACCATTGGTGGCCTGGAATACGATTTCATTCCGGACAGCGGCAAGGTGCCGCTGGTGGCGGACATGTCTTCCACCATGCTGTCGCGCCCGGTAGACATCAACAAGTTCGGGCTGATTTACGCCGGCGCCCAGAAGAACATCGGGCCGTCTGGCCTGGTGGTTGTGATTATCCGCAAGGACCTTTTGGGCAAGGCCCGCAAGGAAACGCCGACGATGATGAACTATCAGGTCATCGCCGATAACGATTCCATGTACAACACGCCGGCGACCTATTCCTGGTACCTGTCCGGCCTGGTGTTCAAGTGGCTGAAAGAGCAGGGCGGCGTGAAGGCGATGGGCGAGTTGAATGCCCGCAAGGCGAAGAAGCTGTACGACTTCATTGATACCAATGATTTCTATGCCAACCCGATCGAACCGCGTTTCCGTTCCTGGATGAACGTGCCGTTCACCCTGGCAGACGATGCTCTCAACGGTGAGTTCCTTAAAGGTGCTGAAGCCCGGCACCTGCTGAACCTGCAGGGCCATCGTTCGGTAGGCGGCATGCGAGCCAGCATCTACAACGCCATGCCGGAAGAGGGTGTGGATGCGTTGATTGCCTACATGGCGGAATTTGCGAAGGAGCGCGGCTGATCATGACGGACGAGAAGACCCGTCTGGGTGAGCTGCGGGATGAAATAGACAGCCTTGATCAGCAGATCATGAAGCTGATCAGCGCCCGTGCCAAATGCGCCCAGGAAGTGGCCAACGTGAAGATGGCAGCCAATCCGGGGCAGGATGTGTTCTTCTACCGTCCGGAGCGGGAAGCCCAGGTTCTGCGCCGCATCAAGGAGCAGAACCCGGGGCCTTTGCCGGCGGAAGAGATGGCCCGCCTGTTCCGGGAAATCATGTCGGCCTGCCTGGCCCTGGAAAAGCCGATGCACATCGCGTTCCTCGGCCCTCTGGGCACCTTCACCCAGGCTGCGGCACTCAAGCATTTTGGTCATTCCGTGATCAGTGTTCCGCTGCCGGCTATTGATGCCGTGTTCCGTGAAGTGGAATCTGGTGCGGCACAGTACGGCGTGGTGCCGGTGGAGAACTCCACCGAAGGCATGGTTAACCACACGCTGGATATGTTTATTGGCTCACCGCTGAAAATCTGCGGCGAGGTTCAGTTGCGGATTCATCACCATTTGCTGGTCTCGCCCAAGCACAAAGACCAAGAAATTACCCGTATTTATTCCCACCAGCAGTCCTTTGCCCAGTGCCGCCAGTGGCTGGATACCCACCGCTATGGCATTGAGCGCATTACTGTCTCAAGCAATGCAGAAGCGGCCCGCCGTGCGGCTGAAGAGCCGGGCGCTGCCGCGATTGCCGGTGATATGGCGGCAGAGCTGTACGGGCTGGAAAAGCTTTCCAACAGCATTGAAGACCGGCCAGACAACACCACCCGCTTCCTGATTATCGGCCAGGAAGAGGTGCCTGCCAGCGGCCAGGATAAGTCATCAGTGCTGGTGTCCATGCGGAACAAGCCGGGTGCGCTTTACGCCGTGCTGGAGCCCTTCCATCGCCATGGCATCAGTCTGACCCGTATTGAAACCCGTCCGTCGCCCAGTGGCACCTGGGCCTATGTGTTCTACATCGATTTCGAAGGGCATATGGACGACGAACAGGTTAAAAAAGTACTCGCTGAAATTGATCAGGAAGCTGTGGAGCTCAAACGCCTGGGCTCATACCCCATTGGTGTTCTTTAAGATTTCACAGACCGGAACCGGAGGAAAGTTGAATGGCAGTGGATTACCAGAGTCTTGCGGTGAAAGGTGTTCAGGCTCTGTCTCCGTATCAGCCGGGCAAGCCCATTGAGGAGCTGGCTCGTGAGCTGGGATTGAACCCCGCGGAGATTGTTAAACTGGCCAGCAACGAGAATCCCCTGGGGCCCAGTGACAAGGCAATGGCTGCCGCCCGTAAGGCGCTGGAAGAAATGTGCCTGTACCCGGACGGCAACGGTTTCGACCTGAAGCAGGCGCTTTCGAAGCGTTTCGGCGTGGACATGAACCAGATCACGCTGGGCAACGGTTCCAACGATGTGCTGGAAGTTATCGCCCGTTGCTTTGCTGACAGCGACAGCGAAGTGGTGTTCTCCCAGTATGCCTTTGCCGTTTACCCCATTGTCACCCAGGCCATCGGGGCCAAGGGCGTTTCAGTACCTGCCAGGGATTGGGGCCATGACCTGGACGCCATGGCCGCTGCTGTAACAGACCGCACCAAGCTGGTGTTCGTGGCCAACCCGAATAACCCCACCGGAACCGTGCATGAAGCGGATGCCCTCGAAGCGTTCCTGGATCGCATTCCGGAACGGGTGCTGGTGGTTCTGGACGAAGCCTACTGCGAGTATCTGACCGGCGATGAATTCCCGGACGGCATCAAGCTGCTGGCGCGATACCCGAACCTGATCGTGTGCCGCACCTTCTCCAAAGCCTGGGGGCTGGCTGCTCTGAGGGTTGGCTATGCCATCAGCTCGCCGGAAATTGCCGATATTCTCAACCGCGTACGCCAACCGTTTAACGTAGACACCGTCGCCCTGGCGGCTGCCACCGCGGTTCTGGAAGACGAAGCCTATCTGAGCCGTTCCCGGGAAGTGAACGAAGCCGGGCTGCGTCAGCTGTGCGAAGGCTTTGACCGGATGGGCCTGCCATATATCCCGTCTGCCGGTAACTTTGTCGCGGTGGAAGTGGGCGAGCAGGCGGCCGGTGTGTACCAGGCCCTGCTGACCCACGGTGTTATTGTGCGTCCGGTAGCCGGCTATGGTATGCCGTGTCACCTGCGGGTTTCTGTGGGCCTTCCGGAAGAGAACGATCGTTTCCTGGATGCCCTTGCCGAGGCGCTGGTATCAGCGGGTGAGGGAGGCTGAGTTGACCGCCCGTGAGCCTGTTTTCCGTCGTGTTGCCGTTATAGGCCTGGGCCTGATCGGCGGCTCACTGGCCAGCGCAATGCGCAAGTACCGGCTGGCCGGTACCGTGGTGGGATTCGACCGCAAAGCGGAAGATGCGGCTTTGGGGGTTGAGCTCGGCGTTATTGACGAGGCCGCTGAAAGTGTTGAGCAGGCGGTGCAGGGCAGTGACCTTATCGTGCTGGCGGTTCCGGTGCGGGCTACCCGGGCTGTGCTCGAACAGATTCAGCCGTTTCTTGCAGATGATGCCTTGCTGACCGACGTCGGAAGCACCAAGTCGAGCTTTGTTGGGGATGTGGAGGCCGTTTTCGGCACCTTGCCCGCAAATGTCATTCCCGGGCATCCCATTGCCGGCTCAGAGAAGAGCGGTATTCGCGCTGCTAACCCGGAACTGTTTGCCCACCATAAAGTCATCCTGACGCCAGCCGATAGCGCGATTCCTTCAGGTGTCAGCAGGCTCACGGCACTGTGGGAAGGCACCGGAGCCACGGTGCTGACCATGTCTGTGGCCTATCACGACGAAGTGCTGGCGGCTACCAGCCATTTGCCGCACCTGATCGCTTTCTCGCTGGTGGACACGCTGGCGGGTGAAGACGAGAATATGGACATCTTCCGGTACGCGGCCGGCGGTTTCCGGGACTTTACCCGGATTGCGGCCAGCGACCCGGTTATGTGGCACGACATTTTCCTGTCAAACCGCGATGCTGTACTGCGGGTGATTGACCACTTTACCCAGGACCTCGACCAGCTTCGGTCTGCCATCGCCGCCGGTGATGGCGCTACGCTGCTTCGGGTATTCAGTCGCGCCAAGGCGGCGCGTGAACATTTTTCCAAGATGCTTTCAGGGCAGGCTTACGTGACGAATAACAGTGACAAGCAGGTGACTTTCCTAATGCAACCCGGCGGTTCTGTCCGGGGTGATATCCGGGTGCCGGGTGACAAGTCCATGTCTCACCGCTCCATCATGCTGGGTGCCCTGGCTGAGGGAATTACCGAGGTTAAGGGTTTCCTGGAAGGCGAAGACAGCCTGGCGACTTTGCAGGCGTTCCGGGATATGGGTGTAACGATTGAAGGCCCGGAAGACGGGTTTGTCCGCATCCACGGTGTTGGCATGAACGGCCTGCAGGCGCCTCGGGGCCCGCTGTATCTGGGCAATTCCGGTACTGCGATGCGTTTGTTTGCCGGCCTGCTGGCTGCGCAGTCGTTTGACTCCGAGCTCTCGGGGGATACCAGCCTGTCCAAGCGCCCAATGGGCCGAGTAGCCGACCCGTTGCGCGCCATGGGTGCGGTGATTGATACCGCAGAAGGTGGTCGTCCGCCCCTGAAGATCCGGGGCGGGCAGCACCTCACTGGTATTCACTACGACATGCCGGTGGCCAGTGCCCAGGTGAAGTCGTGTCTGTTGCTGGCAGGGCTGTACGCCGAGGGTGTGACTTCTGTAACCGAGCCTGCTCCTACCCGCGACCATACTGAGCGCATGCTGCAGGGTTTCGGCTACCACGTGCATCGTGATGGCGCCACTGCCAGCGTTACCGGCGGTGGCAAGCTGACTGGCGGTGCAATCGATGTGCCGGCCGATATTTCCTCGGCAGCGTTCTTCCTGGTGGCGGCAAGTATTGCCCCGGATTCCGACCTGACCCTGCGCCATGTCGGTATGAACCCGACCCGTGTTGGTGTGATCAATATTCTGCGCCAGATGGGCGCAGATATTGAGGTGCTGGAAGAGCGGATGATTGGTGGCGAGCCGGTGGCTGACTTGCGGGTTCGCTCCGCGAGCCTGAAGGGTATTGATATCCCGGAAGACCAGGTGCCACTGGCCATTGACGAGTTCCCTGTGCTGTTCATTGCTGCCGCCTGTGCCGAGGGTCGCACCGTGCTGCGCGGCGCCGAGGAATTGCGGGTGAAGGAAAGCGACCGTATTCAGGTGATGGCTGACGGCCTCGCCGCTCTGGGCGTGGAAACCACGGTAACGCCGGATGGCATCATTATTGACGGCGGCCAGACAATAGGTGGCGGCACCATCGAAAGCCATGAAGATCACCGGATTTCCATGTCGTTTGCCGTTGCATCGTTGCGGGCTAACGGCCCGATCCGTATCAACGATTGTGCGAACGTGGCTACCTCGTTCCCGGGCTTCGTTGAGCTGGCAAAGCAGACAGGAATTCAGATCAGTACAGAAGGTGTTCAGTAATGACCCAGACCAAGGCTCCGGTAATCGCCGTGGATGGCCCGGGTGGTTCCGGCAAAGGCACCATTACCCAGATGCTGGCCCGGAAGCTGGGCTGGCACCTGCTGGACAGTGGCGCGCTGTACCGGCTGACCGCCCTGGCGGCAACGCGTCAGGGCGTTGCCCTGGATGATGAGGCCGGGTTGGTGAAAGTAGCGGCAACTCTGGATGTGGCGTTTGAGCCGACCGGGGAAGGGCACCCGGTTAAAGTGGTTCTGGCCGGCGAGGATGTTACCTCGGAAATCCGTACCGAAACCTGTGGTGATAACGCATCGAAGGTTGCGGTTATGCAGCCTGTTCGCGATGCCCTGCTGCAGCGGCAACGGGATTTTCGCCAGTTACCGGGCCTGGTGGCAGACGGCCGTGATATGGGAACTGTGGTGTTCCCGGACGCGCCGGTCAAGATCTTCCTGACCGCCAGCGCCGAAGAACGGGCCAGGCGACGCTACAACCAGTTGATGCAAGCGGGTGTCGATGTTAATATTGACGCCCTTTTGGAAGAGATACGGGTACGTGACGAGCGGGATATGAACCGTTCAGCGGCCCCTCTCAAGCCTGCAGATGATGCGCAAGTCATTGATTCTACGGGTTTGAGTATAGAAGAGGTGTTAGACAGGTGTATGGCCGCAGCAGGTCAGGCCTGACTACACCTTTTTGTCGTTGGAATGCCGGAAGCAGCGCAAATTGCCAGCCGCTGGCTGATTCCGGAAATCACTAACAGACCGTGTTGCTGGCGGCACGGAGCACACTTGCGTTGATCATATAGGGCACATAATGAGCGAGAGCTTTGCGGATCTTTTCGAAGAAAGTTTGAAAGAAATCGATATGCAACCGGGTTCCATTGTTCAGGGAACCGTTGTAGACGTCGATAACGACTGGGTCACCGTTAACGCCGGACTGAAGTCCGAAGGCGTTATCCCCGCCTCCCAGTTCCTGAACGAAAAAGGCGAGTTGGAAGTAGCTGTCGGCGACGTTGTCGATGTGGCTCTCGATGCAGTTGAAGACGGTTTCGGTGAAACCCGTCTGTCCCGTGAGAAGGCCAAGCGCGCTGAAGCATGGAAGGTACTCGAGAAGTCCTTCGAAGCTGAAGAAGTTGTTAAGGGTATCATCAACGGTAAGGTCAAGGGTGGTTTCACTGTTGATCTGGCTGGCATCCGTGCCTTCCTGCCGGGTTCCCTGGTAGACGTTCGTCCGGTTCGCGACACTGCGCACCTGGAGAACAAAGAACTCGAGTTCAAGGTTATCAAGCTGGACCAGAAGCGTAACAACGTGGTTGTTTCCCGCCGCGCCGTTCTGGAAGCTGAAAACAGCGAGCAGCGTGAAGCTCTGCTGGAAACCCTGACCGAAGGTCTGGAAATCAAGGGTATCGTCAAGAACCTGACCGACTACGGCGCGTTCGTAGATCTGGGCGGTGTTGACGGCCTGCTGCACATCACTGATATGGCCTGGAAGCGCATCAAGCATCCGAGCGAAATCGTGAATGTGGGCGACGAAATCAATGTTAAGGTCCTGAAGTTCGATCGCGAGCGTAACCGCGTATCCCTGGGCCTGAAGCAGCTGGGCGAAGATCCGTGGGTCGACATCAAAGGTCGTTACCCGGAAAGCTCCAAGGTTACTGCACGCGTAACCAACCTGACTGACTACGGCTGCTTTGCCGAGCTGGAAGAAGGTGTGGAAGGTCTGGTTCACGTATCCGAAATGGATTGGACCAACAAGAACATCCACCCGTCCAAGGTTGTTCAGGTAGGTGACGAAGTTGAAGTGATGATCCTGGATATCGACGAAGAGCGTCGTCGTATCTCCCTGGGTATCAAGCAGTGCGTATCCAACCCGTGGGAAGACTTCTCCAGCAACTTCAACAAGGGTGACCGCATCTCCGGTAAGATCAAGTCAATCACTGACTTCGGTATCTTCATCGGTCTGGATGGCGGCATCGACGGCCTGGTTCACCTGTCCGATATCAGCTGGAACGAGACTGGCGAAGAAGCCGTTCGCGAGTACAAGAAGGGCGACGAAGTTGAAACCGTTATCCTGTCTGTTGATCCCGAGCGTGAGCGTATCTCCCTGGGCATCAAGCAGCTGGAAAGCGATCCGTTTGCCGAGTTCGTTCAGCTGAACGACAAGGGCTCCATCGTTAAGGGTACTGTTTCTGCAGTTGACGCCAAAGGCGCCACCATTGCCCTGAACGAAGAAGTTGAAGCGGTACTGAAGGCTTCCGAAATCAGCCGTGACCGCGTAGAAGACGCGCGTAACGTTCTGAAGGAAGGCGAAGAAGTTGAAGCGAAGATCATCAGCATCGATCGCAAGAACCGCGTCATCAACCTGTCTGTTAAGTCCAAAGACGTAGAGGACGACAAGCAGGCCCTGGAAAATGTACGCAGCAAGGCTGCTGAGTCCTCAGGTGCCACCACTATCGGTGACCTGATCAAGGAACAGATGCAGCAGCAGAACGCCAACAAGGAATAAAATTCCGATTGGTGTCAAAAAAACGGGCTCTAAGAGCCCGTTTTTTTTGTGTTTTTTTCTGGTTTGGCTAAACTAGAGGCATTGGAATCCGGTAAGTGACCACGGAATAATAACGACAGAGGGAAACGCCTCATGACGAAGTCCGAACTGGTAGAACTGATTGCCTCGAAGCAGACTCAGCTCTCCGTCAAGGATGTTGAGCTCGCGGTTAAAACGGTCATCGAGCATATGTCCCAGGCTCTTGCTGATGGTCAAAGAATTGAAATCCGGGGGTTTGGTAGTTTTTCCCTGCATCACCGGGAAGCCCGCACCGGTCGCAACCCGAAAACCGGGGAAGCGGTTCAATTGCCTGCCAAGTTTGTGCCCCACTTCAAGCCTGGTAAAGAGTTGCGTGAGCAGGTGAACGACAGTCTGAAAAAAGGCTTCTGAACCACGCCCGCACTGATCAAAGGACACCGTAGCATCGGGCGATTTGCCCGTCTGGAGCGCAAACGACATGGCTGGACTGCAGAAGATCCTTATCACCGTTCTGGTTCTGCTTCTTATATTGTTGGCGCTGGTGTTTTCGCTCAACAACCAGATGGCGGTCTCGCTCAATTTCCTGTTGTTTGAGACCCAGCCTCACGGTGTGGCAGTCTGGATTATCATGTCCTTCGTGATTGGCGCGCTGATTGGCGTGCTGATTACCATGCTCGCAACATTCCGTACCTCGGTATCTCGCCGTAACCTTCAGAAACGACTTGATCGTGCCGAGCAGGCACTTGAAAAATCCAGGGCCGAAAACGACCGGACGCTGTAATGGATATGGTGTTTAACTGGCTGCTTCTGACAGTAGCGGTTGCCGCCGGCTGGGTCGTTGGGCGCTACAGTAAGCAGCGCCATCGTTCCCGCAAGAGCATTGATAACGAAGATTCGGTTCGGGATCGTCTGCAGTTTCTCTTTACCAACTATTCTGACCAAGCGGTCGAAAACTTTGTGCAGTCCCTGGCTGTTAACCGGGATACCGTCAGCCTTCATCTCTCTATTGGCAGCCACTTCCGCAACAAGGGCGAAACCGACCGGGCGATTCTGATACACCAGAACCTGCTTGCCCGTCCGGAGCTGCCGGCACGCTACACCCCCCAGGTTACCTTTGAACTGGCCATGGATTACCTGAACGCCGGTCTCCTTGACCGGGCCGAGGCGCTGTTTCACCAGTTAATGGGCGATCGCGAGTACGGCCGCCGGGCTGCCCGGGAACTAATCGAGCTGTACCAGCAGGAACGGGAATGGGAGAAAGCCGCCCAGGTGGCCCAGACGCTGACCCGCTCCGATGCTGACCCCGCCATGTTCAAGACACTGGCCTACATAACCTGCGAACTGTCCGATGCGGCTCTGAACAAAGACGACCGCTGGACATCCCAGAAGCTGGCCAAGGAAGCCCTCGATTACGATCGCTCCTGTGTCAGAGCGACCCTTCTGCTGATGAAAATGCAGATACGCCAGGGCAACTATCGGGAGGCCGGCAATCAAAGCCTGAAAGTGTTCGAGCAGAATCCGGACTTTGGCCCGGAAGCCGTGGACCGTCTGATGAAATTAGAGCGGGAGCATGGCGACGTAGGCCGGTTGGCGAAGAAACTGCGCAAACTCTACGAGCAATATCCCGGCACCAGTTTGCTGCTGGCGCTGGTAGAATCCGTCGAGCGCTCGGCAGGGCGCCCGGCAGCGATCGACCTGCTGCGCCAGGAGCTGGAACTCCGGCCCTCCGTTCGCGGCTTGCTGCGCCTGGTTGAAATTGCCGGATATGAAAAGGGCATGACCACCGATGAAGGCCGGTTGGTAAGCCGGATAGGGCACCTGATCCTCGCCAACCGGCCAGTATACCGGTGCGTAAGCTGCGGTTTCTCCGGCCAGCAACTGCACTGGTTGTGCCCGAGCTGCAAGCAATGGGAAACCGTCAGGCCCATTCAGGGCGTCGAAGCGGAATAACGAACTTAATTTACCGAATGCGGAACTCTACTGTGCAAACCCTTAACGACCCGAAAATCATCGTCGCCCTGGACTTTCCCTCCCAAGGCCCTGCGCTGGCCCTCGCTGACCAGCTGGACCCGGCCAAGTGCCGCCTGAAAGTCGGCAAGGAACTGTTCACCCGCTCCGGCCCGGAACTGGTCAAGTCGCTGCAGGGCAGGGGCTTCGACGTGTTCCTGGACCTGAAATTCCACGACATCCCGAACACCACTTCTGCGGCCGTTGCTGCTGCGGCTGATCTTGGCGTCTGGATGGTGAACGTGCACGCCTCCGGCGGGGAAAAAATGATGGTGGCCTGCCGCGAGCGCCTGGAGTCCTTCGGTGCCGACAAGCCCTTGCTGATTGCCGTTACCGTGCTTACCAGCATGTCTGACGCCGACCTCGCCGGCATCGGCATCACCGACTCCGCCGAAGCCCAGGTATCCCGCCTGGCAGCCCTCACCAGGAACTGCGGCCTGGATGGCGTCGTCTGCTCCGCCCAGGAAGCCCCGCGCCTGAAAGCCGAGCAGGGTGCCGACTTCCAGCTAATCACCCCGGGAATCCGCCCCCTGACTGCCGACAAAGGCGACCAGCAACGCATCATGACCCCAACCGATGCCCTCAAAGCCGGCTCCGACTACCTCGTCATCGGCCGCCCCATCACCCAGGCATCCGACCCCCTGGCTGCCTTGGAGGCTATTCACGCTGAGGTGGTGTCAGTCTGACTTCGGTTGTGGGGTCGACTCCGCAGCTAGCCTGCCGTTTATGGTGATCGGGGGTGTGGGGTCTGGCTCCCAAAAACCGCTCCTGCGGCACATCCATGTGGCGCTTCTGCTCCGCCATCCATGGCTCCGCAAATTTTTGGGAGCCAGCCCCCACACCCCCGGTTCATGCTCCGGAGTGGTAGTCGATAACCCCAGGTTGTTCAGCAACAACGAAAGTCTTAGCAGTTTCAGATCAGAAGTTGCCTATATTCCGGTTGCTCGGGTGGCAGTGCAGGAAAGCCTTTCCAAAAATTTCGTAGGCCATGGATGGCCGGAGAGAAGCGCACATGGATGTGCTCGTAGCGGTTTTTGGAAAGGCTTTCCTGCACTGCCATTCCCGCAATCCTGACAGGCTAGGGCCCGGAGCCTGACAAAATCACCAGAAGCTCGTGATAACAATCAAGAAGCGGGGAATAACAAAAAAGCCCGCTAATTCAGAGAACTAGCGGGCTTTCAAAATAGTGGCTCCCCGACCTGGGCTCGAACCAGGGACAAACGGATTAACAGTCCGTTGCTCTACCAACTGAGCTATCGGGGAACGTCGTCATGTGACGAGGCGCGTATATTAAGTTGGCTATACCGCCTCGTCAACCCCCTGACTAAAATTTTTAGCCAAGGGCTTTCTGCAAACGCTCGATGGCCTTTTGCAGGTTATCCATGCTGGTGGCGAAGCTCAAACGCATATGGCCGGGGCTGCCGAAGGCAGAGCCCGGAACCAGTGCAACGCCGGCTTCGGTCAGCAGTTTCTCGGCGAATTCTACGTCTGTACTCACGCCTTCAGTGGCGTCGATGGCGCCCTGGAAGCTTGGGAATACATAGAAAGTGCCGTCGCCGTAGGGGCATTCAACGCCCGGCAGTTTGTTCAGGGCGTCTACCAGCCAGTCGTGGCGCTCTTTGAATGCCTTGACCATTTCACCCACGCAAGCCTGGTCGCCATCCAGGGCGGCAGTCGCGGCAGCCTGGGAGATGGAGCAGGGGTTGGAGGTGCTCTGGGACTGGATTTTCTTCATGGCGCCGATGATTTTCGCCGGGCCGGCCGCGTAGCCGATACGCCAGCCAGTCATGGAGTAGGCCTTGGACACGCCGTTCAGTACGAAGGTGCGGTCGTACAGTTCCGGGCAGGCGTTCAGGATGTTGCAGAACGGCTTGCCGGTCCACAGGATCGGCTCGTACATGTCGTCTGTGGCGATCATGATGTTGGGGTGCTTTTTCAGCACTTCACCAATGGCCTGCAGCTCTTCCAGGGAGTAGGCCATGCCACTCGGGTTGGACGGGCTGTTGATCACGAACAGTCGGGTGCGCTCGGTAATGGCGTTTTCCAGCTGTTCCGGGGTGATTTTGAAGCGGGTATCTACGGTGGTTTCTATGATCACCGGCTTGCCTTCCGCTACCAGCACCATGTCCGGGTAAGATACCCAGTAAGGCGCGGGGATGATGGCTTCGTCGCCTTCGTTCAGCGTGGCCAGTGCCAGGTTGAAAAAGCTCTGTTTGCCACCACTGCTTACCAGTATCTGGTTGGCTTCGTAATCCAGGCCGTTGTCCCGTTTGAACTTCGCAATAATCGCTTTCTTCAGGGCCGGCGTACCATCAACGGCGGTGTACTTGGTCTGGCCGTTGTTAATGGCTTCAATGGCTGCCTGTTTGATGTGCTCGGGGGTGTCGAAGTCCGGCTCGCCAGCACCCAGGCCAATGATGTCCTGGCCAGCCGCGCGGAGTTCTGCGGCTTTGTTGGTGACTGCGAGGGTGGGGGAAGGCTTGATCGCCTGTACTCGGCTGGAAAGTTGAAGGTCCAAACTTGAGCTCCTTAAAGCTGCGTCTTATGGGCTGCGATCGGCCGGGCAACTGTGGAGCCAAAGGTGCGGGCTGTTTTTCTACCCAGCCGTCGATCGCACAGATGGTATCATGAAGCAGCCAGAACACTAAATTTCTTGTAGGGGTTGTGCCGTATTGCGGCCAGCGCCAAACCCGGAGGTTAACCGCCCGTTATGGCCAGTAAAGCATCCAGTGTCGCCCGTGAAGGAGTGTTCCGTGTCGACTCTCCCTATCAGCCTGCCGGCGACCAGCCCAAGGCGATTGCCGGGCTGGTGGACGGCATTCACTCAGGGCTGGCGCACCAGACCCTGCTGGGGGTAACCGGCTCCGGTAAGACCTTCACCATTGCCAATGTGGTGCAGGAAGTTCAGCGGCCCACCATCATCATGGCCCACAACAAGACCCTGGCCGCACAGCTATACGGCGAGTTCAAGGAGTTCTTCCCGGATAACGCGGTGGAGTATTTCGTGTCTTACTACGATTACTACCAGCCGGAAGCCTATGTGCCGTCTTCCGACACCTTTATTGAGAAAGACGCCTCCATCAACGAACACATCGAGCAGATGCGCTTGTCTGCCACCAAGGCGCTGCTGGAGCGGCCGGATGCCATTATCGTGGCCACGGTGTCTTCCATCTATGGTTTGGGTGATCCCGAATCCTACCTGAAGATGATGCTGCACCTTGATCGCGGCGATCAGATTGATCAGCGCTCGATCCTGCGCCGGCTGGCCGAGCTGCAGTACACCCGCAACGATATCGAGTTCCACCGCGCCAATTACCGGGTGCGCGGCGACGTCATCGATGTGTTCCCGGCTGAATCCGAGCGCGAAGCCATTCGCATTGAGCTGTTCGACGACGAGGTGGAAAACCTCAGCTACTTCGATCCGCTCACCGGGGAAGTGCTGCGCCGGGTGCCCCGGGTGACCATTTACCCGAAATCCCACTACGTGACGCCCCGGCAAAAGGTGCTGGATGCGGTGGAGAATATTCGAGCGGAGCTGGAAGTGCGCCTGCAGCAACTTCGGGACAACCACCGGCTGGTGGAAGCCCAGCGGCTGGAGGAACGCACCCGCTACGACATGGAAATGATGATGGAGCTGGGCTACTGCAACGGCATCGAGAACTACTCCCGCTATCTGTCGGGCCGTGCCCCGGGCGAGCCACCACCCACCTTGTTTGATTACCTGCCACCCAATGCCTTGCTGGTGGTGGACGAGTCCCACGTAACCATTCCGCAGATCGGCGCCATGTACAAGGGCGACCGCTCCCGGAAGGAAACCCTGGTGGAATACGGCTTCCGGCTGCCGTCGGCACTGGATAACCGGCCCATGCGGTTTGAGGAATGGGAGAGGATTGCACCGCAGATGATCTTTGTGTCTGCCACCCCCGGCAACTACGAGGCGGAACACGCCGGCCAGGTGGTGGAGCAGGTGGTGCGGCCTACCGGCCTGCTGGACCCGGAAATCGAGGTGCGCCCGGCGTCTACACAGGTGGACGATTTGCTGTCGGAGATTCACAAGCGGGTGGCGGTGCAGGAGCGGGTACTGGTGACCACCCTGACCAAGCGCATGGCGGAAGACCTGACCGACTTCCTGATGGAACACGACATCAAGGTCCGGTACCTTCACTCGGACATCGATACCGTGGAGCGGGTGGAGATCATCCGTGACCTGCGCCGGGGTGAGTTTGATGTGCTGGTAGGCATCAACCTGTTGCGGGAAGGCCTGGATATGCCAGAGGTGTCACTGGTAACCATTCTGGATGCAGACAAAGAAGGTTTCCTGCGCAGCGAGCGTTCCCTGATTCAGACCATCGGCCGGGCAGCCCGTAACCTGAACGGCAAGGCGATTCTGTACGGCGACCGCATTACCGGTTCCATGCAGCGGGCCATTGATGAAACTGAACGTCGTCGCGCGAAACAGCTGGCTCATAACGAAGAACACGGCATTACCCCCAAAGGGCTGAACAAAAAGATTGCCGATGTGATGGAAGGCGCCACCGGTGGTCGTGGCCGGCGCAAGGCGGAGCGCCCGGGCCAGAAGGCGGCGGAAGAAGCGGAAAGTTACCTGGTGAAGGCGGGCAAGCGTTCGCCGGAAGACCTGCTCAAGGAAGTGGCGCGCCTGGAAGATGATATGTACAAGGCCGCCGCGGACCTGGATTTCGAAACGGCCGCGCGCCTGCGGGACCAGATTTCGGAGCTGAAGGAAGCGGCCATTCGCACCGGCTGATCAGGGCCGTTTCGGCCCGACGATCACCGCAGCCTGCAAAGGCTGGTTGCGGCCGTAGCTGGACATCTTGCCGAACACCCGCTTGTCGATGGGCAGGTATTGCTTATCGGCTACGGTTTCGCCTTCTTCGGTATCGATTTCCGGGTCGTGCAGGTACACGAAGTCTTCGTCTATGGCACACACGGTCACCCAGTGGGGTACCCGGCTGCGGTTAAGCTGCCAGGTGCTGATCAGGATCACCGGAATACGGCCTTGGTGCAGGGCTGCTTCCATGGCGTCCAGCGTCAGTGGGTCGTGGTGCAGCTGGATATCGGTCTGGCCAATGTCATGCAGGAAGCCTTCGTGCACCAGTTCCAGTACCCGTTTCTTGTCATCGTTGCGCACGGTGTCCTTGAACAGGGCGCCTTCCTGGCTGATCCACGCACTGGCCTCGAAGCCCCGGTGCCAAGCAGACAACGCCAGGCCATGGGGGCCGCAACCGCCGTGGCCGGCCAGCATGAAAATGGTGGTGGCTTCGCGCCAGATTTTCAGCTCTTCCAGCGTGCTGACGGGCTGCTGCTCATCCAGGGCGGCCATGGCCATGATCAGTGCCGACGGCCCGCAGGTAAACTCCGTCGTCTGGGGGTAGTAGGGCACCGGCAGGAATTCCCGGGATGGCTCGTAATACAGAATGCGCCGTTCGAACCGCAGGGCGTTGCCGTGGTCTTCGTAGTAATCCCGATAGGTGCCGAACTGGCGATAGCCCAGCCGCTTGTAAAGATTGATGGCGCCCGTATTGTCTTCCCGAACTTCCAGGCGCATCAGAATCCGGTCTGCTTCTACCGCTTCTTTCTCTGCCTCACGAACCAGCTTCTCGCCCACGCCCCGGCCACGAACCGAGGGTGATACCGCAATGGAATAGATGCGGGCCAGGCGGGTGGCGGCGTTCATCAGCACCAGGCAGTAGCCCACCAGTTCAGATTCCTGCCGGGCGACTATTAACCGGTCTCTGGGCATGTCCAGGAAACGCTTGAAACTGCGGCGGGATATCCGGTCTTCAGAGAAGCACCGCTGTTCCAGTTGAACCAATGCATCAAGGTCTTTAGCGACGGCTTGTCGGAGAATTACATCGGTCATGTGTCTGGGTGTCCCGGGTGTATCAGGCTGAAATGGCGGGCGCCGTTCCTGCAGCTATTATGGTAGAGAGCGCCGTGTTCCGATAGCCGGCCGTGATGCGTAAAAGCACGCATCGAAAGCCGATTGTGAAGTACTGTGCGCCGGCGTATTGTTGCGCGAAATAACCCCGGCTGAACCTTCAGGGAGGAATGCCGCTGATGTCCCGCTTGTTGATTGTTGTGGACCGTGCCAAAGACTGGGCGCCGTACTACCCCAGCGAAGATGTGCTCACTTTTGACCAGTACTTGCAGTTTACCGCGCCGGCGAACAGCCGGGTGCGGGTGATCAACCTGTGCCAGAGCGGCAAGTACCTGAGCCGGGGTTACTACTGCTCCTTACTGGCCGAAGCCCGCGGCCATCATGTTGTGCCGTCGGTGATGACGCTGAATGACCTCAGCCGCAAGGGACTTTTCTCCCTGGAGCTGGAGGAACTCGACAGCAGTGTTATCCAGTGGCTGGAAAAAGAGGCCAGGGAAATTGACCCGTCTACCGATGCCCGGGAAGCGACCCATGAGGTGCGGATTCGAACCTATTTCGGGCAGGCCGAGCATCCGGACCTGAAGCCGGTGGCCCGCGCCCTGTTCGAGCGTTTTCCCTGTCCGATTCTTGAAGTGGTGTTCCGGCACCGGAAACAGTGGCAGATCGAGTCCATGAAGCCGGCGTCTCCGTCGGACCTGGGCGAGCCTGAACAGGATGTCTTTGCCGCTGCACTGGATCGGTTCAGCAGCATGGTCTGGCGCAAACCCCGCACCCGCCGGCGTTACCGGTTTGACCTGGCCATGCTGGTGAACCCGGATGAGGAAATGCCGCCCAGCGATGAGGCTGCCCTGAAACGCTTCGAGAAGGCAGGGCGCAAGCTGGGTATCAATGTGGAGCGGATTACCCGGCGGGACTATATGCGGCTGCCGGAATACGACGGCCTGTTCATTCGGGAAACCACCGCCATTGACCATCACACCTACCGGTTCGCCCGCAAGGCAGAAGCCGAGGGCATGGTGGTGATTGATGACCCGGTTTCCATTCTGCGCTGCACCAACAAGGTGTTCCTGGCGGACCTGTTGAAGAACAACAAGGTGCCCACGCCAAAGACCCTGATCCTGTCGAAAGATCAGAAAAACGCGGTTGAGCAGGTAGTGCAGGAGCTGGGCTTTCCGGTGGTGATCAAGATACCGGACGGTGCTTTCTCGAGGGGTGTGGCCAAGGCCCGGGATGAGAAGGAGCTACGGGCGGGTCTTAAAGAGTTGTTCAAACAATCGGCCTTGGTGCTGGCCCAGGAGTACTTCTATACCGATTACGACTGGCGTATTGGTGTGCTTGGCGGCCGGGCGATTTACGCGTGCAAATACATGATGGTGAAAGGCCACTGGCAGATTTACCAGCATGGTGGCGCGTCGGTGGAGAGTGGCGGCTTTGAAACCATGCCCACCTACGAGGTGCCGCGCAACGTGATTCAGGCGGCGCTGAACTCCACGCGCCTGATCGGTAACGGCCTGTACGGTGTAGACATCAAACAGGCCGGTAACCGGGTTGCGGTGATTGAAGTGAACGACAACCCGAGCATCGATTCCGGTGTTGAGGACAAGTTCCTGGGCGGTGAACTGTATACCCTGATCATGCAGGAGTTTCTGTCCCGCATGGAGGAAAACCGCCGCCGCTGATCCCGGTTAAGCGAGGCTGCCGGGTCAGGTGGCCGCCACCCAGACCCGGACGCTGCCAAACCAGGGGTAATCGGCAAGAACCTGGCGGACGGTTTCGTTGTTCAGTTCCGGGGCGGGGTGATCCTCGTCCAGGAACAGTTCCAGGTGTACCCGGTTTTTCAGGTAATGAAGGCGGAGCTTGCTGTGGTGGGGCAGCTCGCCCAGGGCGTTCTGAAGGTATTCCCGCACCTGCTCGCGGGAGGGAAGGTCCGGCTCGGTGGGGTGGGGGTACTTTTCGTCGTTCTCGGCATCGATGTGGAAATTGATATCGAGGATGTTACCAAGGGCCTCCCGCATGCCGGCAACCACCTTCATGCCAATCTGATGGCCTTCCGACACGCTGATCTCCGGGCGTACCACCAGGTGAACGTCCAGCAGGATATCGTGGCCCATCCGGCGGCTGCGCAGTTCGTGAACGTTGCGAACGCCATCGGTCTCCATGGCAATGTTCATAAGCATGCGGGTATCTTCTTCAGAGAGACCGGTATCGACCAGTTCCTTCACGCTGTCCCAGGTGAACTTCCAGCCAATGTGGATAATGATGCCGGCAATTACCACCGCGGCGACGACGTCCAGCCACACAAACCCAAGCATTGCGCCGATGGTGGATACCAGCACCACAACTGATGAGAACGCATCGGTGCGACTGTGCCAGGCATTGGCAATCAGCAGGTCAGAACGGATGCGGATACCAACGTGGCGGGTGTAGCGGTAAATCCACTCCTTGCTGCCAACGGAAATAGCCGCCGCGACCAGAACCGGCCAGCCGGGAACTGCCAGGTCTTCGCCGGACAACAGGCGCAGAATGTTCTCCCAGGCCAGGGCTGCACCTACGGCAATCAGGATGCTGCCCAGAAGCAGGGTGCCCAGCGTTTCGATGCGCTGGTGGCCGTAGGGGTGGTCGGCATCCGGGCCTTTCCGGGATAACCGCATGACCGCCAGTACCACCCAGTCAGAAACCACATCGGTAAAGGAATGGATACCGTCTACGACCAGGGCCTGGGAATGGAAAAGAGTACCGCCAATGACTTTTATGACACCGAGAAAGGCGTCAAGAAACATCCCGATCAGGGTAACCCGGGAGGCAGCATGCTTTTCCTTTTCCAGGTCGGGCTGTGGGCGGTGATGTGTTGGGGAAGGCTGCTCCATTATCCGTGGCTCCGGGGATTTCTGACAGTGGCCAGTATAGCGTGAACAAGCGCTTGACAGGGCGGGATTAATCAAGAAAGACGGATCGATTTATGCACATGATGACCAAACGGTTACCCGCTAGCATTTTGCTCCAACTTTCGTCAAATCTTATTTTTAGCGTTGTAAGATGTTGAAATATAACAATAAAAACACTGGTTAAAAAATGATCAATTTGTAGGCTGGCGCAGTTATCAAGGGATAAAAACGTTTGCCCCGACGTTTTCAACAGACTTATCCACAGATTCCGTGGAAAAGCCCCGTGAGCCCTTTGAACATGGGGCTTAAGGATACATTTGCCGGTTCAGGAGGATGGTGTGGAAAACTTCCGGTATACTCCGGCCACCCTCTGGCAAGGAGTTTTCTGATGTACGGCGTTGTTCGAAACCTGCTGTTCCGGCTGCCCCCGGAAACCGCTCATAATGTGACACTTAATAGCCTGGATGTAGCCCATAAACTGGGTATGTTGAATGTATTTTCAAAGCATCCCGCGCCTTGTCCGGTCAATGTCATGGGGCTGGAATTTCCGAACCCGGTCGGGCTGGCCGCAGGTCTCGACAAAAATGCCGACCATCTTGATGCCCTGGGTGCGCTGGGCTTCGGTTTTATTGAAGTGGGCACGGTTACGCCCCTGGCCCAGCCGGGTAATCCCCAGCCCCGCATGTTCCGTTTACCGGAACACCAGGCCATCATCAACCGCATGGGCTTTAATAACGAAGGGCTGGAGCACCTGGTTCACAATGTGCAGCACCGTCGTTACCAGGGTGTATTGGGCATTAATGTGGGCAAGAACAAAGACACCCCAAACGAAGACTCCGAGCTGGATTACCGAAAGGGGATTGCAGCGGTCTATGGGCACGCCGACTACATTACGGTGAATGTGTCTTCGCCGAATACGCCGGGCCTGCGGGACCTGCAATTTGGCGACTCCCTCAAGCAGTTGCTGCATGCCATCAAAGACGAGCAGACCAGGTGCCACCAGGCTCAGGACCGCTATGTGCCCGTTGCTGTAAAAATTGCGCCGGATATGGACGACGACGGTATTCGTTTTGTGGCTAACGCGCTGCTCGAGGCGGGCCTGGATGGCGTGATCGCCACCAATACCACCATTAGCCGTGAGGCGGTGCGTGGCCACCGGCACGAACAGGAAGCGGGTGGTTTGAGTGGTGCCCCGGTGCGCGAGGCCTCCCTGAGGGTGATTCAGGGGTTGTATGCCGAGCTGGGTGAGCGTTTGCCCATTATCGGTGTGGGCGGCATTACCGATGGCGAAAGCGCAGCAGAGAAAATCCGGGCAGGGGCGAAACTGGTACAGATCTACACAGGCTTCATCTATAAAGGCCCTGCGCTGATTAACGAAGCGGTAGAAGCGATCAGGAAAGAACAGCAAAAACGGTGAGGCCAGAAAGAAGGTGGGCCCGCTGAGCGGGCCCTTGCGGGGAACTAACCCCGTAGCGCTTCTTCGCATGGTACGGGGCGGGAGGCCCCGTTTCGGTTGCTCTGGTTACTGCTTTAATTGTTGTGTTGGTGTGTGAAAAAAACAGATCAGGGTTAAACAGGGTCTGCCAACACCGCAGTTACGTGGCGGTTACGTTGGCAAGCTTGTGGATGCCGGATACGCCGGTCATGCCCTCCCAGTTATCTGTGCGGCCTTCGCGCCACCCGTTCAGCCATTCCTGACGCACTTCTGGCTGATCAATGGGGCAGCTGTCTTTGGATTTGCCGGACACGCCAGCGAGATAACCCCGCTTGAATGCACGAGCGTACATGTCTCTCTTCTGTCTTTTCATGCCGTTCCTCACTGATGGATTAACAGAACAAGCGTGTACACATCTGCAGTGACCATCGCATGGGTACCCATCCGGGATATCCCCCTATTGCCAGCTCGGGCCAGAGCAGTCAGGATCCTGTTAACGGAAGCACTTTCTACTGGCTTCCGGAACGACGCGTCATGTACAAGGTAAGACGAACCTTGAGCGGAAGTACACTACTTATTTCATCTATGTGAACCTTTTTTTATAGGTTTATTGCATATCGATGACAGTCCGAAATCGGGTTTTGCTGCCAATCCGGCGGCTTACCGGCTTCATCAGGAAAACCAGGAGTTTATTTTGTCCAAACATGTATTTTTCGTAACCTGCCCGAAGGGCGTTGAGTATCTCCTGGCTGATGAACTGGAAAGTTTTGGTCTGGCACAGGTGCGTAATGCGCCGGCGGGAGTCTGGGTAGAGGGTACGCTGGAGTCGGGCTACCGTGCCTGCCTGTGGTCGCGCCTGGCCAACCGGGTAATGCTGCACATCGCCGAGGTAGACGCCCGCAGTGCCGAGGAACTTTACGAAGGCGTAGTGTCGCTGGACTGGCAGGCCCATATCCCTGCGTCTGGCAGTTTCCGCGTGACCTTCCTGGGCCAGAATGAAGAAATCCGTAACACCCAGTTTGGTGCCCAGAAAGTCAAAGACGGTATCGTTGACAGCATCCGCGGTGCCGGCATGCCACGGCCGTCCGTCGCACCGAAAGACCCGGACGTGACCATTTCTGCCCGCCTGAACCGGGGCCGGTTGGCGGTGGGGCTCGACCTCAGTGGCCACAGCCTGCACATGCGGGGCTATCGCACGGAGAAAGGCCTGGCACCCCTGAAGGAAAACCTGGCGGCCGCCTTGCTGATGCGTTCCGGCTGGCCGGACATTGCCGCTGCCGGCGGTGACTTCGTTGATCCCATGTGTGGCTCCGGAACGCTGCTGATCGAAGCCGCTTTGATGGCCCTGGATATCGCTCCGGGCCGCCGGGTCGAGCGTTTCGGTTTCGAAAAATGGCCTGGCCATCAGCCGGAACTCTGGCTTGGACTACGCCAGGAAGCGGAGCGCCGCGCCCACGAAGGCAAACAGAAACGGATACCGGCCTTTGCCGGTTTCGACCAGGACAGCCGTGTTATCGATACCGCCCGAAACAACATCCGCCGGGCCGGCCTGGATAACCTTGTGCAGGTTGAGGTTCGTCCGGTTACCGGATTTGACCGGCAGGAAAGCTGGGCCGAACAGGGCCTGGTGCTGACCAACCCTCCTTACGGTGAACGCCTGAGCGAGCGCAAAGAACTGGCCGGCCTTTACCAGGCTCTTGGCGAAGTGGTTCTGCGTGAACTTCCCGGCTGGCGCCTGGCAGTGTTTACCGGCGCTCCGGAGTTCGGAAAATCCATCGGCCTGCGCAGCTTCAAGCAATATAAGCTCTTCAACGGCAAGCTGCCGGCACAACTGCTGTTGTTCGAAATCCAGCCGGAAAATGCACGCACGCCCCGGGACCCTGCAGCGCCGGGCCAGGTGATGCCCCGGATCGCCAATCCCGAGCGGGCAGACATGCTGCGCAACCGCCTGAAGAAAAACCTGAAAACCATCGGCCAGTGGGCCCGGAAACAGAACATTGGCTGCTACCGCCTGTACGATGCGGATATGCCGGAGTACGCCCTGGCCATCGATATCTACGAGGGCAGGGTGCATGTACAGGAATACCTGGCTCCGAAATCTATAGACGAAAAAGCCGCCAGGGAACGCCTCGCCGAAGCCATGGCGGTCATCCCGGAAGTGCTGGAAGTTGCGTCGGAAAACCTGGTCTGTAAACAACGCCAGCGCCAGACCGGCACCAAGCAGTATGAAAAACAGGCCGCAACCGGTGAATACTTCAACGTGCACGAACACGGCTGCACCCTGAAAGTAAACCTGAAAGACTACCTGGACACCGGCCTGTTCCTGGATCACCGCCCGGTACGCCACTGGATACAGCAGCATTCCCGGGGCAAACGCTTCCTGAACCTGTTCTGCTACACCGGCGCAGCCACCGTTCACGCAGCCGTTGGCGGTGCCAGCCGGTCCCTGAGCCTGGATATGTCCAAAACCTACGTTAGCTGGGCGCAGGACAACCTGGCCCTGAATCGGACAGACTCCCGCAAGCACGTAGTGGAACAGGCCGACTGCCTGGCCTGGCTGGCCGACCGCAAAACCGCCAACCAGACCTTCGACCTGATCTTCATGGACCCGCCCACCTTCTCGAACTCCGCCAGAATGGACGGCGTTCTCGACATCCAGCGGGATCACGGCGCCATGGTTCGGCAGTGTATGGAGCGGTTATCCAGTGATGGCTTACTGATCTTCTCCAACAACTTCCGGAAATTTAAGCTCGATGAAGATCTGGAGCAGGAGTTCGAAGTAAAAGAGGTTACGGCGAGCACGCTGGACAAGGATTTCCAGCGGAATCAGAAGATTCACCGCTGCTGGCATATTCAGCATAAATTGGTGGATTGAGTTTTAGAAGTTGAAGCCTCTCGTGAAGTTGGAGTTCAGGGAGGTTGATACCCCTTTCCTGGAATTTCGAAGGCCATGGATGGCCGGAGAGAAGCGCACAGGGATGTGCTCGTAGCGGTTCCAGGAAAGGGGTATCAACCTCCCTGGACCGGCACGGAGCATACTAGGCAGAGTCAGAACTCGAAACGAATACCAGAAGAAAACTGGAAAGCATTGGCACTGGTATCGGTATCTTTGAACAGCTTGCCACCTTCCAGCACCAGGTACGTGCTATCCAGCAGTTCAAAATCGATACCGGCAAGCCAGCTGAAGCTGAAACTGCTTGAAGGGTAATCTCCCACGTAATCCCGGAACTGCCCGTTGGCATCGGCGTCCGGGTTGTCCAGCGTTGCCTCGCCGCTCACGTGGGTGAAGCCTGCCTGCGCATAGACGTTACCGAGCTCACCAATCGGGTAATGCAGCCCCATGTACCAGCTGCCAAAGTAGTCGATCGCCAGGCTCAGGTCACCTCGGGAGATCTCGGCATCCTTGTAGCCACCGCCCAGGCGGATTTCAGCGTGGATCAGGTCATTCAGGTGGCCACCGATCACCAGCGTACCCGCCTGGCCCCAGCCGTCTTCCTTGGAAATGCCGATGGAGCGATGTTCCAGTGCCGTGGCCAGTAATCCGATGTAGTGTTTGTCCGAGCGGGGAGTTTCTGACGCGGCACCTTCCTGGGCGCATACAACCGGCGGGAATAAAACCGCGGTCACGAGGCTGGCGCAAAGCAGGGGAGATGTGATTTTTTTCATTATGGTCCGGCGTCCTGTCGTCATGGATACTGACGCCAGATTCTGCCTTGTGTAACGGGTTGTTACGCAGACGCCGGTCACACTTCCCCGCCTGAACGCCGGTTTTACAGGTCGTCCAGCAGGCCTTCTTCCTGGACTAGCAGGAGCAGGGCATAGACGCCGTTTTCCGGGAGCTGTGGTTCAAGGCCTTCATCGAACAACAGCTGGCGCCGTCGGTCTTCGATGGCTTCGCTGTCCAGGCCGGAGATCAGTTCGGAAACAGGGGCGACTTCGAAGGGGGCATCCTGGCTTACGGCGCTGAAAATCAGGTCGACCAGGAGTTCATCCGGGTCTATGCCGTCTACGTAAACTGTCTGGTCCGGCAGGTCCTGGTGCAGCTCTTGTACCAGTTCCAGTAGCGGTACGCCCTGTTCTTCCAGGTACAGCAGATCGATATCCCCCAGATCCCCGTCTTCCGGAAGCCAGGATTCTTCCGGCGTGATCACCACGGTTTTCATCTGGCCATCTGCAAGCGACCAGGCAATGGCAACGGGAAACAGGGCGTCTTCGGTCTGGCAGTATTCGATGTCCAGAAAGCGGGGTATCGACACGGGCGACTCCGGTAAATATTGTTGGGTGAGTATAGTCACTGACGGCGCACGCTGTAGGAGCATTGCCGGCTTCGTGCCATACTGTAGCAGCCATTATCATGCAATCAGGAAGATCATGGAACACACTGAATTTAATAATGACTTGATTGAATTTCTGAACGCCTCACCCACGCCCTGGCATGCCGTGAATACCATGAAAACCCGCCTCGATGCCGCAGGTTTTCAGCAGCTGGATGAACGTGAAGAGTGGGCGCTGGAGCAGGGCAAAGGTTACTACGCCATTCGCAACGGCTCATCCATTATTGCCTTCCGTACCGGAAAGAATGACGTGGTCAGCTCCGGTGTTCGTATGGTCGGTGCCCACACCGACAGCCCCTGCCTGAAGGTAAAGCCGACACCGGAGATCCGCCGCAAAGGTTTCTTCCAGCTCGGGGTAGAAGTCTATGGCGGTGTGTTGCTGAACCCCTGGTTTGACCGGGACCTGTCCCTGGCAGGCCGGGTAACCGTGCTGGATGAGTCCGGCAAGGTGCAGGACACCCTGGTGAACTTCCGCAAGCCTGTGGCCATTATCCCCAGCCTGGCTATTCACCTGGACAGGGAGGCCAACAGCAATCGTTCGGTCAACGCCCAGACCGACCTGCCACCGGTCGTCATGCAGGTTCCAGAGACGGATACCACGGCTTTTACCGACCTGTTGCGGGAGCAGATTGCCAGTGAATCCGGCCTGAAAGTCCGCAAGGTGCTGGGTTATGAGCTGAGCTTCTATGACGCCCAGGGCGCTTCCTACGTTGGCCTGCGGGAAGAGTTCCTGGCCTCTGCGCGGCTGGACAACCTTCTGAGCTGTTACATCGGCCTGCAGGCGTTGTTGGATACGTCCGGAGACCAGGCGGCCTTGCTGGTATGCAACGACCACGAAGAAGTGGGCAGCATGTCGGCCGAAGGCGCCCAGGGGCCGTTCCTTGGTTCTGTGCTGGAGCGCTGGTGTGGTGCCGGAAAGGGCAGGGCCATCGCCCGTTCCATGATGATCTCGGCCGACAACGCCCACGGCGTGCATCCTAACTTTATGGACAAGCACGATGAGAACCATGGTCCGATCCTGAACCAGGGCCCGGTGATCAAGATTAACCACAACCAGCGTTACGCCACCAACAGCCGCTCAGCCGCTTTGTATCGTCACATCAGTGACGAACTCAGCCTGCCGCACCAGACCTTTGTGGTGCGCAGTGACATGGGCTGTGGCAGCACCATCGGCCCGCTGACCGCCGGCAATCTGGGGGTAACGACCCTGGATATCGGTGTGCCGCAATTTGCCATGCATTCCATTCGGGAACTCATTGGTACCCAGGACGGCTACACCCTGTACCAGGTGTTGAAGGAATTCATGCAGCGGGAAGAAGTATTCTGAGGCAGAAAGTAAAAAGCCGCTGATTGAAACAATCAGCGGCTTTTCGGAATAAGTGGCTCCCCGACCTGGGCTCGAACCAGGGACAAACGGATTAACAGTCCGTTGCTCTACCAACTGAGCTATCGGGGAACATCATCAACGTGGCGCGCATATTAAGCGCTTTGATCAGGTTCGTCAACCATCTGAAATGAAAGGTCAAAATTTGCACAGAAGTGCCAAAAACCGCTATCGCCCACCGGTCTGGCTGCGTAACGGACACGTGCAGTCCATCTGGCCCACGCTGTTCCGCAAGGTGCAGATGCCGGAGCCAGAAACCGAAGTGATCAGCACCCCGGACGACGACCAGCTCCATCTGGACTGGTATCACCAGAACAGCAACCGCCTGGCTATTATTTCCCACGGACTGGAAGGCCACAGCCGGCGCCCCTATGTACTGGGCCTGGCCCGGGCGCTGATGGCGGCTGGCTGGGATGTGCTGGCCTGGAACTTCCGCTCCTGCGGAGGCGTGATGAACCGTCAGCCCCGGTTTTACCACAGCGGTGCTACGGAAGACCTGGAAATCGTGATCAACCACGCCCTGGGCAAAAACTACCAGAACCTGTTCCTGAGTGGTTTCAGTATGGGCGGCAACCTGACGCTCCTGTATCTCGGTCAGCAGGGTGAACAGGTAGACAGCCGCATCAGTGGTGCGGTGGTCTATTCAGTACCGGCAGATCTCGCCGGCAGCGCCGACATGCTCGCCTTGCCCAGTCGCAGGATCTACATGCAGCGATTTTTGAACGATCTGCATGGGAAAATGCAGGAAAAATCCGAATTATTTCCCGATCTGATCGATGTGAGTGGTTTCAGGGATATCCATAACTTCCATGAATTCGATAACCGCTACACCGCCCCCCTGCATGGTTTCAAAGATGCGCAGGACTACTGGGAGAATTGCTCGGCTCTGTTCCGGTTGAAAGATATCCGTGTACCTTCGCTGATGATCAACGCCGCAGACGACCCTTTCCTGTCACCGGCCTGTTTCCCGGATTCAAAGAAAGTGCTGGGTTCCTATGTGAAGCTGGAAGTGCCCAAGTGGGGAGGGCACGTGGGCTTTGTGGAGCATGCGAAGGACGGTTATTACTGGTCAGAGCGCCGGGCGTTAATGTTTGTTGGAAGCTAGTCGGCAACCAGGGGTTCCAGCCTCGGCCAGATATTGTCCAGCAACAAAGGCTGGGCCTCCTCGGTAGGGTGAATGCCATCGCCCTGCATTAATCCGTCCTGGTCGTAGATTCCGTCTAGGAAAAACGGAACCAAAGGGACCCCGTAGCGGTCAGACAAGGTCGGGAACAGATCGGCAAACATCCGGGTATAGCGCTGGCCGTAGTTTGGCGGAATCTGCATTCCCACCAACAACGGAACCGCGCCGGAATCCTGTGCCAGCTCAATCATCCCGGCCAGGTTGGACTCGATCACGTTTGGCGGAAACCCCCGGAGGCCATCGTTACCACCCAGCTCGATCACGACGATATCCGGATCATTCTTCTCCAGCAGCCCCGGCAGGCGACGAAGGCCGCCGTCTGTGGTTTCGCCGCTGATGCTGGCATTCACGACCTGCCAGTCCAGCCCTTGTCCGGACAGCCGCTCCCTGAGCAGCTCTACCCACGCGGTTTCAGAGGGTACGCCGTAGGCGGCACTGATGCTGTCGCCGACCACCAGAAGGGTGTTCTGGCTGGCCAGAACCGGCAGCGACACCATGGCAAACGCTGCGATGACCAATGATCTGACGAACGTGGATATCGTATGCATAGTAAAGTCGTATACCCTTAAACAATTCATGAACATCCAGAACCAGACAACGGAGCAACCGTGAACCAGATGACGGATCTCAGTAAAACCGATACCAGCCCGATGCTGCGCGTAACAGAGCTGACCCACAAGGTCAGCCTGGAAGCTGATACGTTGACGATCTTGCAGGGGGTCAATCTGGAAATCAATCGGGGAGAGTCCGTAGCCATTGTTGGCCGCTCCGGTTCCGGCAAAACCACGTTACTCGGATTGCTGGCGGGCCTGGATACCCCCAGCGAAGGCAAGGTCGAGCTGGACGGCTCTGAAATAAGCCGTCTGAGCGAGGACGAACGCGCCCGGCTGCGGGCCCGGCGAGTGGGCTTCGTGTTCCAGTCGTTCCAGCTGTTGCCGGCCCTGAGTGCCCTGGAAAATGTCATGCTGCCGCTGGAGCTTGCCGGCATCGAAGCGCCGGAGAAACGGGCCCGGGAACTGCTGGAACGGGTTGGCCTGGGTGAGCGGCTGAGCCACACGCCCCGGCAGCTCTCCGGCGGCGAGCAGCAGCGGGTGGCAATTGCCCGGGCGTTTGCTTCCGATCCTGTGATCCTGTTTGCCGATGAACCCACCGGTAACCTCGACAACCGCACCGGCCAGGCAGTGTCCGACCTGCTGATGGACCTGAACCGGGAGCAGGGCACCACACTGGTGATGGTCACTCACGATGACCGCCTGGCGGCCCGCTGTGGCCGGCAACTGCATATTGAAGCGGGCGTGCTCACCGAGCCGGAGCTGATGGAAGAGGTGTCTGGCTGATGGCCGCATCACAGAAGCTCATGTCAGTCAGCCGGGACTGGCGCGAACGAGACGTTCGGGTGGTCCTGGTTGCCCTGATTATCGCCGTGGCCACGGTGGCCACCATCGCCCTGTTTGCCAGCCAGTTGCAGCGCACGCTGGTATCTTCGGCCAGCTCCTTCCTGGCGGCTGATCGCCAGCTGGAAGCGGAAAACGGCCGGCCGGTGCCGGCAGGCTGGATTGAGGAAGCGCGTGATCGTGGCATCGAAACCGGCCAGATGATCGAATTTTCCACCATGGTGTTCGGCGAAAGCGGTTTTCAGCTGGTGTCGGTAAAAGCGGTCAGCGACGAATATCCGCTGCGCGGTGACATTGAAGTGCAATCCCGTGCCGAGGGTACTCGCTCAATTGTGGGGTCTGGCCCTGCCAAAGGCGAGATCTGGATCAACCCGCGCCTGCTGCGTTTGCTGGAGCTGGACGTTGGCGACACGCTGGAAGTCGGCAACCTGAAACTTGAGATCTCAAACCTGCTTTTACGTGAGCCCGATGGCGGTTTCCGGCTTTCATCGCTGGCGCCCCGGGTGATGATGCACGTAGACGATGTGCCGGCTACCGGGGTGCTTCAGGAAGGCAGTCGGGTGGAATACATCTATCTGTTTGCCGGTGCCGAAAACCTGTTAAACGATTACTACCAGTGGCTGGAGCCGCAACTGGAGCCGAGCCATGAATGGGAAGGCGTGAGGGATGGCGAAACCTTCTCCCGCTCCCTTGAGCGGGCCGAACGCTTCCTGCTGCTTGGCGGCAGCCTGGCGGTTCTGCTGGCAGCGGTGGCGGTTGCCGTGGCCAGTCGCCAGTATGCATTGTCGCAACGGGACACGGTGGCACTGCTGAAGACGCTGGGGCTCACAGGTAAGGGCATCGGCCGATTGTACCTTCGCCGCCTGGCCCTGTGGGGCGTGGCGGGCATTATTGGTGGGCTGGTGCTGGCGCTGCCGCTGTTCTGGCTGCTGGCCAGGATGCTTGGCAGTGTGCTGGAGCGCCCGGTTGATATATATCTCGACCCCGCCGCCCTGGCGCCGGCGCTGCTGACCGCGCTGGTATCCTTGTTCGCCTTCGCGTACCCGCCGGTTCGCCGCCTGCGCAATGTGCCGGCTATGCGGGTGCTGCGCTCCCAGCCCGGGGAAACCGGCCGGGAAGCCATTCCGGATCTGATCATCGCCGTGCTGGCTATCTTCGGGCTGGTGTGGATGTATGCCGGCGAACTGGCCCTGGTGGCATCGCTGCTGGGCGGGCTGGTGTTATTGCTGGCAGTGCTGGGGCTGGTTGGCTGGTTGATGGTCTCGGTGCTGCGCAAAGTGCGAGGTGGTGGCAACGCCTGGCGCCTGGCCCTTGTTGGCCTTTACCGGCACCGGCAGGCCAGCATGGCGCAAATGGCGGTATTTGCCATGACCCTGATGCTGGCAGCGACATTGGTGCTGGTCCGTTCGTCCCTGCTGGACGACTGGCAGGCCCAGCTTCCGGACGATGCTCCCAATCACTTCCTGATAAACATAGCGCCGGACACGGTGGATGAGGTTGATGCCTATTGGGCGCAGCAGGGATCGCCCCTGGACACCGTCTATCCCATGGTTCGTGGCCGTTTGACCGAACTGAACGACCAGCCTGTGAAAGAAGCGGTCAGTAAGGATGAGCGAATTAACGCGCTTAACCGGGAGCTGAACCTGACCTGGATGGAAGACCTGCCCGAAGACAACCGGATTGTGGAAGGCGAGTGGTTTGCTGGGGGCGTAACCGAGGGGGTCTCGGTGGAAGCCGAGCTGGCGGAAAGGCTGGGGCTGGAACTTGGCGACCGGCTGACGTTTACCATAGGCTCGGAACAGGTCACCGAGCCGGTCGTCAGTATCCGTACCGTGCAGTGGGACAGTATGAAGCCGAACTTCTACATTGCCTTTCCCCCGGACGGCGGCCTGACCGACATGCCGGCTACCTGGATCACCAGTTTCCACCTGGGGGCCAGCAACAAGGTGGCCCTGAACGAATTTTCACGCCGTTTTCCCACCGTGTCGGTGCTGGAGATCGATCACATTATCGAGCGCATCCAGGATATCGTCCGCCAGGTCACCCAGGCCATTGAGGCCATTCTGGCGCTGATTCTTGCGGCGGCACTGGTTGTGATGGCGGCGGTCGTCAGCGCGACCTTGCGGGACCGTCAGCGTGAAGGTGCCCTGTTGCGGACGCTGGGCGGCCAACAATCTCTGCTGGTGCGCAGCACCATGCTCGAGTTTGCCTTGCTTGGGTTCGTTGCCGGGATATTGGGCGTGCTGGCGGCGGAAGCGGCGGTTTATGCCTTGCAGGTGAGAATGTTCGAGGGCAGTTTTCAGTGGCATTGGGAAGTGATGCTGCCGGTGCCATTGATCAGCGCGTTGCTGCTGGCCCTGTTTGGCCGCTGGCAGTTGCGGCCCGTGCTCAGCGTGTCACCCATGCTGTTGCTGCGCCGGCTCGAGTGAGCCGGCAATGACGGTGTTTTAGCGGTAATTGGCGAGAATGGCGTCCAGTTCGCCATTCTCGCGAATCAGTTCCAGTTCCCGGTTGAATGATTCGGCGAAATCCGTCCAGTCAGGCCGCAACATCAGCCGGAATCCATACTGGCTGATGGCTTTGTCCGAGCTTCTGAACTCATCCGCCATGCCTTCATTTCTCAGTATCCACTTGCCCACCAGGCGGTCTGCCAGCGCAGTATCGAATCGGTCGCCGTGTTGCAGGAAGCGGAACATGTCACGGTCACGGGAAACGTCAAAGCGCCGGATACGCTGGTCTTCGAAATAGGGGGCCAGGGTGGGATAGAGGTAGCCCAGGTGAGTCACCACGGTTTTCCCGAAAAGGTCGCTGGGATGTTCGAAATCCAGGTCTGAAACTTCAGGAAAGAAAAACACTTCTTCCACATTTACAACAGGATCCGTGAACAGAAACTTTTCCGGTTCTTCGGTCCATTCGATGGCTCTGGGCGTGCCATCGATGTACCCGTCTTCCAGCATCTGGTCTACCCGTTTACGCGGTATCTTTCGCGGCTCGACCTGGTAGCCGAGTCGCGGAACAATCAGTTCCACTACATCCCACATAATACCGGCAGGCTCGGAGTCCTGGACGATCAGGTACGGGGGGTAGCCGTTAGGGGAGACGTTGAAGTGGAAAACGCCCGGGCCGGTTTCTCCGCTATGGGCTTCCATGGAAAAGCAGCCTGCGGTTATCAGCCCGGAGAGTGTCCGGAAACCAATGCTCTTGAGGTGTCGGATCAGTTTAGTCATCGCAAGAAACTCTGGTGGAAGCGGCCTATGCTTTGAAAATGCACTTATCCGGCCAACTCCCTGCCAGTGCGCTTGCTAAATATTACCGTTTTATCCGTTTGTTTCAATGATTTTGAATCCGTGTTCAGGCCCAGGCCCGGCGGAGAATGCTCAATGCGTCCTCGAGGGTCACCTCTCTGGGGTTGAACATGATGGAGCCGTCGTCCAGTGCCTGGCGGGCAATCTCCTCCATTTGGGTTTCCAGTACCTTGCCGGTTTCCTTCAGGGTACGGGGCAACTCACAGCGCTTGTGCAGGGCATCACGAAGCTTGCGGGTGGCGGAGATGCTGGCTTCGGCACGGCGGGAAGCCGGAGTGGCAGAATAGACCTCCGGGCCCTCCAGATACAGCAGCAGCTCGCCCAGGGGCTCCCGGATGCTTTCAAGGTTGAACTCCAGCACGTACGGCAGGTACAGGCTCATGCACAGGCCGTGAGGCAGGTGGCAGATGGCACCGGTGGCGTGCCCCAGGGAGTGCACCAGCCCTACCATGGAGTTGGAGAAGGCAATGCCGGCCATGGTTGAGGCCTGTGCCAGCTCCAGCCGGCCGTCCTGGTCTTTCGGGTTGTCCATCACCCCCAGCAGGGACTGGCTGATTTTCTTGATGGCGGCGGTGGCGTAGGCGTCGCTTAACGGATTCTTGGCCATGCAAGTGAAGGCTTCAACCGCATGGGTAAGGGCGTCCATGCCGGTGGCCGCGGTAATGTGCGGCGGCAGCGTCAGGGTCATGCGCGGGTCGATAATCGCGGCATTCGGCAGCAGGAAGCTGGAGGTGAACGGCAGCTTGACGCCTTTCTTTTCGTCGGTAATGACCGCCACCGAGGTAACCTCGGAGCCTGTGCCGGCAGTTGTGGGTACTACGAAGAAGGGCTTGAGCGGATGTTTGAGCACGCCCGCGCCGGTGTACCTGGCAATGTCATCGCCACCCTCGGACACCAGGATGTTGACGGCCTTTCCGGTATCGATGGCGGATCCGCCACCGACGGCAATGATGGAGTCGCATTTTTCCTTGCGATAAACAGCGGCGATGTCCCTTACCACGGTCGTGGAGGAATCCGGCGGCACATCGTCATAGATAGACACAATCTCCAGCCCGCTCTCTTCACAGGCTGCAATCACCGGGTCCAGCAGGCCGGCGGCCCGCACACCCTTGTCGGTAATAATCATTGGCCGCTTGGCAGCAAGCCCGGTCAGTTCGTACGGAATATGCTCCAGGGCGGCTTTACCGGCAATCACTTTTACCGGGCAGAAGAACTCGTAGTATTTGTTAGTCATTATGCTCTCACTGTCTCGACAAATTGGGTGGCAACTTTCAGGTAGATGCGGGCTGAGCTCATGAGCTTCTCCGGCAGGTGGAGGTCTGCGGGGTATTCCTTGACGGCCCGCTGTGCCACCAGTTTCGGAAGGATGAACGACTCAAGGCGGTTCAGCACCCGGGTCATACGCACGGCGTAGCTGACATCGCCATCTACCAGCATGCGGTCGTTGGCGAAGGCAACGGAGGTTTTCTCCTGGAACGACAACACCAGGAACGCGTGGGCCATGTGTTTGAACTGGATAGACAGGTCCACGGGGCGCGGGGCGGTGTCACCGTGAAAGTGTAATTTGCCGTCGCCGGTGTGTTCCACAATCAGTTTTGGTCCGTTGGGCATAACCTGCATCTCGAACAGAAAACCTTCGGGCAGGGCGCGGACTTCTTCGCGGGTGGGTTCGTCTACGTCACTGATCGCCTGCAGTGCCCGGCCCATTACCTGGAACATCAGTTCCACATAATTACGCCTGGCCTGAAACATCATCGGTTGGAGTCGCTTGAGGAGCATGTTCGCAATCCGGTTGTTGTTGGTTTCAGTGATTTTTAGAGTTATTGCTCTAGAAGTCAATGCATTCAGTGACACGAACTCCGCGTCAGGCTGGCAAATTGACCGGGCACAAAAAAACCGGAGGCTTGTGGCCTCCGGTTCCCGGGCTTGCGGCGTTGCCGTCAGTTGGTCATGGCGGCGAGTTTACGCCTGGCTTCCTCGCCCACATCTCCACCGGCTTCGGCAGCGGCTGCATAGTATTGCACCGCCTCATCTCTCCGCCCTTGCTGCCGGGAAATATCGCCCAGCCGCAGGTAAGCGATAGAGGTGGGCACCACCTGGTTCGCCCGTTCAAGGTGTTCGCGGGCTTTGGTGAGGTTGTTCAGTTGCAGCTCGTTCAGGCCGTTGTAAAGCTGGTACTCGAACATTTCCGGATACAGCGAGACGGCTTTGTCGAAGTCGGCACGGGCTTTCTCAGCCTGGTCCTGTGCCTTGTAGATGCGGCCACGCAGGGCATAGAACATGGCTTCACGGGGTTCTGCCTTAATGGCCTGGTTTACCGAAGCCAGGGCTGCCTCGTAATCCCCCTCGGACGCCAGTTTCATGGCTTTGTCGTGGGCATCGTAGGCGGGTTGGAGTTGTTTGATTTTGGCAATCCGGCGCTGGTACACGTCCCGGCCCCGGTAGCCGCCCCCACCGAGTTCCTGCACCAGTTGCTGGTTCGCCTCCACCCGACGGGCGGAGGGCGGGTGGCTGGCAAACAGCCCGCTCAGCCAGTTGCTCTCCCGGCCGTCGGAGAGTTGGAGGAAAATTTCCTGGAGTTCCACGGCGGCCTGGGGATCATAGCCTGCGGCTTTCATGTATTCGATGCCATAGGCATCCGATTCCAGTTCGTCGCCCTGGCTGTACCGTGCCAGCGCCAGCTGTGCGCCAACGGCGGCGCCTCCCATAATCAGGCTTGCCCACTCGTTGTCAGAGACCGCAATGCCGATCCCCGCCATGCCTGCACTGATCAGCATGCCTTGCTGCATGCGCTGAACGCTGTGGCGGGCCGCAGCGTGAACAATTTCATGGCCCAGTACCGAGGCCAGCTGGGCTTCGTCTTCAAGCTTCACCAACAGCCCCCGGTTGATGGCAATCTTGCCCCCCGGCAGGGCCCAGGCGTTGGGTACACTGTTGTTCAGCACCACGAAATCGTAGGGGAGGTCCGGACGATCACTGACCTGCGCCATCTTCATGCCGACTTCCCGAACGTACACCGTCAGCTCAGGGTCAATGTAGAACTGCCCGCCCTGGGTTTGTTGGGTAGGGCTATACTGTTCTGCGCCCAGAGCGAGTTCTTCGCTTTCCGAGATCAGGGACAGCTGCTTCTTGCCGGTCACCGGATTCACGGCGCAGCCCGCCAGGGCAAACAGCAAAGAAAGAACGACACACAAACGGGCGAGAGATCCGGAAATCACGTTTTACTCCTTGATTGGTCAGTAACCAACGTCCTGTTAAGAGGCCGGCCATTCATGATGATGCTGTTTTTTTTAGCACAGCCGGGCGGTGGTTTCCTCGCCTGTACTGGCGGGAATGTGGCCGGGCCACCAGCCTTGGCGTATCATATCAGCACATTGAATAATCACCGAAATTGGCCCGGATACCGCTACCTGTGACAACGCATTACCTGGATTTTCTGGCACTGATCTGGTTTCTGGCTTGCTGGGGCGGCTATACCTGGTACTCCCGTAACCGGGCGGATTCCCGGTCTTGCCTCTCCAACACGCTGGACCTCTACCGGGAAGACTGGATGAGGGTGATGCTCAAGCGGGACAACCGCATCTCCGATGCCTCTGTGGTGGGTAACCTTGAGCGCAACGGTGCGTTCTTTGCCTCCAGTTGCCTGCTGATCCTTGCGGGTATCATCACGGCACTGGGGTACACCAGTGAAGCCATGGAAGTGTTCGCTACCATGCCGTTCGGCGTAGTGCCTTCCCGGGAAATCTGGGAGTTGCGGCTGGTGGTGCTTATGGTGGTGTTTGTCTATGCCTTCTTTAAATTCACCTGGTCGATGCGCATGTACAACTTCGTGGCGGTGATGATCGGCAGCGCCCCCATGCCCGACGACAGCAAAACCAGCCCGGCGGCGAGGGAGGCCTTTGCCCGCAGTGCCGGCGCCATCTGCAACCAGGCGGGCGATACCTTTAACCTTGGCCTGCGTTCCTATTACTATGCGCTCGCCGTGGTGGCCTGGTTCATACACCCGCTGGCCCTGATTGCGGCGGCGACGCTGGTGGTATACGTGCTCTACCGCAGGGAATTCCACTCTGATGCGCTGGCATCCTTGCGTGCCGGCAAAGTATTTGAAGAAGCCACCCCCGCCCGCACGGGTGACGATGCAAAAACGAAAAACTGACCTGCAGGATTTTCCTGAATGAATGACGAAACCCGAATTAACCGGGTGAACCGGTTTGTGAACACGCTCAACCAGGCCCGGGAACTGGGCCTGACCGCACGGGAAGCGGGTGAGGGCTACCTGGTCATGGAACTGCCCTACAGTGACAAAATCATCGGTAACCCGGACACCGGCGTGATCCACGGTGGCGCCATCACCACCCTGATGGACACCACCTCCGGCTCGGTGATGATCTGCGCACTGGATGAATTCGAACTCTGCCCGACCCTGGACTTGCGGGTAGATTACATGCGCCCGGCAGAACCCCATAAACCGGTCTTCGCCCGGGCCGAAACCTACAAGATCACCAAGAACATCATCTTCACCCGCTGCGAAGCCTACCAGGAAGGCGGCGAAACCATCGCCAACTGCGTGGGCACCTTCATGCGCATCGGGAAAGAGGCCACACCTAAAAGCTACCGCGACCTGATCACCGGAGGCGCCGAATGACCGACCCGGAAATCCTCAAGCACACCCGGGAAAGCGGCGACTTCTCCAGAATGCTCGACGCCGTACCCTACGCCAAGTGGATCGGCCTGCAGTGCGAGCGCTTCGGTGACGACCTGATTTTCCGCTTGCCCAAGAAAGAAGAAAACCTCGGCAACCCCATCCTGCCAGCCATCCACGGTGGCGTGATTGGGGGCTTTATGGAAATGTCTGCGGCGATCTACCTGATGATGTCCCAGGACACGTTCAGAATGCCGCGAATTGTCGACTTCTCTCTCGACTACCTGCGCGCCGGCCTCAACCGCGAAACCTATGCCGAATGCCGCCTGACCCGCCAGGGCAACCGGGTAGCCAACGTAATGATCACCGCCTGGCAAAAATCCCGTTCCCAGCCCATAGCCACGGCCCGCGCGCACTTCCTTCTCGAAGACTGAATTGGTTCTGGCCGGGGTTGAAATGCTCCGGCTTACCCCCATTTCTGGAGTCAGACTTTTCTGCACTGGTGCAGGCAAGCGTGAGGGGGATGGCTTTCCGAAACACGCTGTGAATACGTCCGTGTACGCTCGGCTCCGCCATCCATGGCTCCGCACGGTTTCGGAAAGCCATCCCCCTCACGCTCGCCCAGACTCCGTGCTGAAACCGGCCTAACCGAGATGTTGGGTGGCGGGGCCGGGCTACGGCTTCCAAAACTGTGCGGAGCCATGGATGGCGGAGCCCAAGCGCCACATGGATGTGCCGCAAGGAGCGTGTTTTGGAAGCCGTAGCCCGGCCCTGCCGCTCCACCCAAAGCAAAAAGCAGGAGAAAACACAGCCATGACGGTAGAAACCAACAAAGAGACACTAGGATTCCAGACCGAAGTGAAGCAACTGCTTCACCTGATGATCCACTCTCTGTACTCGAACAAGGAAATCTTCCTTCGTGAGCTCATCTCAAACGCCTCAGACGCCGAAGACAAACTCCGCTTCGCCGCCCTGAAAGACGACAAACTCTACGAAGGCGATTCCGAACTCAAAATCCGCCTGGATTACGACAAAGACGCCGGCACCATCACCATTGCCGACAACGGCATCGGTATGACCCGTGACGATGTGATTGCCAACCTTGGCACCATCGCCCGCTCCGGTACTGCAGAGTTCCTCAAGCAGTTGTCGGGTGACGAAAAGAAAGACAGCAAGCTGATCGGCCAGTTTGGTGTGGGCTTCTACTCTGCCTTCATCGTGGCGGACAAGGTAGATGTATTCACCCGCCGTGCCGGTGCACCGGTCGAAGAGGGTGTGCATTGGGAGTCCAAGGGCGATGGCGAGTTCACCATCGAGCCGGTGAGCCGTGAACAGCGCGGTACCGAAATCGTGCTGCACCTGAAAGCCGAAGACAAAGAGTTTGCCGATGGCTGGAAGCTGCGCAGCCTGGTGAAGAAGTACTCTGATCACATCTCCTTCCCGGTGGTGATGAAGTCTGAATCCGAGGAAGAGGACAAGAAGGGCGAAGAAGAGACGGTCAACGATGCCACCGCCCTGTGGACGTTGCCCCGGACCGAGATCAAGGACGAAGAGTACAAGGAGTTCTACAAGCACATTGCCCACGACTTCGAGGACCCGCTCACCTGGTCCCACAACAAGGTGGAAGGCAAGCTGGACTACACCAGCCTGTTGTATATCCCCAAGCGTGCGCCGTTTGACCTGTATAACCGGGAAGCGCCCCGTGGCCTGAAGTTGTATGTTCAGCGTGTATTCATCATGGACGACGCCGAGCAGTTCCTGCCGCTGTACCTTCGGTTCGCCAAGGGCGTAATCGATTCCAACGATCTGTCCCTGAACGTATCGCGGGAAATCCTGCAGAACGACAGCACCGTGGAGAGCATCCGCACCGCCATGACCAAGCGGGTGCTGGACATGTTGTCGAAGGTGGCCAAGAAAGAGGGTGATGAATACCAGGGCTTCTGGGACGAGTTCGGCACCGTGCTGAAAGAAGGCCCGGCCGAAGACTTCAGCAACCGCGAGAAAATTGCCGGCTTGCTGCGGTTTGCCTCTACCCACACTGGTGAGTCGACCCAGAACGTCTCTCTGGACGAGTACATCGGCCGGATGAAAGACGGCCAGAAAAAGATCTACTACATCACCGGTGACAACTTCGCGGCCGCCAAGAGCAGCCCGCATCTGGAAGTATTCCGTAAGAAAGGCATCGAGGTACTCATCCTGACGGATCGTATCGATGAGTGGATGATGGGCTATCTGAACGAGTACGACGGCAAGCAGTTCCAGGATGTTGCCCGTGGTGATCTCGACCTGGGTGAAGTGGAAACCGAGGAAGACAAGAAGCACCAGGAAGAAGCCGCCAAAGAGCACAAGGATCTGCTGGAGCGCATCAAGAAGGTGTTGGACGACCAGGTGCAGGAAGTGCGGGTAACCAACCGCCTGACCGATTCGCCGGCGTGTCTGGTAGTGGGCCAGTTCGATATGGGCGCCCAGATGAAGAAGATCATGGAAGCTGCCGGCCAGAAAGTGCCGGAGAGCAAGCCGATCTTTGAAATCAACGTGGACCACCCGCTGGTGCAGCGCCTGGAAACCGAGCAGGGCGAGGAGCGCTTCAAGGAGCTGTCTGCGGTTCTGTTCGATCAGGCCACATTGGCCAGCGGTGAACAGCTGAAAGATCCCGGTGCCTATGTCAGCCGTCTGAACCGGTTGTTGCTGGAACTGGCGAACTGATAGCGATCGTTACTGTGGTTGAGAAAAAGGGGCTGGTGAGCAAATCACCGCCCCTTTTTTGTTGGCAATGAGAAATATTTTTGATAACTAAAATCTTTCGCCAGGTTATTTCTAATTAATTGTTACTAATCATGGTTCCGGCGTATCTTGACCTCACATCCCGGAACTTTAGGGGCGTTTATAGTCACGCACTATGCTGGCGTTAGGAAAGATTCAAGCAGGCAAACGTGAGTGATCTATATTAAGTGGTGCCCTGATAAGAAAGACTGAATGTCCAAACGACGAAAACAGGAGAGTGCTATGTCTGATAATAACTCTGGCGGTAAGTGCCCGGTAATGCACGGAGGAAGCACCGCGCATGGGCAAGACAATACAAACTGGTGGCCGGAGAACCTGAACCTCGACATCCTGCACCAGCACGACCGCAAGACTAATCCGATGGGCGAAGACTTCGATTACTCCGAGGAAGTAAAAAAGCTGGATTACGAAGCGCTCGAAAAGGATATGCATGAGCTGATGACAAGCAGTCAGGATTGGTGGCCGGCAGACTGGGGCCATTACGGCGGTCTGATGATCCGGATGGCTTGGCACGCTGCGGGTACATACCGTCTTGCCGATGGTCGTGGAGGCGGTGGCACCGGTAACCAGCGCTTTGCCCCGCTGAACTCCTGGCCAGATAACGGCAATCTTGACAAGGCTCGTCGATTGCTGTGGCCGCTAAAGAAAAAATACGGCAACAAGGTAAGCTGGGCTGATCTGTTTATCCTGGCCGGGAATGTTGCGTACGAATCCATGGGCTTTAAAACCTTCGGCTTCTCCTACGGCCGCCAGGACATTTGGCACCCTGAGAAAGACATCTACTGGGGAGCTGAGAAAGAATGGCTGGCGCCATCAGACAACCGGTACGAGAACGTTGAAAAGCCAGACACCCTGGAAAATCCGCTGGCCGCTGTTCAGATGGGCTTGATCTATGTGAACCCTGAAGGCGTGAATGGCAACCCTGATCCGATCAAGACCGGCGACCAGGTGCTTGAAACCTTTGCCCGCATGGCAATGAACGCTGAGGAAACCGCTGCCCTGACCGCCGGTGGTCATACCGTCGGTAAGGCCCATGGTAACGGTGATGCAGGAGCCCTTGGCCCCGAGCCAGAAGCGGCCGATGTGGAAAATCAGGGCTTTGGCTGGATGAACCCGAATATGGGTGGTAAGGCGTCCAACGCCGTGACTTCTGGTATCGAAGGCGCCTGGACCACCAATCCAACCCAGTTCGACATGGGTTACTTCGATCTGCTGTTCGGCTACGAGTGGGAGCTGACCAAGAGCCCGGCGGGTGCCAACCAGTGGGAGCCGGTCGATATTAAAGAAGAGCACATGCCGGTTGACGCCAGCGATCCTTCCAAGCGTGTCAAGCCCATGATGACCGATGCTGATATGGCCATGAAAATGCATCCCGCATTTCGGCCTATCTGCGAAAAGTTCATGGCAGACCCTGAATACTTCAAGGACTGCTTCGCCCGAGCCTGGTTCAAGCTGACGCACCGGGATATGGGACCGAAATCACGCTACATCGGCCCGGATGTGCCGGCCGAAGACCTGATCTGGCAGGACCCGATTCCCCAGGGTGAGACCAACTATATTGAGGAAGTGGTCAAAGCGAAGATCGACGAAGCTGGCCTGAGCCTTAATGAGCTGATCACAACGGCCTGGGACAGCGCCCGTACCTTCCGTGGCTCTGATATGCGCGGTGGTGCCAACGGCGCCCGGATTCGCCTGGCTCCGCAGAAGGACTGGGAAGGCAACGAGCCGCAGCGCCTGGCCAAGGTACTGAAGGTGTATGAGCAGATTTCTGCCGACACCGGTGCCAGCATCGCTGACGTGATCGTGCTCGGTGGTAACCTGGGTGTCGAAAAAGCTGCGAAAGCAGCCGGTCATGAAGTGCACGTGCCTTTCCTGAAGGGTCGTGGCGATGCAACTGATGAGATGACCGATGCGGAATCTTTCGAGCCACTGGAACCGTTGGCCGATGGATTCCGGAACTGGCAGAAGAAAGAGTACGTGGTCAAACCGGAAGAAATGCTTCTGGATCGCGCCCAGCTGATGGGCCTGACCGCACCGGAAATGACAGTCCTCCTCGGTGGTATGCGTGTACTCGGTACCAACCACGGCGACACCAAGCACGGTGTGTTCACGGACCGCGTTGGCAAGCTGACCAACGACTTTTTCGTGAACCTCACCGACATGGCAAACCGTTGGGAGCCCGCTGGCAAGAACTCCTACAACATCGTGGATCGTAAGAATGGCAACACCAAGTTCACCGCGACCCGTGTGGACCTGGTGTTCGGCTCCAACTCCATCCTGCGTTCCTACGCAGAGGTGTATGCCCAGGACGACAACGAAGAGAAGTTTGTGAAGGACTTCGTTGCTGCCTGGACCAAGGTCATGAACAACGACCGCTTTGACGTGAAGAAGTAAACCCGCAGTAACCAGCCGGGCATCCTGTTTAGGGATGCCCGGCTACCAACTTCCCCCCGAATTCCTTACAATCCGCTTCGCCTGATTTTTGATCAGCTACTCTGATTCATTTCTCTCAGTTCCTGGAGCCTTCATGCGAATCATCCTTGCCCCGATGGAAGGGCTGGTCGACGCACCCATCCGTGAAACCCTGACCAAAGTCGGCGGGATTGACCGGTGCGTGACGGAATTTATTCGCGTGACCCACGGCATGTTGCCGCCCCGGATTTTCTACAAGTACGCCCCGGAACTTTACAACAACGCGCTGACGGAAGTGGGCACGCCCGTGGCCGTTCAACTGCTGGGCTCCAACGCTGAAATGATGGGCCGTCATGGGGCCAAGGCCGCCGAGCTGGGAGCAGGGCAGGTGGACATCAACTTCGGCTGCCCGGCCAAGACCGTGAACAAGCATAAGGGCGGCTGTGTACTGATGCGCGAGCCGGAGCTGATGTATGAGATCACCGCAGCCGTTCGTAAAGCTGTGCCTGCGGATATTCCGGTCACAGCCAAGATGCGACTGGGCTATGACGACCGTTCCATGGGCGTGTCCTGTGGCCAGGCTCTGGAAGCGGCCGGCGCCTCCGAGATTGTTATTCACGCCCGCAGCAAGGTGGATGGTTACAAGCCACCCGCTTACTGGGAAGAAATCGCCAAAGTGCGTGAAGCGGTGAAAAGTCATGTGATTGCCAACGGTGAGATCTGGACCGTGGACGATTACTGGCGCTGCCGGAAAGTCTCCGGCTGCGACGATGTGATGATCGGCCGGGGCCTGATTGCCCGGCCGGACCTGGCGGCACAGATTAAAGCCTCCCAGAACGGTGAAACACTGGAATCCATGACTTGGGCCGAGGCTGTGGTTCTGGTGCGGGAATACGCTTCCGCCCTGCAAACCCGCCTGGAAGACAAATACGTGACCGGCCGCATCAAGCAATGGCTCAACTACCTGCGCCAGGGTTTTGCCGAAGCCGAAGCCCTGTGGCCCCAGGCCCGTAAAATCCGCGAAGTGGCACCGATGCTGGCCTGTCTGGATCAACCGGTAGACCTCTCACAACGCAGCACTAACGCCGCCTAGCCCTCGTTCTCCATCATGGGCGTGTAATCACCGGAACGGGCCAGGCCATTGAGTCTGGCCCTTTTTTTCATGGCCGCTTGTGATGCCCCGGCGTTCTCCAGTCTTCCTGCCCAGGCTTTCTGGGCGGGCTCCTGCAGCGCCCGGCCGTAGGAGAAACTCAGCTCCCAGGGATGGTAGCCCAAGCTGTTCAGGGCATTGAGGTTTTCGGTGGATTCTTCGGGCGTCTGGCCGCCGGAAAGGAAGAAAATTCCCGGTACTGCGGCTGGTACTACCCGGTGGAACACGCTCAGTGTCGCTTCGGCAACCCGTTCGGGGGTGGCTTTGCCGGTTTCCTTGCCCGGCGTCACCATGCTGGGCTTCAGCACCATGCATTCCAGGTTCACCCGGTGACGGTGCAGGGCCTTGAATACTTCCAGCAGCACGTCTTCGCTCACCTCTGCAGCCCGCTCGATGGTGTGGTTGCCGTCAATCAGTACCTCCGGCTCAACAATCGGCACAATACCCATGGACTGACACACGGCGGCATAGCGGGCCAGTACCTCGGCATTGGATTTGATGGCCTGGAACGAAGGCAGGGTATCCGAGATATGGAACACATCTCGCCACTTGGCAAATCGCGCACCCATAGATTTGTAATGCTCCAGCCTTGCAGCCAGGCCATCCAGCCCATAGGTAATCTCGTCCCCCGGGGCATTCACCAGCGGGCCTTTACCCTGATCAACCTTGATGCCGGGCACAATGCCCTGACTGGCAAGCAGATTGGGGATGGCGACGTCATCCAGGCTCAGTTGTTCCAGGGTTTCGTCGTACAGAATCACGCCGCTGATGTGCTCGCCAAGGCCGGGCGTGGAGAAAATAATGCTGCGGTATTCCCGCCGTGTGGCTTCCGTGGATTCCACGCCGACCGCCTTGAAGCGCTTGGCGATGGTAGGGGTGCTCTCGTCGGCAGCCAGTATGCCTTTGCCGGGCTGCACCAGGTCGGCAATGGTGGTAATCAGTTCGTCCTGAATGGTCATGGTACCTCCGTGGAAGGATGTGGTGATCAAACGTGTTTTTCAGTGTAGCCGGTAATTTGCTCGGCGGTATTTGATCTGGGCTAAGGCAGGATAAGGCCCCAGCTTCTAGACTTGAGAAAGAACAAAACAACAGGGACAAAGCGCCATGAAAACCGTTGTGAGTATCAGCCAGGGCTCATCCGAGTACGACTACGAGCTTGAAACCCGTTTTCTGGGCCAGGACTTCCGCGTTGTCAGGGTGGGGAGCGATGGCAACCTGGACCGTGCCGAGGCCGTTCTGGATTCGGTGCGTGAACAGGCAGATGCCATCGGCCTGAGCATGATCCACGACCATTACCAGGTAGGGCGGGAGCAGCTTCAACACCCGGATACCTCGCGTCTGGAAGCCTGTGTGCCGGACAAGCCCGTCACCACCGGGGCCGGTCTTCGGGGCATTCTCCAGGAATGGGCCGTACGCCATACCCAAACCGAACTGGGCCATTTTTTCGACAATGCCCGCGTTTTGTTCCTCAACGGCCAGGCCGGTTTCCGCATTGCCAAGGCGCTGTCGGAACATACAGACAATCTGCTGTTCGCAGATCCTTACCTGGATTTCGGTGTACCGCGTCTGCTGACTTCCCTTGGCCAGCTGGAAGCCTACACCAAGCTCACCGCACCGGTGATGTTCAGCCCCAATGCCGTCAAGGTCATCGAGCGACTACACCGCACTCCAATTTACCGGATGGGGGAGAAACTGATCAGCAGTTCCCTGCATGAATCGGTCAGGGACTGCCATGTGATTGTCGGGGCGATGGGGGATCTGGAGGCCTTCACGGAGAAAGAGCTGGATGGCAAAACCGTGATCACCTCCCGGGTGAGCGAATCTGCCCTGGACTGGTTCCGTTCCCGGAAAGTCGCCATGGTGGTGGACTACAGCCCCTGGCTGGAAGGTCGGCCAGTGGGGGTGAACGTTATGGAGGCGATGATCAGCGCAGCGCTGTCCCGAACTCCGGAGCAGTTGGGCGCAGATGACTTTCTCGATGTAATCGATCGGCTCGGGGTGGAACCGCGGATTCTGTACCCCAATGGCTACCGCCGTATAAACCGGTTCGCCTTTGTAATCCATCCTCTGTCCCAACAGTATCTGACCAAAACCCCGCCCCTGGACTGGGTCGCCAGCGTATCGCCGCCGGGAGTAATGAACCTGGTAGAAAAAGCCATCGCCTATACGCCGCCATTTGTGTATTCGAAGGTCTCCGGCATTCAGTCACCCACTGGTGATGAAGTGGAAGGCTGGCTGATTACTGTGGGCGGCACCCCGAAAGAAATCATGGCCCACGACCCGGAGTTTACCTACAGTCGTTTGCTGGCGGCGGCAAAGCTGGCCAGGAAGCTGGGTGCCCAGATTATGGGCCTGGGCGCGTTTACGAAGGTAGTGGGGGATGCCGGGATTACGGTGGCCAAGCGGGCACCGCTGCCGATTACTACCGGCAACAGCTACAGCGCCTCAGGTGCCCTTTGGGCCGCCCATGACGCGGCGCGGCGCATTGGCAGGGTGAGTATCGGCAAAAGCGGCAAGATGGCTGGCAAGGCCATGGTTGTGGGCGCTACCGGAGCCATTGGCTCTGTGTGCGCCCGGTTGCTGGCCAAGGCCGTGGATGAAATCTATATGGTGGCTCCGGAAGCGGCCAAGCTGCTGGCCCTGAAGGAAAGCATCGAACTGGAAACCCCGGGTGCTATCGTACACGTGGCAGCCACCACCGATCGCGATCTTCCGGATATGGATATGGTGGTAACGGCCACCTCAGGGGCCGGCAAGCGCATCCTGGATATCATGAAGGTAAAGCCTGGCTGCGTGATTACCGACGTGGCCCGGCCGCTGGATATTCCTGCAGAAGATGTGGCCAGGCGGCCGGATGTGTTGGTCATCGAATCCGGTGAAATCCAGCTTCCCGGGCCGGTAAAGATGAAAGACATTGTCCTGCCCAAAGGCATCGCCTATGCCTGCCTGGCCGAAACCATCGTACTGGCGCTGGAAGCCCGGTTCGAGAACTTCACCCTGGGCCGTAATATCGAATGGGAGAAGGTGCGGGAAATCTACAAACTCGGCCTGAAGCACGGCATGCAGCTGGCGGCAGTGTCCGGGGTTAACGGTGTGTTCACCGAGGAGGACTTCGAACGGGTACGGGCGCTTGCTGCAGAGGCCACAGAGCCCGCCTGATCACGAAATTGGCCCGCAATCACCTGACGCTCCCGTAAAAGGGGGCGTAGTCTGTAGGAAAGTATTCGAGCCCACAGGTTCAGGAGAGTTTGCTATGAACGCGCCAGCGACACAGATCAAGAAGTCCACAAGGGGCTACCGGAGTGCGACACCGCCGGGGCTGGTTCCGGAAGTGCGCAGTCCGGATTTCGAGTTTCCGGAGGATCTCCCAAAATACTGGTGGGATAACGACCCGGTAAAAACCTTGTTGCTGGGGGCGTTGTCTGCCAGCTTCCCGCCCGGAGAAAAATTCTTCATTGATTCTGTTCGTCACTACCAGGACCAGGTTACGGACCCGGAGCTGAAGAAGGCGATCCGGGCATTTATCGGCCAGGAGGCTCATCACTCGAAAGAGCACAAACTGATGAACGGCTTCCTGGAGGAGCGGGGCGTTGGTCTGGGCCGGCTAGAGCGTGAAGTGCAGTGGTTCATGAACAAGCTGCGCAGGAACTTCACTCCGGAGCGCCAGCTGGCCCATACCGTGGCGGTTGAGCACTTTACGGCCCTGATGGCAGAGGAGTTTCTGCTCAAGTTTGATGCGCTCGAGGAAATGGACCCGAGGATCGCGCCAGTCTGGGCCTGGCACGCTATTGAAGAGTCAGAGCACAAGGCGGTGGCCTTTGATGTTTATAAGAGTATCGGCGGCAGCGAGTTTATCCGGGTAACGGAAATGATGGTTGTGAGCGTGATCTTCCCGTTCTTCAGCACGCTGCACGTGATTCAGCTGATGAAGGAAGACGGCCAGCTGGGGAACCTGAAATCCTGGGCCGGGGCCTTTAATTATATGTGGGGTAAGCCGGGTGTATTCCGCAAGCTGATACCGTCTTACCTGAAGTATTACAGCCCGAACTTCCACCCCTGGAACAACGACTCCCGGGATCTTGTGGAGAAGGCTAAGAAGCGCTGGCTGCCAGCGTCGCTTCAAGGTTGAGCAGGGCGCGTTTACGCTCGATGCCCCAGCGGTAGCCCCCGAGGCTGCCGTCAGACCGGACAACCCGGTGGCAGGGTATTACCACCGCCAGTTTATTGGCTGCACAGGCCGTAGCAACGGCGCGCGTGGCTTTCGGGCGGCCCAGCATCCGGGCAAGTTCGCTGTAACTGACGGTGGTGCCTGCCGGAATTCGCAGAAGGGCTTGCCAGACTTCTTTCTGGAAGACAGTGCCGTTTGGTGACAGGGGTATCGGTAGGCTGCCAGTGGGGGTGTCGACAAGCTGCCGCACGGGCTCAAGGATGTCGGCGTTGCCGGCGGTTGCGGGCTTGAGAACCTGGCCGGGGAAATGGGCGTGAAGCAGGGCGACAAGTTCTTCGTTTGTGTCGCCCAGCTCGATGGCGCAGAGGCCTTCTTCAGACCAGCTGGCCAGCAGCTGGCCCTGTGAGCATGGGGTGATGCCATAGTGCATCAACGCATTATCCTTCCAGTGCTTTGCGCATGTTATAGCGCAGGAACTGGGCTCCACGAACCGTGACTCGCTGCTCGTCGACCACTTCAAAGCCGTGCCGCTCAAAGAACGGCCGTGCGACCACGCTGGATTCGGTTTTCAGCTCTTTCACACCCATGCCGATCAGTTGCTTCTCCGCCTCATGGTAGAGGGTGGAGGCAATGCCCCGGCGGGCAAAGTTGGGTGCTGTGAACACCAGGTCGATGGTGCCGTCCTTGTCGTAGGAAATGAACCCGGCCAGGTCGTCACCTTCCTCGGCGACCAGGGTTTCCAGCGAGTCCAGCCGCTCGCGCCAGACATCCAGGTGAGGTGTGCGGGAGGCCCAGGCATAGCGCTGGGTTTCATCATAGGCCCCAGCAGTCAGCTCATGTACGGAATCCGTAAACAGCCGAACCACCGGGCTCAGATCCTGAATCTGGTACTTGCGAATCGTGATAGACGTGATTGTGTTCATGTCAGCTCAGTGTGCACCTGTGTTGGATAGCAGGTTAAAACCGTTATTCCACTATACCCGCAGCATACCCCGTACAGCAGGAAAATCCAGCATTCATACCCACTCAAATTGCTTGACCGCATTCCCGGCACCCTTTAACATTCATTAAAAATGAATGTTAAGAAACCTTGATAGAGGAATACCTGATGGCATTGTCATTTCTGAACATTTTCAAGAAAGAAGAGAAAGAAACTGAGACCGCAAAGGTTGAAGGTTTTGACCCGAAAGCCAACGCGGAAGAGAAGAAGGAAGAAGCCAGTAAAGGCGGCCATGGTGGTGGCACCTGCTGTGGTTCCTGTTCCTGAGAAGCCTGGCGTTTATCTGTAATTGCCTGCAAAAAAGCCCGGTTGCTTGCGCAACCGGGCTTTTTTCAACTCGTCAGCTGATTACTTCAACCACACTTGCTGTCGCCGCAGGACAGGCAGGTAGCACAGCCGTCCATCACGATCACAGCCTTGGTGTTGCACTTGCCGCACATGGTGGCGTTGGCAGGGTAGTCGCTGCCTGTGTCGTCGTTGGTGGCCTTGTCCTGGCTGGCTTCAAACTCCGCACGCTTCTCGGCGAGAATGCGCTTGGTGGTTTCGCTCAGCTCGTCGCTTTCCAGCAGGCCGATGGCTTTCAGGTGTTTCTCGATCACGGCGCCGATTTCGGCAACCAGTGACGGCATGAAGACGCCGCCTTTCTTGAAGTAACCACCGTTCGGGTCATACACGCTGCGCAGCTCTTCCACCAGGAAGGTTACGTCGCCACCTTTGCGGAATACCGCCGAGATAACGCGGGTGAGGGCGATAACCCACTGGAAATGTTCCATCGACTTGGAGTTGATGAACACTTCATAGGGCTGGCGGCTCTCGTGGTCAGTGCCTTCGTTGAGCAGGATGTCATTGATGGTGATGTACATCGCGTGCTCGGCCACGGGCGGCTTGATCTTGTAGGTGGTGCCCAACAGGAAATCCGGCCGCTCGATGTATTCATTCATCTCCACCGGCTTGGTTTCAGCCTGTACCGGTGCCTGGTGTTCGTTCGGGGTTTCCGCATCGGCTTTCTTGACCCGGTAGCCGACGATTTTGTTGCTGATTTTGACTGTCATTTTGCTGTTCCTGTCTGTCGGTTTCCGGACTCAGTATTTTCCGTAGGTGCCTTCTTTGAGGGCGTCGAAAAGGTTGGCGGCGGTATGGACTTCGCCGTCGTACTCTACCTGTTCGTTGCCCTTCAGGGTGACTTTGCTGCCATCGTCCAGGGTGAACTCATACAGGGTATTCTCAAGGTCTTTTTCTTTAACCAGTACACCCTGGAACGCCTCCGGGTTGAAGCGGAAAGTGGTGCAACCCTTAAGGCCCATGTCGTAGGCGTACAGGTAGATGCCCTTGAAGTCCTGGTACTTGAAGTCCTGCGGTACGTTGGCGGTCTTGGAAATGGAGGAATCAACCCACTTCTGGGCGGCCGCCTGAATGTCTACGTGCTGCTTCGGTGATACATCATCGGATGTGGTGAAGTAGCCGGGCAGCTTCTTGTCGTCGTCATCGGAGAACGGCATGGCGCCCGGGTTGACCAGGTGGCGGTAGGCCAGCAGTTCGAAGCTGAACACGTCCACTTTTTCCTTGGTTTTCCGGCCTTCACGGATGATGTTCCGGGCATAGTGGTGCGAGAAGCTCGGCTCAATACCGTTACTGGCGTTGTTGGCCAGGGACAGGCTGATGGTGCCAGTCGGAGCAATGGAGGTGTGGTGGGTAAAACGGCCACCTTTCTCGGCCAGTTGCTTGACGAGCTCCGGCTCTACGTGGCCGATCTGCTGCATGTAGCGGCTGTACTTCGCGTGCAGCAGCTTGCCCTTGAGAATGTCGCCCACCTTGTAGCCGTCTTTGGCCAGCTCGGGGCACTTGCTCATCATCTTCGGAGTCACTTCGAACTCGTCTTCCATGATCGGAGCCGGGCCCTTCTCTTCGGCCAGGGCCAGGGACTGGCGCCAGCCTTCTACGGCCATCTCCCGAACCACTTCTTCGGTGAACTTCACGGATTCATCTGAACCGTATGGCATGCGCAGCATAGCCAGGGTAGAGCCGAGGCCCAGAATACCCATGCCGTGACGGCGCTTGTAGGTAATTTCGTGGCGCTGCTCGGCCAGCGGCAGGCCGTTGATTTCCACTACGTTATCCAGCATACGGGTGAAGGTGCCAACGACCTTGCGGTATTTCTCGTAGTTGAAGCTGGCCTTGTCGGTGAACGGGTAGTCCACGAACTTGGTCAGGTTGACCGAACCCAGCAGGCAGCTGCCATAAGGGGGCAGGGGCTGCTCGCCACAGGGGTTGGTGGCACGGATGTCTTCGCAGAACCAGTTGTTGTTCATCTGGTTGACCTTGTCAATCAGGATGAAGCCCGGCTCGGCGTAGTCGTAGGTGCTGGTCATGATGGTGTCCCAGATGAACTGGGCTTTCACCGTCTTGTAGATGCGGCAGGCGACCTTGCCTTCATCGTTAATAACGTAGCTGTCCTGAACCGGGAAGTCGCGGTACAGGAACTTGCTGGTGTCGGCCAGGTCCAGGCCCTCTTCTTCCACTTCCTTTTTGGTGACCGGGAAGGAAAGGTGCCAGTCGTCGCCGTTACGTACGGCTTCGATGAAATCTTCGGTGATCAGCAGAGACAGGTTGAACTGGCGCAGGCGGCCATCTTCACGCTTGGCCTGGATGAACTCGATGACGTCCGGGTGGTGAACGTCAAAGGTGGCCATCTGGGCACCGCGGCGGCCACCGGCAGACGACACGGTGAAGCACATGCGGTCGAAGATATCCATGAACGACAGCGGGCCGGAAGTAGTGGCGCCGGCGCCGGCCACGTAGGCACCACGGGGGCGCAGGGTGGAGAATTCATAGCCGATACCGCAGCCAGCCTTGAGGGTAAGGCCTGCTTCGTGGTTTTTCTCCAGAATGTCATTCATGGAGTCGTGGATGCTGCCAGACACGGTGCAGTTGATGGTCGAGGTCGCCGGCTTGTGAGCCTCGGCTCCGGCATTGGAGGTGATACGGCCCGCCGGAATGGCGCCGTTCTGCAGGGCCCACAGGAATTCTTTCATGTACTTGTCGCGTACATTCTTTTTCTCGACTTCGGCAAGGGCGCGGGCAACCCGTTCGTAGGTTGCGTTGATGTCCTTGTCGACCGGCTCGCCAGTCTTGGTTTTCAGCTGGTACTTGCTGCTCCAGATGTCGAGCGAAGCTTCCTGCATCGGAATCGTTGTGATTACTGCCTGTGCCTTAGCGTTCATTGCCACCCTCGGTTTCCAGTCTGTCTTTGGCTTTAACCCTATATATGGGCTTATTTTGAATGGAGTATAACAGGATATAGTGTTCTGTGAATAAGGTACGAACTATTGCCGGAGCGATGCCCCGCAAAGAAATTCAATGGAAAAAGGCTTGAAACTCCGCAACCCCGCATGAAACCTGCGTTTGCGGAGATCACTAGATGTAGTGGTTAAAAGGTGATCCTTGCCACAATTAACAAAACAAAAAAAGCGGGGCCAGGCCCCGCTTTTCAGGTCAGGCTCTGGTTTGAATCAGCCGAGTAACAGGCTGTCGTCGTCTACCTGAAGCCCACGCTGTTTCTCGAACAGTCCCAGAAGGTCTTTCACCTCCAGGCCTTCCCGATCCTTACCGGCGATGTCGAACACCACCTGGCCCTGATGCAGCATCACAGTGCGACTGCCGACTTCCAGTGCCTGTTTCATGCTGTGGGTGACCATCAGTGCGGTCAGCTTCTGCTCTTCGATGATCTGCTCGGTGAGATCCAGCACAAAGGCTGCGGTTTTGGGGTCCAGCGCCGCGGTGTGTTCGTCCAGCAGCAGGATGCTGGATGGGGTTAGACTTGCCATCAGCAGGCTCACAGCCTGGCGCTGGCCGCCGGAAAGCAGTCCCATCTTATCACCAAGGCGGCTTTCCAGGCCCAGCTTCAGGGAAGACAGGCTTTCCCGGAACTGGCCCAGATACTGTCTCTTCACCGCAGCACTGAGGCCACGGCGCTGGCCGCGCTTGATGGCCAGCGCCAGGTTTTCTTCGATGGACAGGTTTTCACAGGTGCCCGCCAGGGGATCCTGGAAAACCCGGGCCACCCGCGCAGCGCGCTTGTAGGTCGGCAGCCGGGTTACGTCCTGGTTGTCCACGATAATCTGGCCGCTGTCGACCATCACCTCGCCGGCCAGGGCGTTCAGGAAGGTGGACTTGCCGGCACCGTTACTGCCGATAACCGTGACAAATTCACCCTGGTTTACAGTCAGGCTCATGCCCCGCAAGGCCGGGTTCTCCAGGGGAGTTCCCTTGCCAAAGGTGAGCCTCAGATCGGTTGCGCTGATCATAGTGCCTCCTCAGGCTTTCTTGCGGGTGAAGCGGTTGGCGATATTGGTGCGCACGCCCGGCAGAACAATGGCCAGGGTTACCAGCACTGCGGTGATCAGGTTCAGGTCCTGTGCCTGCAAACCCAGAATGTCGGCATTCAGGGCAAAGGCGATCGCAAGGCGGTAGATGATGGCACCAATCACGCAGGCCAGCAGGGCCCGGATAACCGTAGACGGTGTGATAACCGCTTCGCCGCCAATCAGCGAGGCCAGGCCGATAACGATCACACCAACGCCCATGGTCACGTCTGCCGCGCCCTGGCTCTGGGCGAACAGGGCGCCGGCCAGGCCAACCAGGCCGTTAGAGAGGGCAACGCCGAGAATGATCATGCCGCCAGTCGCGATGCCCTGGGCGCGCGCCATTCGGGCGTTGGCGCCGGTGGCGCGCATGGCCAGGCCGGTTTCGGATTTCATGAAACGCCAGAGCAGGATCAGTGACACAAAAACCACGATCACGAACAGCAGTACCGGAACCTGGTGGTAATCCAGCCCCAAGTCGTACCAGGGGGTCAGCACGGTTTCTTCGGTAAGCAGCGCAATATTGGGCCGCCCCATGATGCGCAGGTTAACCGAATAAAGCGCAATCATCGTCAGGATGGAGGCCAGCAGGTTAAGAATGTTCAGTTTAACGTTCAGGATGGCAGTCACCGCGCCGGCGGCCATGCCTGCAAGGACGGCACAGCCTGTGGCCAGCCAGGGGTTCCAGCCTTCCAGCAGCAATACGGCTGCCACAGCAGCGCCAAGGGGAAAGCTGCCGTCTACCGTCAGGTCGGGAAAGTCCAGAACACGGAAAGAGATATAGATACCAAAAGCAACCAGGCCATAAATGAGGCCGGTTTCGAGTGCGCCGTAAAAAGCAATTTCGCTGAGCATGGGTATGGATTCACCGTGAAAGAAAACGGGCGGGCCCTTTTGGGGTCCGCCCGTGTTGGTCAGGCGTTACTTGTCGTTCTTGACGACTTTTACTGCTTCCTGGATGAGGTCTTCAGACAGGGTAATGCCCATGCGCTCACCAGCTTCAGGATTCACATACAGGTCCAGCTCTTCCATGATTTCCACCGGCATGTCTGCGGTGCTGGCACCTTCAAGTACGCGGGCTACCATGGCGCCGGTCTGGCGGCCGTGGTTGTAGTAGTTGAAGCCCAGGGCTGCAACCGCACCGCGCTCTACGGTAGCGGTGTCGGCGGCAAAGACCGGGATCTTGGCGCGCTCGCCTACGGAAATAACCGCTTCAGCTGCACTGATAACGGTGTTGTCGGTGGTCAGGTAGATGGCATCGGCCTTGCCAACCAGGGAGCGGGCAGCGCCCAGTACTTCGGAAGTCTTGGTGGCAGCGCCTTTAACAAGCTCCAGTCCACGGGCACTCAGGCGCTCTTCCAACAGTTCGACCAGGGCAGCAGCATTGGCTTCGCCCGGGTTGTATACGGTACCGATACGCTTGGCATCCGGCATTACACGCTGGAGCATATCCAGGTGCTTTTCGATCGGCAGCATGTCGCTTACGCCGGTGATGTTAGCGCCAGGTGCTTCCCAGCTCTTAACCAGCTTGGCGGCAACCGGGTCGGTTACGGCAGAGAAGACAACGGGAATTTCCCGGGCGGCTGCGGCAACTGTCTGGGCAGACGGTGTGGCAATGGCCACGATGACGTCCGGGCTTTCACCCACAAACTTGCGTGCGATCTGGGATGCGATAGCCGAGTTGCCCTGGGCACTTTCGTGCATAAGGCGCAGGTTTTCGCCTTCACGGTAACCACGTTCGGCCAGCTCGTCGACCACGCCCTGATGGGCGGCATCCAGTGCCGGGTGTTCAACAATCTGGGTGATGGCAACTACACGAGTGTCTTCTGCCTGAACCAGGCTTGCAGCGGCGAGCAGCGACGCGCCGATCAGGGTACGCAGAGTTTTCTTGGCCATATGCCGATCTCCGGGTCTTTTGCAGGTTTCCCATTGGAACGGGGTGGAAAATTTTCAAAGTTCGCAAGTTTACCACAGGGTTGCGGGGTTCGGGGTAGCGATTGCGATGAACTTTATCGGTTGTTTTTCCTCAATGTATTGAACTGCAGATAATTTTGCATTCATCACGTTTTGACGAGTGAAGGTGTGTTCAAATAGGCTACTAAAGTCGTAATGGCTACTCAGGCCACGGATAACACTAAAAACGCAACTCTGAAAACTATAAAGACAAAGCAGGAAGGTCCATGGACACAGCAAAGAAACTTCCCCTGGAAATGGTTTACCACCGGGAGGCCACAATGGCGGACTCCCTCTATATGACCCAGCCCATCGGCGATGGCAAGGTGGTGCAATACACCTGGGGCCGGGCGGTAGACGAAGCCCGCCGGATGGCATCGTACCTGAAGTCTCTTAACCTGCCGGAAAAAAGCCGTATCGGCCTGATTTCCAAGAACTGTGCCCAATGGGTGATGACCGACTGGGCAATCTGGATGGCCGGCCATATCTCCGTGCCACTGTATCCCACCCTGAATGCCGATACCGTCAACTACATCCTCGACCATGCCGGGTGTGAAGTCCTGTTTGTAGGCAAGCTGGACGACTGGGACATGATGAAGCCCGGCGTGCCGGATTCCGTGCGCTGCATTTCCTACCCCCTCAGCCCGCCCAATGATTTTGAAACCTGGGACGATATCGTTGCCAAGTATCCGCCGCTGGAGGGCAAGACCGAGCGTGAGCCCGAAGAGCTGGCCACCATTGTTTACACTTCCGGCAGTACCGGCCGGCCAAAAGGTGTGATGCTGAGTTTCAATAACATGGCCTTTGCTGCCGCCGGTGGCATCGAAACCCTGGGCGTGGGCCCGGGTGAGCGGATGTTGTCTTACCTGCCGCTTGCCCACGTGTTCGAGCGGACCTTTGTGGAGCTTGGCTCACTGTACGCCGGGTTCGAGCTGTATTTTGCCGAGTCACTGGATACCTTTGTCCAGGACCTGCAGCGTGCACAGCCGACCCTGTTCCTGTCTGTACCCCGCCTGTGGGTGAAGTTCCAGCATGGCGTGCTGCAGAAGGTGCCGAAGCAGAAGCTCGAGCGTTTGCTGAAGATCCCCGTGGTCAGCAAGCTGATCAAGAAAAAAGTGCTCAAGGGGCTGGGACTCGACAAGGTCAAGCTGGCAGGCTCCGGTTCGGCGCCGCTGTCCAACGATGTGCTCGACTGGTACCGCAACCTCGGGCTGGAGCTGCTGGAAGGCTACGGCATGTCCGAGAACTTTGCCTACTCCCACATGAACAAGCCCGGCCGTACCCGGACCGGTTATGTTGGCGAGGCGCTGCCCGGCGTTGAAGTTAGAATCAGCGAGCAGGGCGAGGTGCTGGTGAAGAGCCCGGCCACCATGATGGGCTATTACAAGGACGAGGAGAAAACCCGGGAAACCTTCACCGAGGACGGCTTCCTGAAAACCGGTGACAAGGGCGAAATCGACGAAATGGGTCGTCTCAAGCTGACCGGCCGCATCAAGGAGATCTTCAAAACCAGCAAAGGCAAGTACATTGCCCCGGCACCGATCGAGAACCGCCTGATGGCTCACGATGCCATTGAGATGGTGTGCGTTTCTGGTGCCAACCAGACCCAGCCCCATGCGCTGGTGCTGCTGGGCGAGGAAATCCGTCCTCAGATGGCCGACGCCGGTTTCCGGAAGGAAATCGAGGAAAGCTTCAAGAAGCTGATTGCCGACGTGAACAAGACGGTGGATCCCCACGAGCAGCTGGCGTTCATCACGGTTGTCAGCGATGAATGGTCCATCGAGAACAGCTTCCTGACACCCACGCTGAAGCTCAAGCGTAACGTGGTGGAGGATGCCTACCAGACGAAGGTGGATAACTGGTATGCCCAGAAGCAGCCGGTAATCTGGCAGTAACGGCTGCAGGATTGATGGTGAACGACAAAGGCCCGGCAAATTGCCGGGCCTTTGTTTTTTGCGCCAGTTGAAAACCGGCCCTAAGCCATGGAGCGGGAATTGGAGATGGAGCGGTTCATCAGAATAATCGGGATGATACCGGCCAGTACAATGATCAGCGCCGGCAGTGCGCTATGGTAAAGCTGCTCGTCAGACGCAAACTGATACACGTAAGTGGCCAGGGTTTCATAGTTGAAAGGCCTCAGTATCAGCGTTGCCGGCAGCTCCTTCATGCAGTCCACGAAGACCACCAGTGCCGCCGTAATCAGTGTACCCCTGAGCATCGGCAGGTGGACTTTCACAAGGGTTTTGCCGGGGCTGTGGCCCAGTGAGCGGGACGCCATATCCATGCTTGGGGTTACTTTCTGCAGGGCGCTTTCCACGCTGCCGGCTGATACTGCCAGAAAGCGAACGGTGTAGGCGAAGATCAGGGCAAAGGCACTGCCGCTGAGCAGCAGGCCGGTACTGACTCCCAGGTAATCCCGCATCAGGGAATCCAGCCAGTTATCAAACCCGGCCAGGGGGACGATCACACCGACTGCCAATACGGCACCGGGCATGGCATACCCCAATGAGGACAGGCGCATCAGCACCTGCATGCCACGGGTGTTGTGCAGCCGGCGGCTGTAGGCCAGGGTTACCCCGATTACCAGCGTGGTCAGGGCGGCCGAGCCGGACAGGAACAGGCTGTTCATGGTGTTGCGCAGGAAGTCGGGGTTCCAGCTTACATCGAAATATTCCCAGGCGTAGTAGCCGAGCGTTGCACCGGGAATGACAAAGCCCAGTACCAGTGGTACGGCACACACCACCACGCAAATCATCTGGCGCGGGAAAGACATGGTGAACCGGTGCAGCGGCTCACGGTTGTCCCGGGCGGCAAACTGTTGCTGCCGGCGGCGGGAATAGCGTTCCAGCGTCACCAGCAGTACCACGAACATCAGCATGGTGGTGGCGATCTGCGCGGCTCCCCCCAGATTGCCCAGGTTCATCCAGGTATCGAACAGGCCTGCGGTGAGGGTTTGTACCGCAAAGAAGTCCACGGTGCCGAAGTCGTTCAGGGTTTCCATCAACACCAGCGACAAGCCTACGGCGATGGCCGGGCGCGCAATGGGCAACACTACCTTGAAAAAGGTGCTCAGGGCAGAATGGCCAAGGCTGCGGCTGACCGCAAACAGTGATGGGGACTGTTCAAGAAACGCGGCGCGGCCGAGCAGGTACACGTAGGGGTACAGTACGAGTCCGATCATGATGGTCGCGCCGCCCAGGCTGCGTATTTCCGGAAACCAGTAGTCGGCGGCGCTTTGCCAGCCAAACCAGTCCCTCAGGGCAATCTGAACCGGGCCCGCGTAATCCAGCAGGCTGGTATAAACATAGGCGATCACGTAGGCGGGCACCGCAAAGGGCAGCATCAGCGCCCATTCGAAAAACTTGCGGCCGGGAAATTCGCACATGGTGACGGCCCAGGCCGTTGCCAGCCCGATGGCCAGTGTGATTACGCCCACACCGATCATCAGTTTGATGGTGGTCACCAGGTAGCGGGGCAGGGTAGTTTCCAGGAGGTGCGGCCAGATGTTCTCTTCCGGGAACAGGGCCAGGACAATCACCGACAGAACGGGTAAGGCTACGATGGCGGTAGTGACCAGTGCGCTGATCATCCATCGTTTGGAGGTTCGTTTGGCCAGCAATGGTTGCGAAAGACCCGGGTTGGCGCTGGTAACGACCTCTGTCATGAGTGATCCGTTCTGATAGTGGTGATGAGAAGTGTTCCGATTTTAGATACTGAGCATGCTCCCTGCAATGATGCGGGTCATTTCCTTTTGTCCTGCTAAAAGAAAAGGTGCCCCGGAACCCTCCGGAGCACCTTTCGAGTCAGCTATAAAAGCTATCGATCAGTTACTGATGGATCAGCCGTCGTAATCCACGGTGTCGACCAGTTTTACTGCGGCGTTTCGGTTGTTGGCAATCTCCTGGAGAGACAGGCCATCAGGGTTGATCTCACCCCATTCAGCCACCAGGCCGGTGGGCTTCACTTCCGGGTTAGCCGGGTACTCGGTGTTTGCCTCGGCGTAGATACGCTGGGCGCTCGGCGATGACAGGAACTCCATCAGTTTGATGGCGTTGTCCTTGTTGGGAGCGCTCTTGGTCAGGGAGATACCGCTGATATTAACGTGGGTGCCGCGGCCTTCAGCGTTCGGGAATACCAGGTTCACCTGTTCGGCAATCGGGCGCTGGTTTTCATCCATCAGCATGTTGCCATAGTAGTAGCTGTTACCAATGGCTACGTCACATACGCCTTCGGCGATGGCTTTGATCTGGTCGCGGTCGCCACCTTGCGGTTTGCGGGCCAGGTTTTCTTTAACGCCTTCCAGCCATTCCCGTGTCGCTTCCTCGCCATGGTGGGCAATCATCGAAGAAATCAGGGCGATGTTGTACGGGTGCTTGCCACTGCGGGTACAGATGCGGCCTTCCCACTTGTCATCGGCCAGGTCTTCGTAGCTGGCGATTTCACCGGCTTCCACACGCTCTTTGGAGGTGAAAATCAGGCGGCCACGGGTAGTCAGTGCATACCACTTGCCTTCCGGGTGGCGCAGGTTTTCCGGAATGTTCTTGTTCAGCGTGTCTGACTCAACACCGGCAACCAGGTCTTTCTCGACCAGCTCGTTAATGCGGGAGATATCGACCGTCATTACGATATCTGCCGGGCTGTTGCGGCCTTCACGCTCCAGGCGCTCTGCAAGGCCCTGCTTGGCGAAAACCACGTTGGTTTTGACGCCGGTTTCGTCAGTAAAGGCATTCAACAGAGGTTCAAGCAGGTAAGCCTGGCGGTAAGAATAGATATTTACTTCGCCGTCTGCCGAAGCGGTCAGGGGCAGGGCCGTCAGGGCGATGGCAGCGGTAGCGGCAAGTTTCATTCGCATGGTTTCGTTCCTTTGGACTTTGGGCCTGTATGTGGATGAATCTTACAAGCAACTATAAACGTCAACCATTCTCATTACTATCAGCATCGGAGTCAATAACCCTTTTGGAATAATTTGGTGCCTTAGAATGATGAGTAGTACGTAGATAAAAACGGCAGGCCGTCGATAATGGAGTGAGTCAAGCAAGGAAGGTTTTTACTGATGAAATGCCCGTCGATCGCCCGAAGTGTTGTGATTTTTGGACTGCCACTCCTGCCCCCGCTCGGGTTGTCGGGGTGTGCCAGCTATTACACCCACTACGCCATGTTTCCAGCGGAGAATTCGGCCGGCGAAAGCCGCCAGGTGAGGGTGCACTGGGATAGCGCCGACTACCCTGACTGGTGGTTGCTGTCTGACAAGTCCACCACCATGAAGGTGGAAACGGAGTGCAGCGAGCGGGTCTGGCGGCTGGCTGATGACAGTCATGACCAGGCAGGGGAGTGCGGAGATGGCATCCGGGCCTGTGCAGATCCGGCCCGGGACACTGTGGCGGGTTCAGGCCAGCCGGCATCCGGCACCACCGCGTGTATGACAGTTTCATCCCCGGACGGAGCCGGGCGCATTGCGGAGCTGGGCGGCCAGTTTTCTTTGCAGGTTTCCTGCGAGCCTGCGCAGCGGCAAATAGTTCGGGGAGACGAAGAAGTTAACGTCGATTACATCCGCGCCTCAGCGGTGGCTTATACCGTGTTCGCCAGGCGGGTACCCAGAGGCTCTTTGAGTGCGCGCTTGCCGGCTTTTGATGAATCCCGGTGCAAGGCAGAGTGATCCGCCTGAGCGAACCTGTGACGGGTGTCCCGCGGATACAGTTTGTTTCACAAAGATAAACTGAGTTACCTGGCGGCGATGTACATTGACGGATAGCTACTAAATTAAGGTGGCGTCTTTTTGCGGAAGTGGCAAACTGTAAAATAGTGTCAAAAGCTTGAGCCGAGGTGTGCGGTGGGCGTAAGTCAAAAACAGATAATGGTACATGACCTCGAGATCGGCATGTTTGTGTCGGATCTCGATCGTCCATGGCACCAGACGCCATTCCCCATTCAGGGGTTCTACATTCGTTCCCAGAGTGATATCCGGGCCCTGCATTCCCATTGCAAGTGGGTCAAGGTAGATGTTGCCGAAGCGCGGCAGAAGGTTGACCAGGAAGAGGGCAATGTCCGTCTGTTCAGCCAGCGGGCTTCCGGGCGGGGTAATGGCCGGAACGAGCTGAAACTGCCGCCACTGAGTATCCGCGAACCGGTCAGCCACCAGGTTACGGTACCTCTGCGTAAAGAAATAAAGGCTTCGCGGGAACTTCTCGACGATGGCGAGGCGGCTCTTCAGAAGGTTTTTAATGCTATTCGCTCCGCCAAGGCCCCTGATTTGCGGCCGGTAGCCGATCTTACCCGCAAGATGGTCGCCAGTGTCGTGCGTCAGCCCAGTGCTTTGCTGTGGCTCAGCCGCACCCGCCACTATGATGATTTTCTTTACCAGCACGCCCTGAATACAGCGGTTTGGGCGTTGGTTTGTGGTCGTCAACTGGGCTTGAATGAAGGTTTGCTCAACCACCTGGCGATGGGCTGCCTGTTGTCCCAGGTAGGTAAGACTGCGCTGCCAAAAGACCTGGTTGAGCGTGAGCAACAGCTTTCTGCGGAAGAGTACGCACACTATCGCGGTTATATCGAGCGAGGTGTGGCGCTTTTGCAAAACTCGGGGCTGTCCCGGGCAGTGATGACAGTGGTTCAGAACCATCGAGAGCGCCATAACGGTTCCGGTTTCCCTCAAGGGCTGAAAGGCGACAGAATTCCGTTGCTGGCCAAGGTGGCCGGTATTGCCGAGTTTTTCGAATCGCTGATTACGCCCCGCGAAACCCGCGATTCACTGACGCCGGCGAAAGCGGTGTCGATGCTTTACGAAATGCGTAACATCGAGTTTCAGGATGACCTGGTCGAGGCCTTCATCAAGGCAATCGGGGTTTACCCCACCGGCAGCCTGGTGGAGCTGTCAGACGGGCAGCGGGGCATTGTGATTTCCCATTCGCCGGAACGGCGGCTGTGGCCCAGTGTCATGGTGATGCAGGATGCCGGTCGCCAGTCCCGTAAAACGGCAAAGATTATCGATCTGGCCAGCTATAACGAATCGAAATCCGGAGAGGCGATGCTGTCTGTTAAAGAGTGCTTGCCCCATGGTGCGGAAGGGCTGGACCCGGCCGGCTATGATGTGACCGGAGCCGAGTCCCGCTGGTCGCTGGGCAAGCTGCTCAGTCGATAATTACCCGGATATCCTTGGTAATCCACCGGTAGGTGTTTTCGGGCCTGAAGTTGATCCGGATGTCGGATTCACCACCGGTGTCGCCCGCCACATAGTACTCTACTTCCGCCGTCTGCCAGCTCCAGGAGTGCACCGCGATATCATTCGGTCGGGTGCTGACTGCCTCGATTTCGGCTAACGCCGCCTCGCCACCGATTTTTCGGATTCCGATGTTTTTGATGCCGGTGTCGCTGGCAGGATGGCTGGCAAGGTAGTCTTTCAGGTAGTAACGGCGGCCGTAATGGCTGGAGATGCTCGCCAACTCCCGCTCAAGGTAGTTTTCAGCCTGCTCACTGTCGACATCTTCCAAGGTTCTGACGGCTTCGCGGATTCGGTCGGCCAGGGATTGCAGGTCTTCTTTATAAACGGTGTTCGGGTCCAGGTCCTCGTCGTTTTCAGGGCGGGACGGTGCCGCCTCAATCTCTTGCGGGCTGGGCGGCGCGCCACAGAGGCGGTCACCCTCAGGGTAGAAACAGATGCTTTGCAGAATGCGGTTTGCTGGCGAATCTGCCGCGGCAAAGTCCTGGGCGCTCACGGTGAAATCCAGGGTGTCGGGGATATCCGGATCGTTAATCGCTGCATTCAGCTGCTCGATCACTCTCGGGCGAATGTCGATGCCTTCGCCTTCGCTCACGTTGCCGGACCAGTCCAGTGCCAGCAGGAACCGTGTGCGGTTTTGCAACTCGGTGTTGTTCGGGAGCAATCTGGCTTCCACCGGCCGGTGATCTTTCAGGCCGCGATCGTTCACGCTGGCGGTTTTCAAGGCTTCCCGCAGTTCCGGCTGAAAATCCAGGAAGCTGACAAAATCCTGTGCCGGAACGTTATCGATGACCGGTAACTTGCCCACTTTCAATGACAGGGTTTCACCGGGATAGTAGCGGAACTCGCCGGCTTCGTTGGTTTCACCGCTCTGGCTGTTGGTGGTGTAGGTCAGTCCGCTGAGGCCCTGGTAATTGATTCGCCCGATGCGGGTGTCGTCAGAGCCGGAGCCGCCGCTGTCCAGGCAGCCGGTGCAAACCACGGCAGCGGAAAGTGGAAGAAACAGGCGGGTAAGGTGAACGAGTTTCATGGTATGTCGTACAATCCCTTCGCGTTGACCTGATGCACCCGATGCCTGGTGACAGGTGTCTTGTAAGTTGTTGTAACGGCATTATAGGGACGGTGCCTGGAGTATATCGGGAATCCTGTCGCAGTTTGGGGGTTTGGCCTGCTGCCCGGGTTGTAATCCCCGGCCTTGAAATACCGCCTTTTGCCACAATTCAATAGCTCTCTACTTTTTTGCCTGGCTTGCCAGGCAAATTTCGGAAACGGTACGGTTTATGACCTTTGCACTCGAAATCGAAGGGCTGGAGAAAAGCTACGGCGATGGCTTCCGGGCCCTGAAGGGAATCGATCTGAAAGTCAGGGAAGGGGACTTTTTCGCCCTGCTGGGCCCCAATGGTGCCGGCAAATCCACGACCCTGGGCATAGTGTCGTCCCTGGTGAACAAGAGTGGCGGCAAGGTGAGGGTGTTTGGCCACGATATCGATACGGATCTCTCGGGCGCCAAGCTGAACCTTGGTGTGGTGCCACAGGAGTTCAACTTCAACCAGTTCGAGAAAGTCATTGATATCGTCACCACCCAGGCCGGGTATTACGGCATTCCCCTGAAGCAGGCCAGGGTTTCTGCCGAAAAATACCTGCGCAAGCTTGGTTTGTGGGACAAGCGTGACACCCCGTCCCGCATGCTGTCCGGCGGTATGAAGCGGCGCCTGATGATTGCCCGGGCGCTGGTGCATGAACCCAGGTTGCTGATTCTTGACGAGCCGACCGCCGGTGTCGACATCGAATTACGGCGCTCTATGTGGCAGTTCCTGGAAGAGATGAACCGCCAGGGCACCACCATTATCCTGACCACCCATTACCTCGAAGAGGCGGAAGCCCTGTGCCGTAACATCGCCATTATCGACCACGGCGAGATTATCCGGCACACCAGCAAGCGGGAACTGCTGCAGCAGCTGAACGTGGAAACCTTTGTTCTGGATACAGAACAATTGATGGATTCCGCGCCGGAACTGGACGGCTTCCGTAGCAGTCTTAACGAAGACGGCGCCCTGGAAGTCGATGTGGAGAAAGGTCAGAGCCTGAACTCCCTGTTTGTCGAACTGGAACGTCAAGGAATCAAAGTGGTGAGTATGCGTACCAAGGCCAACCGGCTGGAGGAGCTGTTTGTGCGAATGGTCGAAGACAATGCCCGGGCAGCCGAAAACGGTGCGGGGGTGAAAGCATGACCATTCAGGCCCTCTGGATCGCCTTCCAGACCATTGTCCTGCGGGAAATCCGCCGCTTCACGCGCATCTGGCCGCAGACGCTGTTGCCGCCGGCGGTCACCATGACCCTGTACTTCATCATCTTCGGTAACCTGATTGGTTCCCGGATCGGCGACATGGGCGGCTACGACTATATGCAGTTCATCGTGCCCGGTCTGATCATGATGGCGGTGATCACCAACTCCTACGCTAACGTGGTGTCGTCGTTCTTTTCGATGAAGTTCCAGCGCAGCATCGAGGAGTTGCTGGTGTCGCCGGTACCCAACTGGACGATTCTGGCAGGTTATGTGGCGGGTGGTATGGCCCGGGGCCTGAGCATCGGACTGATTGTTACCCTCTTGTCCCTGGCGTTTACCCAGCTGTCTATCCACAACCTGCCCATGGTGGTGATTACGGTGTTCCTGACCTCGGCACTGTTCTCCCTTGGCGGCTTCATCAATGCCATGCTGGCCACCAAGTTTGATGACATCTCCATTGTGCCGACGTTCGTGCTCACGCCGCTGACCTATCTCGGTGGTGTTTTCTACAGCATCGACCTGCTGCCGGCGTTCTGGCAGGGGGCGTCGATGATCAACCCGATCCTGTACATGGTGAACGGGTTCCGCTACGGCATACTGGGTGTTTCGGACGTTAATCCGTTCATCTCCCTTGGTATGATTGTCGTCTTTATTGTCCTGTTGGCTGCCGTTGCACTGCGCATGCTGGCCCGGGGCAAAGGCATCCGTCACTGATCGGGGAATCTTTACGACATGGCATTGCATAACGCTCCGCTGGGTAAATCCAGCGAATACCCGGATCAGTACGATCCTTCGCTACTGTTTCCGGTCGCACGGGAAGAGAATCGGCGTCGCATCGGCCTGGAAGACGGTCGCTGGCCCTGGTTCGGGGAAGATCTCTGGCAAGCCTGGGAAATCTCCTGGCTTCGGCCTGGTGGCGTGCCGGCGGTCGCCTGGGCGGAGATCCGCTTTCCTGCCGCGTCACCGTCCATCATCGAAAGCAAGTCGCTCAAGCTGTACCTGAATTCCCTCAACCAGGCCGTGTTCTCCACCGTCGAACAGGTGGCGGAAACCATTACCGCTGACCTGTCCAGTGCCTGTGGAGCGTCTGTGGATGTGCGTCTGCTCAGTGTGGATGAGTCGGCACCGGCTATCGGGCGCCCGGAAGGTTATGAGCTGATTGATGACGAGCCGGTAGATGATGTGGTGTACGAGTACTCGGCGGAGTCCCTGGCGGTGTCCGGTGAGCAGGTCAGCGAGCAGCTGTGTTCGCACCTGCTGAAAAGCAACTGCCCGGTCACCGGCCAGCCGGACTGGGCAACGGTGCTGATCCGCTATCAGGGCAAGAAGATAGATCGATCCGGCCTGTTGCGCTACATCGTCAGCTTTCGCCAGAAGCAGGACTTTCACGAGCACTGCGTGGAAACGGTGTTTACAGACCTGATGGCCCGCTGCAAACCGGAACACCTGACGGTGTGTGCACGCTATACCCGCAGGGGTGGGCTGGATATCAATCCGTGGCGCAGCACCAGCCCTGAGCAGGGTCCGGGGCCGCGGCTGGTACGGCAGTAAAGGCGGGGGTTATTCGCTGTCTTCCTCGATGCGCAGCCGGTCGGCGGCGTCTTCGAGGGCGGCCAGTATGGCCTTGCGCTCTCTCTCGGTAATCTTTTCCGAATCCATATACATGGCAAATCCGCTGTGCTCGTGTTCCATGAAGCTGCGGTGCGGGCCCATGTCCCGGCGGAAGTCCACCACTTCATAGATCGGCACCGGCTTGGCAAAGCCTTTTACCGTGATCTCGCCCTTGTCGCGGCACATGATGCGATCTTTCACCAGCGAGAAGGTTTCGTAGGAAATCAGGATTTCGCCGGAATCCGCCAGGGACTCCAGGCGGCTGGCGAGGTTCACTTCCTTGCCGATGATGGTGTAATCCATGCGGTTTTCGGCGCCGAAGTTGCCTACGGTGGTGTAGCCGGTGCTGATGCCCATACGGATCTGTAACGGTGTCTTGATGCCCTGGCTTCGCCACTTCTGGCGCATGATCTTCATGTGCTTGCGCATCTCGATGGCCATGGATACGCAGGCAAAGGCATCTTCTCTCTGGCCCCGGCTGGTGGGGTCGCCGAAAAAGACCATGATGGAATCGCCAACGAACTTGTCGATGGTGCCGCCGTATTTCAGGGCCACTTCCGACATTTCGTTGAAGTAATGGTTGAGCAGTTCGGTCAGCGCTTCCGGCTCCATTTCTTCGGAGAGTTCGGTAAAGCCCTTGATGTCCGAGAAGAAAATAGCGAGCTTCTTGCGCTGGGTTTCAAGCCGGACATCCCGCTCGCCGGTAAAGATGGATTGCCAGACCTGGGGCGACAGGTATTTGGAAAGCTTATGCGACAGGGCAATGGATTGCTCCCGCTGGTTCTGGATCTGGGTTTTGGCCAGGAGCAGGGCGCGGGCTTGCTGGTGGGAATAGTACGCGGTAACACAAATGTAGGTGCCGGTTGCGAACACCGAGACCAGGCTGGTCAGCAGTGGCGACTGGAAGCTTTCGGCAACACCGAAGCTGGCAACCGACACAGCCGTGGCGGCGCCCATCAACAAGGTGCCTATCAGCCATTGGCGTGTGCCACCGACAATCAGGCAGCTGAACATCAGCATAAGCACGGTGGATACCGCAGGAATGGCGACTAATCCGATCATTCCGATAAAGCCACCGCCGATCACGCAGTCGAGGAACAGCATTTTCTGCCGGATGCGGGGAGATCGTCTCAGAAAGGTGCGACGGGATATCAGGTGTGCGGCGTGGGGCCAGAGCATGGTGCCTGCGACCAGCCAAAGCATCCAGCCCGGGAAGATACCTTGCAGCACGCCGGTAATAATAATGGCAGTGTTGACGCCGTACCCGAGAATCCGGCCGCTGTAATCCGGCATAGGCGGAATAGCCACGGTTTCGTGGCTGGAGAGGTCGCCATGCACAACTTTAGCGGCGGACCCGGTAGCGTTGCGTAATTCTGCCGGTGCGTTCATCATTTCAGAGCCGGGCCCCAGACACAGATTTAGACACAGAGTTGCTAAAATTCTTTTGGTCGCTCATTGTGTGCTGCCGGTTTTTTGTAGTTTTGAAGTGAGCTAACACTGAAGGTTAGCAGTATTACGTATAAGCCACAATTCTTACAGGTGTCTATGAGCTCTGTTACCCGCTTTCTGCTTGACCGTGCCTCCGAGCCCCGCCTGGAGGCCCCGGCTCCGCCCAGGGATGTTCTCGAGCAGGCTTTCCAGTGTGCAGCAAGGGCTCCGGACCATGCCTTGTTGCGGCCCTGGCGCTACCTGGTGATAGAGGGTGAGGCGCTGGAGGCCCTTGGCGAGCTGTTCGCCTCTGCCTGCCCGGAAACCGCCAGTGAGCAGGAAGTCGAAAAATCCCGTAAAGCACCGCTGAGGGCTCCGATGGTGATTGTCGGGATTGCCTCACCGCAACATCATCCCAAGGTACCGGAAGTAGAGCAGGTGATGTCTGCTGCCACCGGCATGGCATTTATCGGCCTGGCATTGCGCGATGCGGGTTACGGTGGCATGTGGCGCACCGGCCCGGTTACCTACCATGCACAGGTGCATCGTGGCCTTGGGCTGGCGGAAGGCGAATCGATAGTCGGCTTTCTGTATACGGGTACAGTGGTGCAGGAAAAGCCACCCGTGCCACGGCCGGAAACCCGTGAATTTGTTGAAAATTGGCAAGCGCCGGGACAGCTTGCATCCTGGGATGAATGATCGGTTGCTTTCAGAATCAGGGTCAGTATAATCCTCCCACTCTCCGATGGCGGCGTGGTGAAATTGGTAGACACGACGGATTCAAAATCCGTTGGGGTAAAACCCGTGGCGGTTCGAGTCCGCCCGCCGCTACCACTTATTGGCCGCAACCTGCGGCGTCGTGAATAGCCCGGCCCATGAACGTCTCTGATTTCCACTTTGACCTGCCGGACGAGCTCATCGCCCGTTACCCGCTCAAACAACGCAGTGCATCCCGTTTACTGAATCTCGATGGCCCTACCGGCCACACCCGGCACCTTCGTTTTACTGACCTGCCTGACCTGCTTCAGCCTGGCGACCTTCTGGTGTTCAACAATACCCGTGTTATTCCCGCGCGCCTGTTCGGCCAGAAGGAGACCGGTGGCCGGGTAGAGGTGCTGGTTGAGCGAGTGGTCGGTGAACACGAAATCCTGGCCCACACCCGTTCTTCAAAGTCTCCCAAGCCGGGGCAGCGGGTGTTGCTTGAGGATGGTACGGCCCTGCTTATGACCGGTCGGGAAGATGCGCTGTTCCGCTTTGTCTGCGAGAGCGAAGAACCCATTCTTGATGTGCTCGAGCGCATTGGCCACATGCCGTTGCCTCCTTATATGGAGCGGGATGACGATCAGTCAGACCGGGAGCGTTACCAGACCGTCTACGCCAAGGAGGCGGGTGCCGTGGCGGCGCCTACCGCCGGGCTTCACTTTGACGATGACCTGCTGGGGCTACTGAAAGAAAAGGGCGTTGAGTTTGCCTACGTCACCTTGCACGTAGGCGCCGGTACCTTTCAGCCGGTTCGGGTGGATAACGTCAAAGACCACGTGATGCACAGTGAGGTTGCCCACGTTCCCCGGGAAACGGTAGATGCCGTGAATCAGGCCCGCGCCAGGGGCGGTCGGGTAGTGGCGGTGGGCACCACCTCGGTACGCTCGCTGGAATCCGCCAGTCAGAACGGCGTGCTGTCGGCCTTTCGGGGTGAAACCGATATCTTTATCTATCCCGGCTATCGTTTTCAGACGGTGGACGCGATGGTCACCAATTTCCATTTGCCGGAGTCCACGCTGATCATGCTGGTTAGTGCGTTTTCCGGCTATGAACATATTATGTCTGCTTATCGTGAGGCGGTTCAGGAGCGTTACCGGTTTTTCAGCTACGGTGATGCCATGTTCCTGACCGGCCAGCAGCCAAGCCTTGGGCGCCAGGCTGCCTCTGGCCAAGCCGATACTGATCAACCGGAATCCCGTGGAGAATCCCTGTGAGTAATTCCTGTTTCATGAGCTTCGAGAAACTTGGAGAAGATGGCAAGGCCCGGCGTGGCCGCCTGACCTTCCCCAGGGGAACGGTCGAGACGCCGGCGTTCATGCCGGTGGGCACCTACGGTACCGTCAAGGGCATGCTGCCCCGGGACATCAAGGAAATCGGTGCGGAAATCATTCTGGGCAACACTTTCCACCTGATGCTCCGGCCGGGTACGGAAGTGGTCAAGGCCCATGGTGACCTGCACGACTTCACCCAGTGGCAGGGGCCGATCCTCACGGACTCCGGCGGTTTCCAGGTATTCAGTCTGGGCGAAATGCGCAAGATCACCGAGCAGGGCGTAACCTTCCGTTCACCGGTGGATGGCTCGAAAGTGGAGTTGTCGCCGGAGATTGCCATTGGCGTGCAGCGGGACCTGGGCTCGGATATCGTCATGATTTTTGACGAGTGTACGCCTTATCCTGCCACCGAGAAGCAGGCGAAGGAATCCATGGAGTTGTCCCTGCGCTGGGCAGAAAGAAGCAAGAATGCCCATGAGGGTAATCCGGCGGCACTGTTCGGAATCGTTCAGGGCGGCATGTATGAATCCCTGCGGGACCGCTCGCTGGAAGGGCTGGCTAATATCGGGTTTGACGGCTATGCCATTGGTGGCCTGTCGGTAGGGGAGCCGAAGGAAGACATGATCCGCATTCTGGATCACCTGCCGCCCAAGATGCCGGAAGACAAGCCCCGCTACCTGATGGGCGTGGGTCGCCCGGAAGATATTGTTGAGGCCGTGCGCCGCGGTGTCGATATGTTCGACTGTGTAATGCCCACCCGGAATGCCCGCAACGGTTACCTGTTCACCTCAACCGGTATCGTGAAGATTCGCAATGCCAGAAACCGGCACGACACCGGGCCCCTGGACGAACGGTGTGACTGTTACACCTGCCAGAATTTCTCGAAGAGTTACCTGCACCATCTGGACAAGTGTGGTGAAATGCTGGGCTCCCAGCTCAATACCATCCACAATCTGCGCTTTTATCAGAACCTGATGAGCGGATTGCGTGGCGCCATTGAAGCAGGTACATTGTCCGACTTTGTAAGCGAATTCTATGCCTTACGCGGCGAAAGTGTGCCGCCGCTGGGCGATTCCTGATCAAGTTTTACACCTAGACAAGTCAATAAACGGAGAACCTGAATGAAATCAATCAAACTGCTCATCGCCGGTCTGCTGTCTCTGATGCCTGCATTGGCCATGGCTCAGGATCCGGGCGCCCAGGGTATGAGCGTGATGGGTCAGATCATCTTCTTCGCAGGCTTTATCCTGATCTTTTACTTCCTGATCTGGCGCCCGCAGTCCAAGCGTGCAAAAGAGCACAAAGCTCTGATGTCCGGCCTGAACAAGGGTGACGAAGTTGTCACTTCCGGCGGCGTAGCCGGTCGCATTACCAAGGTTGCGGACGACTTCATCGTTCTGGAAGTGTCCGATAACGTAGAAATCAAGGTTCAGAAAGTAGCTGTAGCAGCCGCCCTGCCGAAGGGTACGCTGAAGGATATCTGAGCTGGTCAGGCGCCGGCGCCCTGTGGCGCCGGCTGATTCATACTGGCTGACACACCAAGACCGGCGACCAGTCGGCTCAAAGGGATCCCATGCTGAACAAGTATCCTCTCTGGAAAAATCTGGTGATCGTGTTTGCACTGGTCATCGGGTTTATTTACGCCTTACCCAATTTTTTCCCCGACGATTACGCCATCCAGATCACCGGCGCCCGTGGTAGCACCGAGGTAGACCAGCGTGTACTCGACCGCGCACTTGGCGAACTCGAAAGCCGCGGTATCGAAATCAAATCCAGCCTTCTAGAAGAGCGGGACGCCCTGATTCGCCTGACCAGTTCCGATGACCAGTTGCGGGCGAGGCCGGCAGTGCAGGCGGCCCTGGGTCGGGAATACCTGGTGGCCCTGAACATGGCTCCGTCGACTCCCGGTTGGCTGCAGAGTCTGGGCGCCGGCCCCATGAAGCTGGGCCTGGATCTTCGTGGCGGTGTTCACTTCCTGCTGGAAGTGGATATGGAGACAGCGGTTAACCAGCGCCTTGAGGCCCTGTCAGGCCAGATCAAGCGGGATATGCGGGAAGAGCGCATCCGCTACCGGGGCGGTGATGTGGGCGAGAACCGCAACATCATCCTGAGTTTCCGCGATTCGGAGACCCGGGCGGAAGCATTCACGCTGATTCGTGACAACTACAACGAATTCCTGCTCGACGAGAGCACCGAGGGTGGTGAATTCCTGATTTCGCTTGCCCTTTCTGAAGCCGAAGTTCGTAACATCCAGGAATACGCCCTGGAACAGAACCTGACCACTATCCGTAACCGGGTAAACGAGCTGGGTGTTGCCGAGCCGCTGGTACAGCGCCAGGGCGCGAGCCGGATTATTGTGGAGCTGCCGGGCGTGCAGGATACGGCTCAGGCCAAGCGGGTTCTGGGTGCTACGGCCAACCTGGAATTCCGGATGGAAGCCCGCCAGGACGCCGCATCTGCCGAAACCGAGCAGTTCAGCTTCCGGGATGAGCCTAATCGTTCAGCCCGCCTGGAGCGGGACGTTATTGCGACCGGTAACAACGTGGCAAATGCCCAGCAGGCGTTCGACGAGAACGGCCAGCCGCAGGTTAACATCACCATGGATTCTGTGGGTGGTGACCTGATGAACCGCGCTACCCGCAATAACATCGGTCGCCGGATGGCGGTGCTGTTTATCGAGTACCGTACCGAGACCGAAACCCGCGAAGTCGATGGCGAGATTGTCGAGACCGAAAAGCGCGTAGTAGAGAAGGGCTTGATCAGCCTGGCAACGGTGCAGTCTGCCCTGGGCAGCAGCTTCCGTATCACCGGCCTGGATTCCATTCCCGAAGCCGCGGAACTCGCGCTGTTGCTGCGTGCCGGTGCACTGGCTGCGCCGATGTACTTTGTGCAGGAGCGGACCATCGGGCCAAGCCTGGGTCAGAAGAACATCGATGCCGGCCTGATGTCGGTAATGATCGGTTTTGCCCTGGTCCTGATCTACATGGCGTTCTTCTATCGTGGCTTCGGCATGATGGCCAACGTGGCGCTGACCCTCAACCTGATGTTGCTGGTGGCGTGTATGTCGATACTTTCGGCCACCCTGACGCTGCCGGGTATTGCCGGTATCGTTCTGACAGTGGGTATGGCCGTCGATGCCAATGTGCTTATCTTTGAGCGCATAAAGGAAGAACTGAAATCGGGCGTGCCGCCGCAAAGCGCGATCAACTCCGGTTACAGTCGCGCCTTCGTATCCATTTTCGATGCCAACATCACCACGCTGCTGGTGGCGGTGATCCTGTTCGCCATGGGCTCCGGCCCGGTCAAGGGCTTCGCCGTTACCCTGTGTATCGGTATCCTGACCTCCATGTTTACCGGCCTGATGGTCGGGCGCAGCATGGTGAACCTGGTGTATGGCGGCCGCAGGGTCGAGAAACTTTCGATCGGAGGGAAGCTGGCCAATGGCTGATACCGAAAAGCAACCGTTTGACTTCATGGGCTTCCGAAAGATTGCTTCGGTGCTCTCTATCGCTCTGGTAATTGCGTCTATTGCGTTGCTGGGCATTCGCGGCCTCAATCTCGGCATGGACTTTACCGGCGGCACCTCCGTCGAATTCGAATATGCCGAGGCTCCAAGCCTTGATGAAATCCGTACCCAGCTGACGGAAGCCGGCTACGAGCAGTTCTCGGTTCAGAACTTCGGAGCCGACACCATCGTGCTGATCCGCATGGCGGAAGCAGGTAACGATGAGCTGGCGAGCGAGGTGACCGAGGTGCTGTCACGCACGGGTGCCGAGCTGGAGCTGGTGAGTTCCGAGTTTGTCGGCTCCCAGGTGGGTGACGAGCTGAAAGAGGATAGTGGTTTGGGGCTGCTGATTGCGCTGGCCGTAGTACTGATCTACGTCGGTATGCGTTTCCAGTTCAAGTTCGGTATCGCCTCGGTGATTCCGCTGGCCCACGATGTGTTGATTGTGCTGGGTGTGTTTGCCCTGTTCCAGTGGACCTTTGACCTGACCGTTCTGGCAGCCTTGCTGGCCATTATCGGTTACTCCCTGAACGACACCATCGTCGTGGCGGACCGTATCCGGGAGAATTTCCGGAAAATGCGGGTAGGGGAGCCGTGGGATATCATCAACCAGTCCATCCACGAGACCATCACTCGTACGATCAACACCTCCGGTACGACACTGGTGGTGCTGATTGCGCTCTATTTCCTCGGTGGTGAGGCGATCAACAACTTCGCCCTGGCTCTGATGATCGGTGTGGTTGTGGGTACCTATTCCTCCATCTATGTGTCTGCGAACATGCTGATGGTGATGGGTGTAACCCGCGAAGACCTGATGGTGCCTGCAAAGGAAGGTGCCGGCGACGAGGCGGAGGAAGAGCAGCCGCCCGAGTGGTTGAATCGCATGTAATGCATGCCTGCCGGGCCCTTGTGGCCCGGCATAAAAAAACCGCCAACCCGAAAGGATGGCGGTTTTTTTGTGCCCGGTAAATTTACCGTGGCAGGCGACCCCGGAAGGGGTGCAGTACTTTCAGGACTTCGCGGAACAGTTTCGGGTTCGCCACAATCAGCTGACGGGCGTTGCCAGCCGAGGGATTACCGGAAAAGTCGCCGGTCAGTGCGCCGGATTCCATAGCCAGGGTAACCCCGAGGTCGAGGTCAGCTGCGGCAGGGCGGAAGATAACGGCTGCATCCAGCAGGCCAGCGGAAACCCGGGCAATATCCAGGACCACGCAGCCAGAGGTGCGGAACATGGCGGTTTCGCTGGCCAGTGTTGCGGCCATTTCGCCCCATACCATCGGATCATCGCCCTGACGGGTCTGGTCCAGAAGGTTGGTGGAGATTGCAGCCTTGGCTGGCAGTTTTACATCGGAAGCCCGCACGCGGCGGCTGTTCAGGGCGGCACCATGGCCGCGGCTGGCGGAGTATTCCTCGCCGGTCACCGGGTTAACCAGTAGCAGGTTCTCGGTGCGGTTGTTCTTTTTCTGGGACAGGGCCAGGGCGAACTCGGGAATGCCCCGTACAAAGTTCTCACGCCCCAGAACCGGGAAAATGTGCCAGCTTTTATCGCTACCGTTGGCATCAGCCTCGCCCATCGGAGCGATGGTGTGGTCTTTGTAGGCCTTTTCAAGCTGTTCGGCAAAGTTGTCGTAAATGGACTGCTCAACCCGTTCCAGCTGGCGCAGGCGGTCAGACTCATCTTTACCGTTAGGTTCCTGGCGCTCGAAGTGGGCTTTCAGGTAGTCGGATCCCTGGCGGGCAACGCGCAGGGCCATTTTGATTGCTGGTTGCATCTGAGTGTTCATTATCCGGGTGTGTTAAGGCCGGCTATCATAGCAAAAACTCCCTTCGCTTGTACGTTTTTTGGCTCAGGAAATCCACGGATACCATGGGGTTCGGGCGAAGTTGCGGGATTTCCGGAGAGCGGAAACGGTCGGGTTTCTGCTATCATGCGGTTCTTTTCCGCGAATGTACGACCAGTCACAGGCACCACGAACATGCACAAGCACGCAATGCCGCAGGAAGGAAGCGACACTTTCAACGATCAGGTCCGGATTGTTCTGGTTGAAACCTCCCACTCCGGAAATATCGGTGCGGTTGCCCGGGCGATGAAGAATATGGGGCTGGGGAATCTCTGGTTGGTGAATCCTTCGTCTTTCCCCGATGAAGCCTCCTACGCTCGTTCGGCCGGTGCTTCGGATGTGCTTGACCGGGCCCGGGTGGTTTCTTCGCTGGATGAAGCCCTGGCGGACTGCATCCTGGTGATGGGCACCAGCGCCCGCGGCCGCAAGGTACCCTGGCCGGTGATGGCGCCGCCGCAGGCGGCGGCCATGGCATCAGAGCACAGTGCGAAGGGGCGGGTGGCCCTGGTATTTGGCAGGGAGAATCACGGGCTGTCGAACGACGAACTTCAGCGTTGCCACTATCATATCCATATTCCCTCGAACCCTGATTACAGTTCGCTGAACCTGGCCATGGCGGTTCAAGTGATCTGCTATGAACTGCGCATGCAGTACCTGCGGGGCCTTGAAGAGGGCGAGTCCAGCCCCTACCTTGAGGCTATGGTGGCGCCGGGTGATGCCGGCTGGGATGTGCCGCCGGCAACAGTGAATGATGTGGAAGGGTTCTTTGGCCACCTGGAGCAGGTGCTGGTGGATGTGAATTTCCATCGCCGTGACAATCCGCGTCAGTTAATGAGCAGGTTAAGGCGCCTGTTCCAGCGGGCACGGATGGATGAAATGGAGATAAACATCCTGAGAGGCGTACTCTCTGCAGTCCAGAAGGCCGCCGGAACCCAGCAAGGTGGTATGAAGCATAAACCGACGGCGGAATCCTCCGCAGACGAAGGGCGGGAATAAGGTCATGTTCGAGCGTTTAAGGGAAGACATCAACAGCGTATTCCATCGGGATCCGGCGGCACGGAACACCTTCGAGGTGCTTACCAACTATCCCGGTTTGCATGCCTTGTTGCTCCACCGGCTGGCTCACTGGCTCTGGAACCTGGGGCTGAAGTGGCTGGCCCGAACCCTGTCTACCCTGGCCCGCTGGTTTACCGGTATCGAGATTCATCCGGGCGCAACCATTGGCCGGCGATTCTTTATTGATCATGGTATGGGCGTGGTTATCGGCGAAACCACTGTTATCGGTGACGACGTCACCTTGTATCAGGGGGTTACGCTGGGCGGTACCAGCTGGAATAAAGGCAAGCGCCATCCCACCATCGGAAATGGTGTGGTAGTTGGTGCCGGTGCCAAGATCCTGGGGCCGTTTGAAGTGGGAGAGGGCGCTAAGGTGGGGTCCAATTCCGTGGTGACCAAGGCGGTGCCTGCGGGCGCGACCGTCGTTGGCATTCCTGGCCGGGTGATTGTGAAGCGTCAGGGCGAAGATGATGTCCGTCGCAAGCAGATGGAAGAGCGGATGGGCTTCGATGCCTACGGGGTTACCGAAGAAATGCCGGATCCTGTGGCCAGGGCCATGCGTTCGCTGCTGGATCACATGCACGCGGTGGACGATCGCATCGAAAACATGTGCAAGGCCATTCGCAAGGTGAACAGCGAATACCAGAACGGCGAGTTGCCACCTTTGCACGAGGAAGATTTTGACTGCGTGCGGGATGAAACCGACACCGACGGAAAAGGCTGAATACTTGACTGTTTTAGTTGGTCAATTCATACTTCCGCATGCATATCGCGATTCATTCCCATTAACGGGGCTGAAATTATGAAGCTGACCACCAAAGGCCGCTACGCTGTAACGGCGATGCTTGACCTGGCTCTGCACGGAGCCCAGGGGCCGGTAAGCCTTGCAGATATTTCAGCCCGGCAGGAAATCTCCCTCTCGTATCTCGAGCAGCTGTTCTCCCGCTTGCGCCGTCATAGCCTGGTGGTGAGCGTGCGGGGCCCGGGTGGTGGCTATCGTCTGAGCCGCTCTGCCGATGACGTTTATGTCGCGGAAGTGGTGGATGCGGTCAGCGAATCCCTGGATACCACCCGTTGCGGTAATAAAGGCGACTGCCAGAATGGCGAAAAGTGCCTTACCCACCATTTGTGGTCAGACCTGAGCAGCCAGATTCATCAGTTTCTCAGCGAAATCAGCCTGGGCGACCTGATGCGAAAACACGAAATCCGCCAGGTGGCGGACCGCCAGAACCGTAAACAGTCTGATGGCGATCCGGATACCATCAATACCCGGCGTTTGATTGACCAGGCTCCGGCCTGATAACCGACACTTCCTTTGACTATGAAAACACCCGTATATCTTGATTATGCGGCGACGACGCCCGTTGATCCTGCCGTTGCCGATGAGATGGTCAAATATCTGACCATTGATGGAGTTTTTGGCAACCCCGCGTCTCGCTCCCACGGATACGGCTGGCAAGCCGAGGCCGCTGTTGAAGGTGCCCGCCGCCAGGTAGCCGACCTTATCCATGCCGACCCCAGGGAGATTGTCTGGACCTCCGGGGCAACGGAATCGGACAACCTTGCCATTAAAGGTGCCGTAGCCGGCCGGGCCAGTGCCCACGTGATTACATCGACGATCGAGCACAAGGCAGTTATTGATACCTGCAAGTGGCTGGAGCAACAGGGCGTAGAGGTTACCTGGCTGGCGCCGGAAGCCGACGGGCGTATTTCGGTTGAGGCGGTGGCGGGTGCACTCAGGGAAAACACCGTACTGGTGAGCCTGATGCTGGTGAACAATGAGCTGGGTTGTATTACCGATACGGCTGCAATCGGCGAACTGTTGCGTAACCGTGGCGTGTTGTTTCACGTGGACGCCGCGCAGGCCGCCGGAAAGATGCCGGTCGATGTCGCCGCACTGAATGTCGACCTGATGTCGCTTTCCGGACATAAGGTTTACGGCCCGAAAGGTGTTGGTGCGTTGTATGTGCGTCGGTCTCCAGAGGTCAGCATCGAGGCCCAGATGCATGGTGGCGGCCACGAGCGGGGCATGCGCTCCGGTACTTTGCCTACCCACCAGATTGCCGGCATGGGGAAGGCTTTCGAGCTGGCCGGGCAAGGACTGTCTGACGAACTTATGCGCCTTGAAGCCCTGCGCGAGCGCTTTCTGGGCGGGCTGGAGTCGCTTTCCGGCGTTCATTTCAACGGCAGCCGGGAACATCGGGTGCCGGGCATTGTCAACCTATCCTTTGAGGGTGTTGAAGCCGAGTCCCTGATGCTGGGCTTGCGGCAGGTGGCGGTGTCATCCGGTTCTGCCTGTGCTTCGGCTACGGTAGAGCCCTCTTTTGTGCTGCGTGGCATTGGCGTGAGTGACGAGCTGGCTCATCGGGCATTAAGATTTTCCTTCGGGCGGTTCACCACCGATGAAGAAATCGACTTTGCCGTGGAGCAGATTGTGCAGGTTGTGTCCCGACTTCGTACGGTGCGGTAGGCAGTTGCACTCGGACTGCGTATAATCGCACCCCTGAATTTTTACCCTAACCAGACTGGAGAAACATCATGGCAAACGAGCGCACGCTCTCTATCATCAAGCCCGACGCGGTCGCCAAGAACGTTATCGGCGAAATCTACAGCCGTTTTGAAAAAGCCGACCTGAAAATCGTTGCGGCCAAAATGATGCACCTGACCCAGGAGCAGGCCGAAGGTTTCTATGCCGAGCACAAAGAGCGCCCGTTCTTTAACGACCTGGTTGCTTTCATGACTTCCGGTCCGGTTGTTGTGCAGGTTCTGGAAGGCGAAGGCGCCATCCTGAAGAACCGTGAGCTGATGGGTGCAACCAACCCGAAAGAAGCCGACGCCGGCACTATCCGTGCAGACTTCGCTTCTTCCATCGACGCAAACGCCGTTCACGGCTCCGACTCTGCAGCTTCTGCCGAGCGCGAAATTGCGTATTTCTTCTCCGACAACGAAATCTGCCCGCGCGGCTGATGTTGTCTGTTCAGGGGCAGCTTACGGCTGCCCCTGAATTGGTTATCTGATCGAGGTTATGTCATGACTGCCCCTGCCGAAAAAATCAATCTTCTGGGGATGCCCAAAGCCAAGCTCGAGGCATTTTTTGAAACCCTGGGGGAAAAACGTTTCCGGGCCCAGCAGGTGCTGCAGTGGATCCACCAGCGTGGCGTTGATGACTTCGATCAAATGACCAATATGAGCCGCGTTCTGCGCGAAAGGCTCAAGGAAATTGCTGAAGTGCGTGGCCCCGAGGTGGTTTACGACGAAACCTCGAAAGACGGCACCCGCAAGTGGGTTATGCGCATGGATAACGGCAACAGTGTTGAAACTGTGCTTATTCCTGATGGGGAACGTGGCACCTTGTGTGTGTCGTCCCAGATTGGCTGCAGCCTGGACTGTACTTTCTGTTCGACGGGAAAGCGGGGCTTTAACCGTAACCTGACAGCGGCAGAAATCATTGGCCAGGTGTGGGTGGCGCGCCGCGCTTTCATGCCGTTTGATCCCACCGATCGGCCGATTACCAACGTGGTCATGATGGGCATGGGAGAGCCCCTGCTCAACTTTGATAACGTGGTTGACGCCATGAACCTGATGATGGAAGACCTGGCTTACGGTATTTCCAAGCGTCGGGTTACCCTGAGTACCTCCGGTGTTGTTCCGGCCCTTGACCGGCTGGGTGAGGTTACCGATGTTTCACTGGCCATCTCTCTGCATGCCCCTAATGATGAACTTCGTAACACGCTGGTGCCGCTGAATAAAAAGTACCCGATTGCCGAGTTGCTGGCAGCGACCCGCCGCTACCTGGCGCGCCTGCCAGACAAGCGTAAGGCCACTATCGAGTACACGGTCATAGAAGGTGTGAACGACCAGCCAGAGCACGCCCGGGAACTGTCCGTAATCTTGAAGGGGTTGCCCTGCAAGATTAACCTGATACCGTTTAATCCATTCCCGGAAAGCGATTTCCGCCGGCCCAGCATGAACGCAACCCGGCGCTTCCAGAATGTGCTGAACGAAGCCGGCTTCGTGACCACCATCCGAACCACCCGTGGTGATGACATCGACGCTGCCTGCGGCCAGCTGGTAGGCCGGGTGGAAGACCGGACTCGCAGAAGCCAGCGTTATATTGCCGTTCAGCAAGTTAATCCCTGAATACAGGGGAGCGGAAACAACCAAGGTAAGGTGTTTGTTGATGGTTAGAAATTCCAAGGTAAAACTGGCTGTATTGGCCCTGATTTTTTCAGGGATGCTGGTGTCCGGATGCGTAACCACCACAGACAGCCGTTTCAGCCGGGAGGCTGACCGCGACAAGGCCTTGAGCAGCTACGTTCAGCTGGCAACCGCCTACATCGGGCAGGGCAACCTGGAGCGGGCTCGGCACCACCTTGATCGCGCCCTGGAAATTGACAGCGGAAATGCCGAGGCATTGGCTGCCATGGGACTGGTGTACAGCTATGAAGGCGAAGAGCAGCTGTCCGAAGAAAGTTTCCGCAAGGCTGTGTCAGCGGACGGAAGCTATACCCGTGGGCGCGTCTATTACGGTGCCTTCTTGTACGGCCAAAAAGAATACGAAGGTGCCCGTAACCAGTTTTCCGTTGCGTCCCGGGATACCGGGTACAGAGAGCGCGGAGGTGTCTTTTACAATCTGGGCATGACAGAAGAGCGCCTGGATAACCTCGAAGGCGCAGAGGCAGCCTACCGCAGAGCCGTAGAGCTGACCCGCGGCGAAGCTCGCTCGTTGCTGTCTCTTTCACGTGTGCTGGTGGAACAGGACAATTACACCGAAGCGTCCCGGTATTACAGCCGCCTTCAGACCATGATTCAGGGCAATACACGACTGACCCATTCCGCAGAAAGCCTTTACACAGGCATCCGCATTGCCCGTTATTTCGGGGACAAAGACCAGGAAGCCAGTATGGCTTTGTTATTGCGGAACGAATTCCCGGAATCCACAGAGTATCAACAATACAAGGTGCTGATTGCCAATGACCGGTGACGAGCAGCTGAATAACGTATCCGCAGAACCTGTCGGACAGCAGCTCCGGCGGGCACGGGAGAAGGCAGGGCTGAGTCTGGCAGCGGTTGCAGACCAACAGCACCTTCGGGTGTCCGTGATTCAGGCGATTGAAAGCGGTGATTACAGCAAAATTGATACCGAGCTGTTCCTGAAGGGGTATGTCCGTGCCTATGCGCGGCAGGTAGGCCTGGATGCAGACTCGATTATCCGTGACCTGGACACCGAGCTTGAGCCTCGCCGCCAGGAGCGGGAGCAGGCGCTGCAGGCTAACCCGCTGGTAAATATCGAACGACGCCGGCGCCAGAAGCGTCGGGCCGCCAAGCTGATTCTCGTGCTGGTGGCCGCAGCTTTGATTGGCTTTCTGGCCTTTACTTATCTCGGCAGCAAAGACTCCGCGCTGCCAGCGACACCGCAACCGCAACCGGAAGCAGAGCAGCCCGAAGCCATCGAAGACCCTGTCGGGTTTCAGCCGGACCGCACTGCAACTGCTCCTCTGATTGAAGCTGACGAGCCCGCTGTGGTGGTACCAGAGCCTCAAGAACCTGGTGATGAACCCGTCTCAGAGGCAGGGCAGGTTGTAGCCGAAGAAAGCGCGACCATGGAACCTGGCACGGCCCCTGCAGCCGCCGCTGAGGCTGAGGACCAAGCCCTTGAAACCGCGCCGGTGGACGTTGCAGCTGTCGCTGAGCCGGTTACGGAAGAAACGGTTGCGGCTAACGAGCCGTCGGCAGCGGCCCGTCTGCAAATGACGTTCAGTGATGATTGCTGGATTCAGGTTACTGATGGCGCTGGTAACCGTCTGGCTGCCGGTCTACGTAACCGCGGCAACCAGCTGGACGTGTCCGGTGAGGCGCCACTGAGAGTGGTAGTTGGCGCAATGAGTGCCGTTGAAACCATCCAGTTCCGGGGCGAGACCCTGGACCCTGGCCGTTTCCGCGTAGTGAATAACCGAGCAGAGTTCACCCTAGAACCCTGAACGACCGCCTGAACAGATTGTTGGTTCCAGACCATGAAGCAAGATTCCCCGATCAAGAGACGTAAATCCCGCCAGATCATGGTGGGCAATGTGCCAGTGGGCGGAGATGCGCCCATTTCGGTACAGAGCATGACCAACACCAATACCTGTGATGTTGATGCCACCGTCGGCCAGATCAAGGCCCTTGAAGAGGCCGGTGCGGATATTGTCCGCGTGTCTGTGCCGTCTATGGAGGCGGCCGAGGCGTTCGGCAAGATTCGTGAGCGGGTCTCGGTGCCGTTGGTTTCGGATATCCATTTTGACTACAAGATTGCGTTGCGGGTTGCCGAGCTGGGTGTTGATTGTTTGCGGATCAACCCCGGCAACATTGGCCGGGACGACCGGGTGAGTGCGGTGATCAACGCTGCCAAGGATCGCAATATTCCGATCCGCATCGGGGTGAATGCCGGGTCACTGGAAAAGGCATTGCAACGCAAGTATGGCGAACCGACCCCCGAGGCGCTGGTGGAGTCTGCCATGCGCCACATCGATATTCTGGACAAGCACGACTTCCAGAACTTCAAGGTCAGCCTGAAGGCGTCCGACGTATTCATGACCGTCGCAGCCTATCGCCAGATTGCCTCCCAGATCGAGCAGCCCTTGCACCTGGGCATTACCGAGGCGGGCGGTTTCCGGTCCGGTACCGTGAAATCCGCCATCGGCCTCGGCATGTTGCTGATGGATGGCATTGGCGACACCATACGGGTCTCCCTGGCGGCAGACCCGGTACAGGAAATCAAGGTAGGCTTCGACATCCTCAAGAGCCTGCGTTTGCGTAGCCGCGGCATCAATTTCATTGCCTGCCCGAGTTGTTCACGCCAGAACTTCGACGTCATCCAGACCATGAACGACCTGGAAGCCCGCCTTGAAGATGTGAACACCTCACTGGATGTGGCCATCATTGGCTGTATCGTTAACGGGCCGGGTGAAGCCAAGGAAGCAGACCTGGGGCTGACCGGCGGAAGCCCGAAACACCTGCTGTATGTGGGCGGAAAGCCGAACCAGAAACTGGACAACACGGCACTGGCTGATGACCTCGAGCGGCTGATCCGCGAGCAGGTTGCCAAGCGCCAGGAGCAGGAAGAAGCTGTTATCGCCCGGTCTTCAGACTGAGCGTTACAAAGACACCATTCAAAGATTTTCAGGGTTTAAACTTGGCTAAAATTCAGGCAATTCGGGGGATGAATGACATCCTCCCGGACCAGACCCCGGTCTGGCAGTATGTAGAGTCCACGGTAAGACAAGTGCTCGGCCAGTACGGCTACCAGGAAATCCGTATGCCGGTGGTAGAGCACACCGAACTGTTCAAGCGCTCGATCGGTGAAGTGACCGATATCGTCGAAAAGGAAATGTATACGTTCGACGACCGCAATGGCGACAGCCTGACTCTGCGCCCTGAAGGTACAGCCGGTTGCGTGCGGGCCGCAGAAGAGCATGGCCTGCTGTTCAACCAGACACGCCGTTTGTGGTACACCGGCCCGATGTTTCGCCATGAGCGGCCCCAGAAAGGACGGTATCGCCAGTTTCACCAGATCGGTGTCGAGTGCTTCGGCATGGCCGGCCCTGACATTGACGCGGAGCTGCTGGTTCTGACCGCCCGCCTGTGGAAGGCGTTCGGGCTGACCGAGCATGCCCGGCTGGAAATCAATTCCATCGGTACCAGCGAATCCCGCAAGGTGTACCGGGAGGCGCTGGTTCGTTATCTCGAGCAGTATAAAGACCAGCTCGATGACGACAGCAAGCGTCGTCTTGACACCAATCCGCTTCGCATCCTGGACAGCAAGGACCCGGCCACCCGTGAAATCCTGAACGGGGCACCGTTGCTGGATGATTACCTCGACGTCGAATCCCGCGCCCATTTCGAGCAACTGAAATCACTGCTGGATGCGGCCGGCGTAAGCTACACCGTCAATCCGGCACTTGTTCGGGGCCTGGATTACTACGGTAAAACCGTGTTCGAGTGGATCACTGACAGCCTTGGCGCCCAGGGCACCATCTGTGCCGGTGGCCGTTATGATGGACTGGTTCAGCAACTTGGCGGCAAGCCCACCGATGCGGTAGGTTTTGCCATGGGTCTGGAGCGGCTGATTCTGCTGCTTGAAACCCTCGACCTGGTGCCGGAGCAGGTCAACAACAACGCCGACGTATACGTAACCGCCATGGGCGAGCAGGCCGTTGCACCAGCCATGGCGGTGGCCGAATGTCTGCGTAATGAGTTGCCCGGAGTGGTGGTGGTCAGCCATTGTGGTGGCGGAAGTTTCAAGAGCCAGATGAAAAAGGCTGACCGGAGCAATGCTCGCTATGCAGTCATTCTGGGAGAGAACGAAATTGCCAGCGGCACGGTGGCCCTGAAACCACTTCGAAATGACGATCCCCAGCAGGAAGTTAACCAGTCCGAACTGGCTTCAGTCCTGAAGGGTTTGCTTTAAGTTTTCTTGATAACGCATTGTATTTTAATAATTAATCAGGAGTTTTCATGGCCGAGTTGCGCACAGAAGAAGAACAGGTCCAGGCGATCAAGGATTGGTGGAAAAAGAACGGCAGTTCGCTGCTGATCGGTATCGGCGCGGCACTCGCCATTGTCTTCGGCTGGCAAGCCTGGCAGAACCACCAGGCCCAGCAACGGGCGGAAGCAGCCAACCAGTTCGCCAATCTGCTGAACGCCTTTTCGGGTGAGCAGGGAGAATCTGACACAGACACCATGGCCTTTGTCGCCGAAACCCTGCGTGAAGAGCACTCCGACAGCGCCTATGCCATCTACGGCAACCTGGTGATGGCGCGCCAGCAACTGGCCGAACAGAACGATCCAGCCGCTGCAGTAGAATCTCTCAGCTGGGCGCTGGACAAGGCTGCTGATGACAAGGCGCTTTCCCTGGTCGTGCGCAACCGCCTGGCTCGGGCCCAGTTTGCCGCCGGCAACCACGACGATGCCCTGGCCACGCTTGATGGTGCTGGCGAAGCGGATGCCTTCAATGCCATTTTCTCCGAACTTCGGGGCGATATCCTGTTGGCCAAAGGCGACCAGGATGGTGCCCGGGAAGCCTATCTGACCGCCCGGGAACAGAACCAACAGGGCCGAAGCGGTGTCCTGGAACTGAAACTGTCTGACCTGGGCGTCGGGGAGGACGCCTGATGCCGGTATCCAGAAGCATCCGCTCGGGTTTCCTGGCGGCGGCATCCATTGCGGCAATGGCCCTGGCCGGATGCAGCACCACCGATACCTTTGAACAGCCTGCCCCCTTGCCGGAAATCGACGAGCGTGTGGAGTTCGACCGGGTGTGGTCCATGTCGGTTGGCGATGGCCACGACGGTGAGTTCCTGCACATGGCGCCGCTGTATGCGGGTGACACCTTGTATGCTGCCTCTGCAGACGGCGAGGTTGTCGCGGTCCAAAGCGAAAACGGCGAGCTGATCTGGGAGCAGGACCTGGACGAGCGTTTGTTTGCGGGCCCGGGTGCTGATGCCCGGCAACTGTACCTGGCAAGCCGGAATGCCGAACTGATCGCCCTGTCCAGTGAGGATGGCAGTGAACAATGGCGCGCGAGCCTGCCAACGGAAGTGGTAGCTGCGCCGCAGTCTAACGGTTCCCTGGTGGTGGCGCAGACCACCGATGGCCGGGTGATCGGTTTTGATGCCGGAAACGGTGACCAGCTCTGGCAGTACGATGCCCAGGTTCCGGTTCTGACTATGCGCACCGGCGCTGCTCCGTTGGTGGGTGGAGACGTGGTGATCGCGTCCTTCGCCAACGGCCGGGTCATTGCGTTGACGGCAGCCGCCGGGCAGCCGGTCTGGCAGTACGAAGTAGGCCAGCCCCAGGGCCGCACAGAGCTTGAGCGCCTGGTGGATATTGGCGGCCAGCCGCTGGTGCTGGATTCCGCCATTATGGTGGCGGGTTATCAGGGCAAGCTGGCCCTGGTGGATATTCGTTCCGGCCAGGAAATCTGGAGCAAGCCGGCATCCAGCTTCTATTCACCGGCAATCGGTAACGGCAATATCTACCTGGCCTCGGCCAATGGCGACATCCAGGCGCTTCGTGGCAACGACCGCAGGGAGCTGTGGGTTCAGGACCAGCTGTCCTGGCGCCAGGTAACCCGTCCGGCCGTTTCCGGAGACTATCTGGTGGTAGGCGATTTTGAGGGTTATCTGCACGTGTTGTCCGCCGAGGACGGTAGCCTGCAGGGCCAGGTGAAGTTCGACAGTGAGGGTATCCGCGTACCGGTTCAGGTTACGAGAGATGGTAACCTGCTGGTTTACGGAAACGGCGGCAAACTGTCCGTGCTCAGGCTTGAGCAGGACGACTGACAGCCCCATGAATTTACCCGGCTACGGCCGGGTTTCTGTTTTATTTGCATAGCAGACCAATATGACCCCAGTAATAGCCCTGGTGGGCCGTCCAAACGTTGGCAAGTCCACCCTGTTCAACCAGATGACCCGTTCCCGGGATGCCCTTGTGGCAGATTTTCCGGGCCTCACCCGTGACAGAAAATACGGGGAAGGTCATTACGAAGGGCAGAAGTTCATTGTTATCGACACCGGCGGTCTGACTGGTGACGAAGTCGGCCTGGACGCTGAAATGGCCAGGCAGTCCCTGCAGGCTGTGGAAGAGGCCGATATCGTCCTGTTCCTGGTAGACGGCCGGGCAGGGCTGACGGCCGGTGACGAAATGATTGCTGACCATCTGCGCCGCTCCGGCAAGCAGGCGCACCTTGTGGTTAACAAAACGGACGGCCAGGATCCGGATGTTGCCGCAGCGGATTTCTACCGCCTGGGCTTTGAATCCAGCTTTACCATCGCCGCAGCCCATAACCGCGGTATCCGTACCTTGCTGGAAACCTTGCTGCCTGAACCGGTAGATCCGGAGGAGCAGGACCGGGCCGATCGTTATCCGGGTATCCGCATCGGTGTTGTGGGCCGTCCGAATGTAGGCAAGTCCACGCTGGTTAACCGGATGCTGGGTGAAGACCGGGTGGTGGTTTATGACATGCCGGGAACCACTCGGGACAGCGTATACATTCCCTACGAGCGTCACGGTGAGCAGTACACCCTGATTGATACCGCCGGGGTACGGCGCCGCAAAAACGTTCACGAAGTGGTGGAGAAGTTCTCCATCATCAAAACCCTGCAAGCCATCGACGACGCCCATGTGGTGATCCTGGTGATTGACGCCCGGGAAGGTCTGGTAGACCAGGACCTGCACCTGATCGGCTTTGTGCTGGATGCCGGCCGGTCACTGGTGATTGCCGTCAACAAATGGGACGGCATGGATCCGGAAGACCGAAGCAAGGTGAAGGAGCAGGTGGCCCGTCGCCTCGATTTCCTGGATTACGCAGACAAGTACTACATCTCGGCCCTGCATGGCACCGGCGTAGGCACGATGTACGAATCGGTGCAGGCCTGCTACGAATCTGCCATGGCGAAGTGGCCCACAAACCGCCTGACGGCAATCCTGCAGGATGCCGTAGCCCAGCATCAGCCGCCCATGGTTCATGGCCGGCGTATCAAGCTGCGTTATGCACACCAGGGCGGCTCGAACCCGCCGGTGATTGTGGTGCACGGTAACCAGGTGGATTCGCTGCCCGGGGCTTATAAACGGTATCTGGAGAACACCTTCCGCAAGGTGCTGAAAGTGGTGGGATCGCCCATCCGCTTCGAATTCAAGTCCGGTGAAAACCCGTTTGCCAACAAGGTTGACCGGCTGACACCACGGCAGAAGGTCAAGAAGGATAACGACCTGAAGAAAGGCCGCAAGATCAAGAAAACCCGGCAGAAAAGCGTTAAACGCTGATCAACCGGGCTCTCCGCACGACCGGGAGTGGCTCACGCCACTCCCGCTTCCTCTACCTGGCGCGCCTGAACGGCTGTCAGGGCAATGGTGAACACGATATCTTCCACCAGCGCACCCCGTGACAGGTCGTTCACCGGCTTTCTCAAACCCTGAAGCATCGGGCCGACGCTGACCACATTTGCGCTGCGCTGTACGGCTTTATAGGTGGTGTTGCCGGTGTTGAGATCCGGGAACACGAACACCGTGGCCTTACCGGCTACCTTGCTGTCTGGTGCCTTGGATTTGCCGACACTCTCTATCGCAGCGGCATCGTATTGCAGCGGGCCGTCGATCAGCAGGTCCGGACGACGTTCCCGGGCAATGCGGGTGGCTTCACGTACCTTGTCGACATCCTGGCCACTACCGGACTCGCCGGTGCTGTAACTGATCATGGCAACCACCGGCTCGATACCGAAGGCCTCCGCCGACTCGGCGCTCTGGATGGCGATGTCGGCCAGTTCTTCCGCGTTCGGGTCCGGGTTGATGGCACAGTCACCGTATACCAGCACCTGTTCCGGCAACAGCATGAAGAATACAGACGACACCACCTTGGCGTTGTCGTGGGTTTTGATCAGCTGCAGGGCAGGGCGCACGGTGTTTGCAGTAGTGTGGATGGCACCGGAAACCAGGCCATCGGCTTCATCCATGGCGACCATCATGGTGCCGAGCACCACGTTGTCTTCCAGCATGGCTTCTGCCATGTCTTCGGTAAGCCCCTTGTGCTTCCTGAACTCCACCATCGGTGCGATGTAGCGGTCGCGGACCGAGGCAGGATCCATCAGCTCCAGGTCTTCCGGTAACTCAAGCCCCTGTGCTGCCGCTACGGAGCGGATTTCCTGGGGATTTCCGATTAACACGCAGCGGGCCAGTTTGCGCTGGTGGCAAATAATGGCTGCGTGCACGGTACGGGGTTCGCAGCCTTCCGGCAATACGATTCGTTTATTGGCAGACCTCGCCCGCTCCGACAGCTGGTAACGGAAAGCCGGTGGCGACAGCCGGCTCTGGCGCTGAACCTTAAGGTGTTCCTGGAGCCAGTCGGTATCCACGCGGCGGGCAACCGACTCCATGGACTCCTCGATCCGTTCCGGATCATCAATCGGGATGGCGGACGACAGGCTGGCCAGCATATGGGCGGTTTCATAGGTGTTGGCATCGGAACGGAGTACCGGAAGGCCGGTATCCAGCGCCCTGCGGCACAGGTCGATGACCCGGTTGTCCGGCATCAGCCCGCCGGTAAGCATCAGGCCCGCCAGGGGCACACCGTTCAGGGCTGCCAGGGCCGTGGTCACAACGATATCTTCGCGGTCACCGGGGGTGACCATCAGGGTGCCAGGCTTCAGGGTGTCGGTCATATTCCTGATGGTGCGGGCACACACAGACACTTTCTGCACCCGGCGGCTGTGCATGTGGCCTTCGTGCAATACCGGTACCCCGAGCTCCCTTGCAACATCGGACACCCGTGGCGCCAGCAGGTGTGGCTGCCAGGGAATCTCGGCCAGCAGGTGGAAACGGCCAGACGTGAACACCTTGCAGGCCGAGCGGTAATCAATAACGTCTCCCTTCGCCGGACGGTGGTGGTCCAGGGTCATGCCGGACTTCTCCGGCGCGCCAATCTTGTTGAGGATGACGGCAATGACGTCCGGATCTGAGGGGGCGGCAAACAGGCGCGCGGAGAAATCCAGTTCCTCGTCAAGGTCAGAGGCGGAACAGCTTCTTGGTGCGCTCACCAGGATTACCTCGGAGCCCAGGTTGCGAGCCACTTCGACATTGAGTCGTGCGATGTAGGCTTCGCTCCGGTCCGGAACCAGGCCTTCGATGATAACGATATCGACCTGGTTGGCGACTTTCTGGTACTCGCCAACGACATTTTCCAGAAGCAGGTCACCCTTGCCTCGATTCAGCAGCTGCTGGGCTTCTTTCAGGGGAATCGGATCGGGTGGTTGCAGGTGGCTGCGGGCGGTGACAAACGCAGTGGAAGAATCGCGGCCGGCGTTATGGATGGCTTCGCCGCGGTGTACCGACTGGCTGAATGGCTTGTAGAAACCAACGCTCACGCCTTCACGCTCGAGGGCCCGGAGCAAGCCAAGACAAACGGAGGTCAGGCCGGATTCCATCGAGGTAGGTGCAATAAAAAGACTTTTTGCCATGGGTTGTCCTGTAAATCTGTCGGGTTCGGTCGTTCAGGCGGAGGCCAGGCGCTCGGCTTCCTGGGCAATAACCAGTTCTTCGTTGGTGGGAATCACCAGTACGGGGAACCGTGAGTCGGGGCTACTGACAAAGCCGTCGCTCATCCTGCCATGATCACGGTTCAGGCCGGTGTCCAGTTCAATTCCGAGCAGCCCCAGGTGTTTGACGGTTTCCTGTCGGATGCGGGGGCTGTTCTCACCGATACCGCCGGTAAACACCAGGGCGTCGAGTTGTGCCAGCGAGGCCGTCATGGCACCGACATAGCGGGCAAGGCGGAAACAGAACACATCGATTGCCAGTTGTGAGGGTTCGTGGCCGTGATCAGCCAGCTCGCACAGGGATCGCATATCGTTGGTTTGTCCGGACAGACCCAGCAATCCGCTGTCGTTGTTGAGCATACGGTGGGCTTCGGTGGCGCTGACGCCCCGGGTCGCCAGGTAGTCGAACAGGCCGGGATCGACGTCGCCGCTTCGGGTACCCATCACCAGGCCTTCAAGGGGCGTAAGGCCCATGCTGGTGTCAACGCTCAGGCCATCGCGAATAGCGGTAATGCTGCAGCCATTGCCCAGGTGTGCCGAGATAATCGAAGTGGTCGCCGGTGTTTTACCCAGCAGACGTGCGGCCTCCCGGGCCATAAAGTAATGACTGGTGCCGTGAAAGCCATAGCGCCGGATGCCCCATTGGGTATAGCAATGCTCGGGTAGCGCATAGCGATAAGCCCGCTCAGGCAGGGTGTGGTGGTAGGCGGTATCGAAGACGGCGGCGTGGGGGCGGTCCGGGAACAGGGCTCGCATGGCACGGATACCGGCGAGGTTGACCGGGTTGTGCAAGGGGGCCAGTTCAGCACAGGCTTCGATGGCCTGTTCGGTGGCATCATCCACCAGGACGGCTTCACGGAAGGTTTCGCCACCGTGTACAACCCGATGGCCGATAGCCTTGGGTGTGCCGGTCAGCAATTGCCGGTTCCGGAATTCATTCACCAGCGCCTGCAGGGCCTGTTCGTGACTGGCTCCGGCCGGCAGTTTCACCGGATTGTCGTCACCGGAAATCCGTGCAAAGGCATCGCTGTTGTTCAGCTTTTCGGCCAGCGCCGAAGCGATTTTCCGGTTTTTCTGATCAAAAAGTGCAAGTTTCAGGGAGGAACTGCCGCAGTTCACAACCAGTATTGATTCTTCCATGTTCTCGCCGTGTTGGTTCTAGGTGCTGGCCCGCTCGTTGGTGTCGAGCCACTGGATGAAATCCTGTTCCGGGAGCGGAGTGCTGTAGAAGTAGCCCTGAGAGTAATCGCAATGTTCATCCTTCAGGAAGTGGGTCTGGGCTTCGGCTTCGACGCCCTCTGCCACCACTTTCAGGCCAAGGCTGTGGGCCATGGTGATAATGGCGCGAACAAGCGAGGCATCGTCGTTTTCGGTCAGCACGTCCTGGATGAAGGACTTGTCGATTTTCAGGGTATCAAAGGGGTAGCTCTTGAGGTAGCTCAGAGCTGAGTAGCCGGTACCGAAATCGTCTACCGTCAGGCGGATTCCGGAACGGTCAAGCTTGCGAAGGATATCAGCGGTTTCAATGGAGTTGTCCAGAATCAGCCGTTCGGTGATTTCCAGCTCCAGCAGCTCCGGGCTCAGCCCGCTGGCGTCGAGCGCCCGCATGACGGCATCGGTAAAGCCCGGATCCCTGAATTGGCGCGGTGACACATTCACCGCCACACCGATCGGGTTTCCGGTCAGGGTTTGCCAGTTGCGGGCGGCTTTGCAGGCTTCCTGGATGACCCACTCGCCAATCGGAATGATCAGCCCGGTTTCCTCGGCCAGCGGAATGAAACGATCCGGCATCACCATACCCAGGGCAGGGTTGTTCCAGCGCAGCAGGGCTTCGGCAGACACCAGCTTGCCGGAGTGGGTATCGATGATTGGCTGGAAATAGAGTTCGAACTCGCCGAGCTCCATGGCCTTGCGCATGTAGGATTCCATCTGCAAGCGCTCGTGGGAGACCTCGGTCATTTCCGGCGTGAAGCGGGAATAGGCGCTCTTGCCCTTGTGCTTCGCTTCGTACATGGCGGCATCGGCGTGCTGGAGCAGGGTGCCACTGTTATCGGAGTCCTGTGGGAAGGTGGCGATACCAATACTGGTGGTAACGAACACTTCCTGCCCGCCCAGCATGAACGGGGTCGAGAAGGTTTGAAGGATGCGATCAGCCACCTGGCATGCGGCATCGGGGCCACTGAGGCCGGGCAGGACCACCAGGAATTCATCGCCGCCCAGGCGGGCGACGGTACTGGTGCCGCGAAGGCAGCTGGAGACCCTTTTGGAGGCTTCAATCAGCAGGGTGTCCCCGGCATCGTGGCCAAGGGTGTCGTTAATGTGTTTGAAGTTGTCCAGGTCGAGGAACATAACGCCAACCTGGGTTTCATCCCGGCGGGCCTGGGCGATAGCCAGCTTCAGGCGATCCAGTGCCAGCATGCGATTCGGCAGGCCGGTAAGCACATCGTAGTTGGCCTGGCGCAACAGTTGTTGTTCGTAGCGTTTACGGATGCTGATATCTTCACCGAGAATCAGGTAGCCGGTGGTATCGCTGTTGGAATCCTTGATGGGTGTTACCACCAGCTGTTCCCAGTAACGCTCACCATTGCGCCTCACGCTGTTCACTTCACCCTGCCAAACGCCAACCCGCTTCACCTGCAGCCGTATTGCCTGCCACAGGTGCCACGCTTCCCGGCTGTTCATGGATTGGTCCACCAGTGCGGACGGGTGTTTGCCGATGATGTCGTCCTGGGTGTAGCCGGTGAGCTGGCTGAATTTCTGGTTGGCGTATTCGATGTGCCACTGCCGGTCGCAGATCAGCACAGAAGAGGGGCTCTGTTCGATGGCCTGGGAGAACTTCAGGATATCGGCAGCGTCCCGCTCACGGCGTGCCACATCTTCGTTCAGCCGCTCACGCATCTCGTTGATGGCGTCTGTTACCAGGCCCAGTTCGTCCCGGCGATTGCCCGGGGTGTCCGGCCGTTCCAGTTTGAGCGGCCGCGACAGGGTTTTCAGGGAAAGATCGCGGGTGTAACCGGCCATGGCGGTCAGGTGCCGGGTAACCAGGTGGCGGAAAATCCAGAGAATGAGGATGGAAATAAAGAAAATAGTGAAGAACTGGGTGGCAATGATGACGCCCACCCGGTGCCTGAGATCCTGGTATACCCGCTCCAGTCCGGCGGTGATGGTAATTCGGCCAAGGTTGAAAGGTTCGTCATCCCGGTAAACCAGGTCAAAGCTGTGGCTGAGCAAGTCGCCGCGGGGGCTTTGCCCCATGACCAGTTCGGAACCCGGCTCTATGCGCAGGCGCAGGTGATCAATATCGGGCAGGCTGAGAATGCCCTCCATCTGGGTTTGCAGGGATTTCTGGTCAAGGGCCCAGAGGCTGCGGGCAAGGCTGGAAGAGTAGCCTGCTTCGATCACATCGAGCCTTTGCTGGATTTTGTGGAGGTCCTGGCGGTAGTCCGAATAGATCTGTATGCCGGACGCCAGCAAAGTAAAGGCCGAGCTGAAGAGAAGGATCCATGCCAGGAGCCTGATAGAGAGAGGAGAGGCCGTACGAATACGTTTCAGACGTGTCGTAATGTCTGGCATTTCAGTGACCAGGCCACCTTGTGAAGTATCTGACATAACCAGGCGCTGCAAACCGTGTTGTGATTTGGGCGTTAACCCAGCTTCCCTGCAAACGACTATAGCAACAGTTTATGACAACTGCCCTGCAAACTCAGGATAAATCGGAAGAATTGCCGGAAGAAGTCTCAGTTTGACACTTATTGCAACGGTGTTTCGGGCTTGATGCAGGTCAAGATGGTGTGGGCGGTAGGGGCGTAACCTGAGCTTAGTCAAGTTCGGAATCAAACAGGAGAACGGCCATGTATATGGACGCTGTAGTAATCGCAGGTATCGTAACAGTGTTGCTGATGATCGGATTTTTCGTAGGCGTTGGTGTCTTCATCATGAAAGATCAGAAGCACCACGGTGCGAAGGGTGCCGCCAAGCATCATCATGGAAGCCATGGCGGATAGCACCTTCGGGTGCTATCAAAGCTTGGGAAAAATTGGCGTCCCCTAGGGGGTTCGAACCCCTGTTGCCGCCGTGAAAGGGCGGAGTCCTAGGCCACTAGACGAAGGGGACGCAACGTTTTCAAAAGCTTGCCTCGTCGAGGTGGCGCGTATATTAAGTAAGGGCCTTGGGCCTGTCAACGCTTTTTTTCAAAAAAATTCACTTCACGCTGTCTTGCAGGGCATCCGCTAACTCCGGGTACTTGAACCGGAATCCTTCTTTTTCCAGCCTTGCCGGAACCGCTCGTTGGCCGGTGAGCAACAGCCAGGCCATTTCCCCCAGCATCAACTGTAATGCGAATGCAGGCGCAGGCAGTATCGCGGGCCGGCTCAGCACCCGTGCCAGCGCCATGGTAAATTCAGCATTTGTTACAGGTGCAGGGCTGACTACATTATAGGGGCCGCGAGCCTGTTCGTTTTCCAGCATCCAGATCAGGGCGGCGACAACGTCGTCTCTGTGCACCCAGGGCATATACTGGCGACCACTTCCAAGCTTGCCGCCCAGCCCCAGTTTGAAGGGCAGCAGCATTCGCTGCAGAAAACCTCCACCGGAGCCCGCTACCACGCCTGTACGGGACAGGCATACCCGTACACCGAGTTTCTCCGCCTCCAGAGCTGCCTGCTCCCAATCGCGGCAAAGCTCGTGGGTAAACTCGATATTGGGTGAGGTCTCTTCGGTAACTAATTGATCACCCTGATTTCCGTAAACACCTACCGCAGAGCCGGATACGAGTACCCCGGGTCTGGTCGCCCAGCTTTCCATGGCGCTGACCAGGTCATGGGTCAGTGCAATTCGGCTGTCCCTGAGGGCTTGTTTTCGTTTGTCGGACCAGCGCTTGTCTGCAATGCCTTCGCCGGCCAGGTTGATGACCGCATCAAAGCCGGGGCCACCGGAAGTCTGCCCAAGGTCGCCAATTACCTGAACGGGGCCACAAAGGTCCTTGACGATGTTGGGTGCCTGTCGGCTCAGCACTGTCAGTGACCAGCCCCGGCTGGCCAGTTCCCGGCAAAGTACCTGGCCAATGAAGCCGGTACCGCCGGTTATCAGAATTCGCTTTTCCATGTCGCTTCCCTCAATGCCAGCCATGCCAGCCATGCCAGACCGGGTGATCAGACTGCAGCGCGGCCCAGTTCGTCCTGGACAACATCCCGGATGGCTTCACCCAGATGCGGGTTCTGTCCAATAGGGTCTGCCAGCCGGATCTCTACACCGTGCTGTTTCTCGAGCTCTTCAATCATGGCCGGGACGTCTTTGCGTAAATGCCGGCCCGCAGCCAGGAACAACGGAACGATGGTAAAGCTGGTGGCGCCGCTTTCCTTGCCCCGGGCAACAATCGTCTCCAGGGAAGGCTCGGCCAGCTCCATATAGGCAATGGACGAGTCTTCGACTGACTCGAGGGTAGGCTTGGCCAGTTGCTCAAAGGTATCGCACCAGCGCTGGTCGCTGCTGCCGTGAGCCAGCAGAATAATGCGGTGAGGATTTGCCATGAGGTCTCCGGAATGATCAGATGGATTGGCTGATACGTAATGACTGCAAAGTTATACGATGCTGTTGCCCTAAATGTATCAGGGAGTGGTTAAATGTTCGATTGGAAAGAGCTTTTGGATTACTGGTTTGGCCCCCTGGATGAGCAGGGCCTGCCGGATGCATTTCATCGTAACCGCTGGTTCCGGTCTGACAGAAAGTTCGACCAGGAGATTCGCCGACGCTTTTTGTCCCTGGTTTTGTTTGCCTCCGAGGAGGGGCTGGAGCACTGGCGTACAGCTGCCGGCGGAGCCCTGGCGGAAATCCTGTTGCTGGACCAGTTTACCCGGAATATCTTCCGGGGCGCTGCGCTGGCTTTCGAGCACGATCGCCTGGCCAGACAATTGTGCCGGCGGGCGATGGACCAGGGCCAGGATGTTCAGTTACCGGCGGTTCAACGCGCCTTTCTGTATATGCCGTTACAGCACTCCGAGAAGATCAAGGACCAGGAATTGTCGGTGGAGTGCTATCGGCAGTTGGCGGCAAGCCACAACGGCTTGCTGGGAGATTTTCTTGAGAGCTTCCTGCAGTCAGCCCGGGACCATCACGACATCATTGCTCGGTTTGGCCGCTTTCCCCACCGTAACCGTGCCCTCGGGCGTAAGTCTACGGAGCAGGAGCTGGAATATCTGGAGGGAGGGCGGAGGTTTGGCCAATAATCCGCTTTCATAATTTCTTAAAAAAACTGTTGACGCGCTGCGATCGATCAGTAGAATACGCAGCCGTTGAGAGGCAACGCCCTCACAAAGATCTGCGGGAATAGCTCAGTTGGTAGAGCACAACCTTGCCAAGGTTGGGGTCGCGAGTTCGAATCTCGTTTCCCGCTCCAGATTCCAAAAAACCCGACCCCAGTGTCGGGTTTTTTGCTTTCAGGCTCCGGATAACTCCCCTTTCTATTGTCTGTGTCAGCTATACTCGGCATCCTCATTTTTAAACTGATCTGTGCGAGCGCTCAAGATGAAGGTGCAGTCACTTTACCTGTATCCCGTAAAATCCCTGGCAGGTGTCGAAGTTCCAGGTTTTGAGCTGGACGATTTCGGCCCGAAAGGGGATCGCCGCTGGATGATCGTGGACGATCAGAACCGGTTTGTAACCCAGCGGCAGGTGCCAAGGCTTGCCCTGGTCAGTGCGGTGATGAGCGATGATGCGGTAGAGGTGCAGATTCCGGATCAGGGGCGTTTTTCCCTGGTGCCGCAGGAGGAGCAGGTTCGGGTCGTGGTCTGGCGTGATACCGCCGATGCCCTGATGGGTGACCCTGCAGCAAGTGCGGCGTTAAGTGAGTTCTGTGGTGTCCCGCTTCGCTTTGTCTATATGCCCGATTCCAGTTTTCGCCGGGTCGATCCGGAGCGGGTCGCCGATAACCGGCGTGTGGGCTTTGCCGACGGCTTTCCGTTTCTGCTCGCCAATCAGGCGTCACTGGATGAGCTGAACACCCGTCTGACACAGCCAGTATCCATGACACGGTTCCGGCCCAATATTGTTATACAGGGCGTGCCGGCATGGGCCGAGGATAACTGGCGATCCCTGCTTATCGGGTCTGCAGGATTTCAGGTCGTTAAACCCTGTTCCCGGTGTGTGCTGACGACCGTAGATCCCGAGACGGGTATCAAAGATGCCGGAACCGAGCCCCTGAGAACGCTTTCTACCTACCGTAAAACGCCTGATGGTGTAATCTTCGGCCAGAATGCCATTCATTTAAGCAGTGGCAGGGTCTCGGTCGGAGACCGTGTTGCCATTTCCCAACAGGAGTCGTGAACAAGGTGCCCTTACTGAACCTGGATAAAATTTCCCTTTCTTTCGGCATGCATCCCTTGCTGGATGAGGCCTCGCTGACCATCGAACCGGGTGAGCGGGTGTGTCTGTTAGGGAGAAATGGCGAAGGTAAATCGACGCTCCTGAAAATCGTCAGCGGTGATGTGACTCCTGATGGAGGCATTGTTCGCCTGGAAGAGGGCTCGGTGCTGGCGGTATTGCCCCAGAACCTGCCGTCTGGCGACACCCGCACCGCCTACGATGTGGTGGCTTCGGCGTTTCCGGAAACCGGCGAGTTGCTGGCGGAGTTTCACTGCTTGTCCCAGCAGGCAGATGAAGCCAGCCTGGACCGGATGATGAAGGTTCAGGAGCGCCTCGAGAGCCTGGATGGCTGGCGCCTGGACCAGAAGGTCACCACGATCCTGGCCCAGTACGGCGTAGATCCGGACCGTACGCTCAATACCTTGTCTGGCGGCTGGCAGCGCCGGGTTTTGCTGGCAAGGGCGTTGGTGGCAGAGCCGGACATCCTGTTACTGGATGAGCCAACCAACCATCTTGATGTGCCCGCGATTGCCTGGCTGGAAGAGGCTCTGGGCCAGTTTCGGGGTGCCATGCTGTTTGTCAGCCATGACCGGGCCTTTATCCGGCGCATGGCGACCCGCGTAGTCGAGCTGGACCGGGGGCAGTTGATCAGTTTTGCGGCCAACTATGACAAGTACCTGGAGCTGAAAGAAAAGGCGCTGGAAGATGAAGAGCGCCAGAACGCCTTGTTCGACAAGCGCCTGAAACAGGAAGAGGCGTGGATCCGGCAGGGCATCAAGGCCCGCAGAACCCGCAATATGGGCCGTGTAAGGGCGCTCAGGGCCATGCGGGAAGAACATCGCCAGCGCCGGGTTCGCGGTGGCACTGCCAATTTCTCAGTCGAAGAGGCGGCCCGTTCCGGCAAGCTGGTGGCTGAAGCCCGGCAGGCAGGCTTTGCCTACCCGGGCAGTGAGCCGGTTATCCGGGATATGACGCTGACCATTCTGCGAGGCGACAAGATCGGCCTGGTGGGGGAGAACGGAACCGGCAAGACCACGCTGGTGCGATTGCTGCTGGGTGAGCTTGAGCCTACCGAGGGTAGCATCCGGCTGGGCACCAATCTGCAGGTGGCGTACTTCGATCAGCTGCGGGGTGAGCTGGACCTGGAAAGCAACGCTCTGGATAACCTGGCCGAGGGCCGGGAATTTATCGATATCAACGGCCAAAGCAAACACGTTCTGGGTTACCTGCAGGAGTTCCTGTTCACCCCGGAACGTGCCCGTTCGCCGGTCAGTGTTTTCTCGGGTGGTGAGCGAGCCCGTCTGTTGCTGGCCAAGCTGTTCAGCAAGCCTGCCAACATCCTGGTTCTGGACGAACCAACCAACGACCTGGATGTGGAAACCCTGGAACTGCTTGAAGAACAGCTCTCGGAGTTCAAGGGTACGGTGATTGTGATCAGTCACGACCGGGAATTCCTGGATAACGTGGTCACCGACACCATCTTCCTGGATGGCACCGGTCGGGTGCGCGAGTTCGTTGGCGGTTACAGCGATTGGCGCCGGCAAGGCGGGGTTTTTCCGGCGGAGTCTTCCGGCAGTCGGCCGGACAAACAGGATAAGCGGGAAAAGACAGAGGCAAAGACAAAGAAGCCTGAGGCTTCTGCCGGTCCGTCAGCAAAGTCCAAACCGGTGAAACTGAGTTACAAGCTCAAGCTCGAACTGGAGCAGTTACCGGGTAAAATCGAGGCTTTGGAGCAGGAAGTGGCGGAGTTTCAGCAAGCGATCTCCGCGCCGGATTTTTATTCCGGAGATCCGGAGAAGGTTTCGAAGACACTGGAGCAGTTGTCTGACGCAGAAGCCCGCCTTGAGCAGGTCATCGAGCGCTGGATGGAGCTGGAAGAGCAGGCGGGGCAGTAGCAGCCCCGCCATCGCCTTTATCAGTGAATGCGCACTGCCAGAACGTCACATTCTGTGCCGTGCAGCACGCCATTGGCGGTAGAGCCCAACAGCAGCTGGAAACCTTTGCGTCCGTGGCTACCGACAATCACCAGGTCCACTCCCTGTTCCTTCACCAGCCGGTGAATTTCAGATTCCGGACGGCCAACAGTCACAATCTGGCTGTCCTTGGCCACGCCATATTGCTCGCCATATTGCCCAAGCTGGTCGTGGGCGGCCTTGTCCAGCTGATCCTGCAATTCAGAAAGATCCATGGGGATGTCGCCGCCATAGGCATAGCCGACAGGCTCCACAACGTGAACCAGCAACAGCTCCGCCGCCTGTGACTCGGCAATGGACTTGGCTTTGTTAAGGACCTGCGGTGCTTCTTCGGTCAGGTCGATGGCAACCAGAACTTTTTTGTAGGTGGACATGGGGTCTTGCTCCTTCGCGCTGGGAAATGATCCTGAGTGACTCTGGATTGTATATCAATCAAGTGTATAGCCATTCTGACCGGCATCAAGCGGAAAGGGAAGTTTTTGGCCGGCGGGCAATGAGTTAACCCGGCCGGCCAGCCAGGCAGGAATCAGGCGTTATTGCGGAGCATTACAATGGCGTCGTCCAGGCCCTGGATAATGCCTTTGGAGTAACGGTCAATGATAAAGCTGACGTTGTTATCGTTGTAGTTGATGTAGGAACCGCGAATGAACTGCCATTTGGCGGCCACATCATCGAGGGCAGTTTTCAGTTCGCCGGTCGCTGAACCGGAGCGCGCCTGCGCCAGAAGCTCGTCAAACATCAGCGCCTGCTGGTCGAGAGATACTTCATTGGCGGCGCCCTGGAACGTCTGGGAGACAGAAGAGTGGGTACGGGCGGCGTAGCGGGCCATCATCTGAGCCATCAGCACTGCCGCTGAGCGCGCCGATTCCACTTGCGGACTGGTTTCGGTTCCGCTGCTTTCCCTGGCGAGGTCGTAAAGCTCTGTGGCGGTATCGTTCATCGACTGCCCCTGATTGGCGAGCTCGGCCATCAGGCGCAGGTCAGGGTAACCGCGATCCCGTACTTCGTTGATGTTGCTGCGCATCAGGTCCTTGAAGCTGTCGAAGGACCGGTTCAGTTCCTCGACCTGTTCGTCTGAAAGCACGCCACTGTTGCTGCCGACCACAGAGTTCATGGCGTCGTTGGCGCTATTGATTCCAACCACGACACGGTTGAGCAATTCGGTGTCGGAGGTTGCGCTGAAGGCGTAGAAGGCGTCCAGCGCCAGGTAGTTGTTGATGCGGAAATCATGAAGGTCTGCGAGGAACTCGTTACCGGATTCCTGTGCCTTGGCGCCGAACGCGGTAAAGGACAACAGGATCAGGGCTGCCAGAAGTGAGCGGATTCGCAGGTGGGCGTCTTTCATCGGATCAGTCTCCGTAATGCCGTTTTATTATTGTGGACTAAAGTCTCAGCTCGAAGTTAAAGTAACTACGCAGCCTAATCAACTAATTTCCGGCTGTTACCGGTACCACTTCACTTTTTTATCAAGAGTTTCTCCGGGTTCCCTGCAGAAACAAATTGACAAACGCTCCGTTTTTTTCCATCGTGTGGCCTCACGATTCAAACGACTGTATGAATTTTGGATCGGAAGATCGGGCAGTGACCGAAATCTCGCTGCACAAACAGCCGGCCCGGCAGCTATTGTCAGCCGGTTGTCAGCAGTTCCAAACACAGACTGGAGATCAGTTGATGATTTACGAAGGTAAAGCCATCACGGTTAAAGAGATCGAAGGCGGGATCGCTCAGTTGAACTTTGACTTGCAGGGCGAGTCAGTCAACAAGTTCAACCGTCTCACCATCGAAGAGCTGGGCGCCGCAGCTGAAGCACTCAAATCCCAGAAAAACCTCAAGGGCCTGGTTGTTACCAGTTCCAAGGACAGCTTTATTGTCGGTGCCGATATCACCGAGTTTACCGAGCTGTTTGCAGGTTCCGAAGAAGCTCTCGTGGCCAACAGCATGAAGGCCAACGAAGTATTCAACGCCATTGAAGACCTGCCGTTCCCGACCGTTACCGCGATTAACGGTATCGCTCTGGGTGGTGGCTTCGAAATGTGCCTTTCCACCGACTACCGGGTTATGGCTCCCAAGGCCAAGGTAGGTCTGCCGGAAGTGAAGCTGGGTATCTTCCCGGGCTTCGGCGGTACTGTTCGCCTGTCCCGCCTGGTGGGTGTGGATAACGCGGTTGAGTGGATTGCCGGTGGTACTGAAAACCGCGCTGATGCCGCTCTGAAAGTGGGCGCTGTTGATGCCGTGGTTGAAGCCGACAAGCTGGTCGACGCAGCCGTTGCCATTATCAATCAGTGCAACGAAGGCAAGCTGGACAACCTGGCGCGCCGTGAAGAGAAGAAAGGCAAGATCAAGCTCAATGCCATGGAAAGCATGATGGCGTTCGAGATTTCCAAGGCGTTCGTGGCCGGCAAGGCTGGCAAGAACTATCCGGCGCCGGTGGAAGCCATCAAGACCATGCAGAAGCATGCCGGCATGACTCGCGACAAGGCGATCGAAGTAGAAGCCAAGGGCTTCGCCAAGATGGCCAAGACCAACGTTGCCGCGTGTCTGGTTGGTCTGTTCCTGAACGACCAGGCCCTGAAGAAGAAAGCCAGTGCCTGGGAAAAAGAAGCCTCTGATGTGAACCTGGCTGCCGTACTGGGCGCCGGTATCATGGGTGGCGGTGTAGCTTTCCAGTCGGCGCTGAAAGGCACCCCGATTGTTATGAAGGACATCAACCAGGACGGCATCAAGCTGGGCCTGAGTGAAGCCAAGAAGCTGCTGTCCAAGCGTGTCGCCAAGGGCAAGATGGACGCTGGCCAGATGGGCGACGTTCTGAACAACATCACGCCGACCCTGAACTACGGTGATTTCAAGAACGTAGACCTGGTTGTTGAAGCGGTTGTTGAAAACCCGAAGGTGAAAGATGCCGTTCTGCGTGAGACCGAAGATGCGGTTCGCGAAGACGCCATCCTGACGTCCAACACCTCTACCATCTCCATCAACCTTCTGGCCAAGAACCTGAAGCGTCCGGAGAACTTCTGCGGCATGCACTTCTTCAACCCGGTACACATGATGCCGCTGGTTGAGGTTATCCGTGGCGAGAAGACCAGTGACCGCGCTATCGCGACCACCGTTGCCTACGCCAAGGCCATGGGCAAGACCCCGATCGTGGTTAACGATTGCCCGGGCTTCCTGGTTAACCGTGTTCTGTTCCCGTACTTCGGCGGCTTTGCTGCGCTGGTGCGTGACGGTGCCGATTTCCAGAAGATCGACAAGGTGATGGAAAAGTTCGGCTGGCCCATGGGCCCGGCCTACCTGCTCGACGTAGTGGGCATGGACACTGCCAAGCACGCCAACGAAGTGATGGCAGACGGCTTCCCGGATCGCATGAAGGCCGACTTCAAGTCTGCCATCGACGTGATGTTCGAGAACGACCGTTACGGCCAGAAGAACGACAAGGGCTTCTACAAGTACGAAGAAGACAAGAAGGGCAAGCCGAAGAAGGTTGTCGACGAAGAGACCTACAAGCTGATCGAGCCTGTGGTTAACGGCAGCAAGGACTTCGACGAAGAAGACATCATCGCCCGTATGATGATTCCTCTGTGCCTGGAAACCGTTCGCTGCCTGGAAGACAACATTGTTGAAGACCCGGCCGATGCAGACATGGGCCTGATCTACGGTATCGGTTTCCCTCCGTTCCGTGGTGGTGCCCTGCGCTACATCGACGACATGGGCGTCGACAAGTTCGTCGAACTGGCAGACAAGTATGCAGATCTTGGCCCGCTGTACGCGCCGACCGAGAAGCTGCGTGAAATGGCCAAGACTGGCAAGAAGTTCTTTGGCTAACCCTAACGAGATTTCCGAACGGAGAAAGATCTATGAGCCTTAATCCGAGAGACGTTGTCGTCGTCGATTGCGTGCGGACTCCGATGGGTCGTGCCAAAAACGGCTGTTTCCGCAACGTTCGCGCCGAGACTCTGTCTGCTGCGCTGATTGAAGCACTGTTTGAGCGCAACCCGAAGCTCGATCCGAAAGAAGTAGAAGACGTAATCTGGGGCTGTGTAAACCAGACTAAAGAGCAGGGCTTTAACGTGGCGCGGCAGATTTCCCTGCTGACCCGTATCCCGCACGAGTCTGCTGCCCAGACCGTTAACCGTCTGTGTGGTTCCGCCATGAACGCCATCCACACTGCCGCCCAGGCGATTCAGACCGGTAACGGTGACGTGTTCATGGTAGGCGGTGTCGAGCACATGGGCCACGTACCCATGACTGCCGGCTTCGACCACAACCCGGCTGCGTCCAAGTACTCTGCAAAAGCGTCCAACATGATGGGCCTGACTGCAGAAATGCTGGCGAAAATGCACGGTATTACCCGCGAGCAGCAGGATGAGTTCGGTGCCCGTTCCCATCGCCTGGCCCACGAAGCGACTGTTGAAGGCCGCTTCAAGAACGAAATCGTTCCGATTGAAGGCCACGACGAAAACGGCTTTGTGAAGCTGATCGAAGAAGACGAGACCATTCGTCCGGAAACGACCGCTGAGTCCCTGGGCCAGCTGCGTCCGGCGTTTGATCCGAAGAACGGTACCGTAACTGCCGGTACGTCTTCCCAGCTGACCGATGGCGCGGCTGCCATGGTACTGATGTCCGCTGAGCGGGCAGAAGCACTGGGTCTGACCCCGATTGCCAAGATCCGCAGCATGGCTGTTGCTGGCTGTGATCCCGCAATCATGGGCTACGGCCCGGTTCCGGCCACCAAGAAGGCACTGAAGCGTGCAGGCCTGAAAGTTGAAGATATCGACTTCTGGGAACTGAACGAAGCCTTCGCAGGCCAGTCCCTGCCGGTCCTGAAAGACCTGAAACTGCTGGGTGTTATGGAAGAGAAGGTTAACCTGAACGGCGGCGCGATTGCCCTTGGCCATCCGCTGGGCTGCTCCGGTGCCCGTATCTCCACCACACTGCTGAATATCATGCAGGCCAAAGGCGGTAAGCTTGGTGTATCCACCATGTGTATCGGCCTGGGTCAGGGCATTGCCACTGTGTGGGAGCGCCTCTGATCGGTTAGTCCGGATCAGTAACGCTCAATCAGGAGGCCCGGCAATTCGCCGGGCCTTCCTGTTTCAGGGATTGTAAAACGGCCCGGAAATCCCAAAAAACGGTGACTGAAATCAAAGAATGGGTTGTTTTGCCATTCTTGACCCTGTAAAACAGTGAGCCTATACACAATGGCAGCCCCTGTGTTTTCCAGTTGCCTGATTTTTATGCGAGTTTACGGTTCTGTCCAGAACTTGACCGATTGATCGCCAAGGATACAGATCTCCGATATGGGTAAAAGTCTCGTTATTGTCGAGTCTCCAGCGAAAGCGAAGACCATCAACAAGTACCTGGGCTCGGATTTTATAGTTAAGTCCAGTGTTGGCCACATTCGTGACCTGCCAGTCAGTGGCAGTGGTAGCCAGTCAGACCCGAAAGAGCGCGCCAGGCAGGCCGCTGCCACCCGCAAGATGAGCCCGGACGAAAAAGCCGAGCACAAGAAGCGTAAGGCCCGTGAACAGCTGGTTGCCCGCATGGGGGTGAATCCCGATAGCGACTGGAGCGCCCGTTACGAGATCCTGCCCGGTAAGGAAAAGGTCGTCAGCGAGCTAAAGCGCCTGGCCAAGAATGCCGACCACATCTATCTGGCAACGGATTTGGACAGGGAAGGGGAAGCCATCGCCTGGCACCTTCAGGAGACCATTGGCGGCGAGCCGGAAAAGTATCGCCGCGTGGTGTTCAACGAAATTACCAAGCGGGCCATCCAGGAAGCGTTCAAGGACCCCGGTGAGCTGGATAACAACCGGGTAAATGCCCAGCAGGCGCGCCGGTTCCTGGATCGCGTTGTGGGTTACATGGTTTCGCCGCTGCTCTGGGCCAAGATTGCCCGGGGCCTGTCTGCTGGCCGGGTTCAGTCGGTTGCCGTGCGCCTGATCGTTGAGCGTGAGCGGGAAATCCGCAAGTTCGTGCCGGAGGAATTCTGGCAGCTGCACGCAGACCTGACCGCAGAAGGAACCAGGGACCCGGTTCGGTTCGAGGTTACCCGCTACAACGACAAGCCCTACCGTCCGGTTAATGATGTTCAGAGCAAGGAACATGTTGACCGTCTGAAAGCCGGTAGCTTCAAGGTGGCCAAGCGGGAAGACAAGCCAACCCGTTCACGGCCCTCTGCTCCCTTTATTACCTCGACACTGCAGCAGGCGGCGAGCAACCGCATGGGCTTCAGTGTCAAGAAAACCATGATGCTGGCCCAGCGCCTGTACGAGGCGGGCTACATCACCTACATGCGTACAGACTCCACCAACCTGAGCCAGGATGCCGTAACCGGCTGTCGCGAGTTTATTCAGAAACAGTTCGGTGATCGCTACCTGCCTGAGAAGCCCCGCGTGTACGGTAGCAAGGAAGGCGCCCAGGAGGCCCACGAGGCCATCCGGCCTACTGACGTATCCCGCAGGCCTACCGATATCAGTGGCCTGGAAATGGATGCGGAGAAGCTTTACGACCTGATCTGGCGCCAGTTTATCGCCTGCCAGATGGCGGATGCCGAATTCCTCAGCACCTCCATCGTTGTGGCCAATGGTGACTACGAACTGCGTACCCGTGGTCGCATCGTCAAGTTCGAAGGTTTCCTGAAAGCTGCGCCCCAGTCAGCCAAGAAAGACGAAGACGTGGCGCTGCCAGACATCAAGGTAGATCAGCCCCTGGATCTCAAGAAGCTGGATCCGACCCAGCATTTCACCAAGCCTTCGCCGCGCTATACCGAAGCCAGCCTGGTCAAGGAACTGGAAAAGCAGGGCATTGGCCGTCCTTCTACCTACGCATCCATTATTTCCACCATCCAGGATCGTGGTTACGTGCGGCTTCAGAACCGCCGTTTTTACGCCGAGAAGATGGGCGAGATTGTTACCGAACGGCTGGCAGAATCTTTCCCGAACCTGATGGATTACGATTTTACCGCACGCCTGGAAGGCGAGCTGGACGAGATTGCCGAAGGCGACGTTCAGTGGAAGAAGGTGCTGAACGACTTCTACGCCAAGTTTCGTAACCAGCTCGAAAGTGCGGAAAAGACCGACGGCGGCATGCGGGCCAATACACCCACGGAAACCGACATTCCTTGCCCCAGTTGCGGCCGTAATATGCAGATCCGGGTAGCCAGCACCGGGGTATTCCTGGGCTGTTCCGGCTATTCATTACCGCCCAAGGAGCGTTGCAAGACTACCATTAACCTGGTGTCTGGCGACGAAGTGGTCAGTGCCGATGAAGACGTGGAAGGCGAGGGCGAAACCCGCCTGCTGCGCATGAAGCGCCGCTGTCCGAAATGCGGCACGGCCATGGACAGCTACCTGGTTGATGAAAAGCGCAAGCTGCACGTGTGCGGTAACAACCCCGACTGCTCCGGCTACGAAGTGGAAGAGGGAAGTTTCCGCATCAAGGGCTACGACGGCCCTACGCTGGAATGCGACAAGTGTGGTTCCGAAATGCAGCTGAAAACCGGCCGTTTCGGCAAGTACTTTGGCTGTACCAACAGCGAGTGCAAGAACACCCGCAAACTGCTGAAGAACGGCGAGCCTGCGCCCCCCAAAATGGACCCGGTGCCCATGCCGGAGCTGCAGTGCCAGAAGGTAGACGACACCTACGTGCTGCGTGACGGTGCCTCCGGCCTGTTCCTGGCGGCCAGCAAATTCCCGAAAAACCGGGAAACCCGGCCACCGCTGGTGATGGAGATCAAACCGCACCGCAAGGAAATCGACCCGAAATACGATTACCTGATGGACGCCCCGGAGAAAGACCCCGAGGGTAACCCGACGGTGATCCGCTACAGCCGGAAGTCGAAAGAGCAGTACGTTATGTCGGAACAGGATGGCAAGGCCACCGGCTGGTCCGCCTGGTACGAAAACGGCCGCTGGGTGCCTCGGGACAAGAAGAAGTGATTCTTTTTTGCCACGAAATCCACTAAAGAACACGAAAACTGAAGAAAAGATAACTGATTTTTTGCCGCGGACACTCACGGACTCTCACGGACAGTAACAAGGCAGTTTTCTCTTTTGTCCGTGTGGGTCCGTGAGTGTCCGTGGCTAATTAGTTTTCTTTTTTAGTGTTCTTTAGTGGATTTCGTGGCAAATCATTATTTCTTACGAAGCCTCTGAATCAGCGAAGACGTATCCCAGCGGTTTCCGCCCATCTCCTGCACATCTCCGTAGAACTGGTCCACCAGCGCCGTTACCGGCAGTCTGGAGCCGTTTCTGCGGGCTTCTTCAAGGCAGATGCCCAGGTCCTTGCGCATCCAGTCCACCGCAAAGCCGTGGTTGAATTCGCCGTCGATCATGGTTCCGGAGCGGTTTTCCATCTGCCAGGACTGGGCCGCGCCCTTGGAGATCACGTCCACCACCTTGCGCACGTCCAGCTCTGCCTGCTCGGCAAAGTGCAGGGCTTCTGACAGCCCCTGTACCAGCCCCGCAATGGCAATCTGGTTAACCATCTTGGTCTTCTGGCCGCTGCCCACAGGGCCCATCAGGTTCAGGGCCCGGGCGTAGCATTCGAGTACTGGCTTAACCTTGCTGAAATCCTCGGGACTGCCGCCGCACATAATCGTCAGCTGGCCGTTTTCGGCACCCTGCTGGCCGCCGGAAACCGGGGCGTCGATAAAGCCCTGGCCCCGTGCACGGGCCGCCTGTGCCAGTGTCTCGGCAATGCCGGCAGATGCAGTAGTGTGGTCGACCAGTGTGGCTGTGGCCGGAGCGTTGCTGATGATGCCATCCGGGGCGGTGTAGACTTCTTCCAGGTCTTTATCGGCGCCCACGCAGGTCAGTACCACGTCTGCGTTGGCGACCGCATCTGCAATGCTGTCACTGGCTTTCCCCGGATACTGTTCGCCCCACTGACGGGCCTTTTCGCTGGTGCGGTTCCAAACGCTGACGTCATAGCCGGCCCGGGCAAGGTGGCCTGCCATCGGGTAGCCCATTACTCCGAGCCCGATAAACGCGATAGTTGCCATGGTCTGCTCCTGGTTCTTGTCGGATTGGTTGAATTTGTCGTGCCATGATACGAAAAAAGCCGCTGGATTCAGCGGCTTTTTTCTGGGTGAAGCAAGCTTGCAGCTTACTTCTTCGGGTAGTCGCGCTTCGGCGAGCCGGTGTACAGCTGGCGCGGGCGGCCGATGCGGTTGGCGCCGCTGACCATTTCGTTCCAGTGAGAGAACCAGCCGATGGTGCGGGACATTGCGAAGATCACGGTAAACATGGAAGTCGGAATACCGATGGCCTTCAGAATGATGCCGGAGTAGAAGTCGACGTTCGGGTACAGCTGGCGCTGAACGAAGTATTCGTCTTCCAGGGCAATCTTTTCCAGGCGCTGGGCAATCTTCAGCAGCGGATCGTTTTCCAGGCCCAGCTCGCTCAGCACTTCGTGAGCGGTCTGTGCCATTACCTTGGCGCGCGGGTCGAAGTTCTTGTAAACCCGGTGACCAAAGCCCATCAGGCGGAAAGGATCGTCTTTGTCCTTGGCCTTGGCGATGAATTTCTCGATGTTGGACTCGTCGCCGATTTCAGCCAGCATGTCCAGAACCGCTTCGTTTGCACCGCCGTGTGCCGGGCCCCAAAGGGCGGCGATGCCGGAGGCGATACACGCGTATGGGTTGGCGCCGGTGGAGCCCGCCAGGCGTACGGTGGAGGTAGAGGCGTTCTGCTCGTGGTCAGCGTGGAGGATGAAGATCTTGTCCATCGCGTTGGCCAGAACCGGGTTCGGCTTGTAGTCCTCGCAAGGGGTGCCGAACATCATGTACAGGAAGTTCTCGGCGTAGGACAGGTCGTTACGCGGATACATGAACGGCTGGCCCATGGAGTACTTGTAGCACCATGCCGCGATGGTCGGCATCTTGGCGATCAGGCGATGGCCGGTAATCTCGCGCTGCTTGGGATCAGCCACATCCATCTGGTCGTGGTAGAACGCAGACAGGGCACCCACAACGCCGCACATAATGGCCATGGGGTGCGCATCACGGCGGAAGCCGTTGAAGAAGTTGCGCATCTGGTCGTGCAGCATGGTGTGGTTTTTGATGGTGTCGTGGAACTGCTTGTTCTCTTCAGCGCTCGGCAGTTCACCGTTCAGGAGCAGATAGCAGACCTCGAGGAAGTCGGAATGCTCGGCCAGCTGGTCGATCGGGTAACCCCGGTGCAGCAGGACGCCTTTGGCACCATCGATGTAGGTGATGGCAGATTCGCAGGCTGCGGTAGATACAAAACCCGGGTCGTAAGTGAATACGCCTTCCTGGACGAGGCCGCGTACGTCTATAACGTCAGGGCCGACGGTGCCGGAGTAAACCGGTAGCTCAATGGACTTGTCTCCCACCGAGAGCGTGGCTTTCCTGTCGGTCATGGTGCTCTCCCGTTTGATTAGCTGTGACAGCTGATTTGCATGTGTAGATGCGCCAGAAAGCGCGTATTATCGCAAAACTGGGCGCAAAATATAGGGCGTCAGCTTTTTTTGTCAATGAGCTGGGTGCGAAAAGCACCAAATTAACATCCGGTGTAAATGAGGGATATCCCGAATGACGGCGCTTTTGCCCTGAATTCCGGTTTGTCAATAATCCCTATAGATGGGGCAGGGCAGCGCCTCGCAAGGCTTTGGCGGTTGTTGCAAGTTTGTAATTACCGGGGTGTCTCCTTATAATCCGTAGCCCGGAATCGGGGATGCACCGTTTTCTTGCATGCTTCAGCGTAGCAAGCTACCGGGTTGTCATCCGCCCTCCTGAACCAATCGGTTACCGGTATCGTACTGATTCTCCGGACCTAACATACCAACCCACCGCCGCCGGTTTTTCCGGTTTCGCGGTACCAAGAGAGAGTGTGAGAGCGCTGTGAATAGCAAACGACCAGTAAATCTCGATCTCGGCAAGTTCCATTTCCCGCTGCCAGCCATTACTTCGATCCTGCATCGTATCAGCGGCATCATCATCTTTGTTGGTGTTGCATTCCTGATGTACGGCCTGGATCTTTCCCTGTCCGGGGAAGATGGCTTCAATCGGGTTAACGAACTGCTGGACAGCTTCCTGGCAAAGCTGATTATCTGGGGCATCCTGTCTGCTCTGCTTTACCACCTTGTTGCAGGTATCAAGCACCTGCTGATGGATGCGGGTATTGCTGAAGAGCTGGAAAGTGGCCGCCTTGCCGCCAAAATCACGCTTGTGGTTTCCATTGTTCTCATCATTCTGGCAGGAGTCTGGGTATGGGCATGAACAGTGTAACGAATATTGGTCGTAACGGGATTCAGGACTGGATCATCCAGCGGGTTACTGCCTACGTATTGGCTCTGTACACGCTGTTTCTCCTTGGTTTCTTCGTAACTACAGACGTGGACTACCAGGCGTGGTCTTCTCTGTACAGCCAGGGTTGGTTCAAGATTTTCAGCCTGCTGGCGCTGTTGTCCATTGCCGGACACGCCTGGGTAGGCTTGTGGACCGTATCCACCGACTACATCAAATCAGCAATGCCGCGCTTCCTGCTGCAGGCAGCCTGCATTCTGGTGATGTTCGTATATGTCGTGTGGGGCATTCAGATTCTGTGGGGGCTTTAATCGATGGCTAACATCAAAACCATGTCTTACGACGCGATTGTTATCGGTGGCGGCGGTGCCGGTATGCGTGCCGCCCTGCAGCTGACAGAATCCGGTATCAACACCGCGTGTATCACCAAGGTCTTTCCGACCCGTTCGCACACAGTGTCTGCCCAGGGCGGCATTACCTGTGCGATCGCAAGCGCTGATCCCAATGATGACTGGCGCTGGCACATGTACGATACCGTCAAGGGCTCCGACTATATCGGTGACCAGGACGCTATCGAGTACATGTGTTCTGTAGGCCCCCAGGCTGTGTTCGAGCTGGAACACATGGGCTTGCCGTTCTCCCGTACCGAGCAGGGCCGTATCTACCAGCGTCCGTTCGGTGGCCAGTCCAAGGGTCCGGACAACCCCACCCAGGCAGCCCGTACCTGTGCCGCCGCTGACCGTACCGGTCACGCCCTGCTGCACACCCTGTACCAGGCCAACCTGAAGGGCGGTACTACCTTCCTGAACGAGTGGTACGCCGTAGACCTGGTCAAGAACAGCAAAGACGAAGTGGTTGGTGTTGTAGCCATTGAGATCGAATCCGGTGAAGTGGCTTACATCAAGTCCAAGGCTACCGTTCTGGCTACCGGTGGTGCTGGCCGTATCTACGCCTCTACCACGAACGCCATGATCAACACCGGCGACGGTATCGGTATGGCGCTGCGTGCCGGTTTCCCGGTACAGGATATGGAAATGTGGCAGTTCCACCCGACCGGTATTCACGGTGCTGGCACCCTGGTTACAGAAGGTTGTCGGGGTGAGGGCGGTTACCTGATCAACGCCGAAGGTGAGCGTTTCATGGAGCGCTATGCTCCGAACGCGAAAGACCTGGCTGGCCGTGACGTTGTGGCCCGTTCCATGGTTCTGGAGATCCTGGAAGGTCGCGGTTGTGGTCCCGACAAGGATCACGTACTGCTGAAGCTGGATCACCTGGGTGAAGAAACCCTGAACCTGCGTCTGCCGGGCATCTGCGAGTTGTCCCGTACCTTTGCGCACGTTGACCCGGTTAAAGAGCCGATCCCGGTCGTTCCGACCTGTCACTACATGATGGGCGGTGTTCCCACCAACGTAGGTGGCCAGGCCCTGACCCAGGATGAAAACGGCAACGACAAGCCTATTCCCGGCCTGTTTGCCTGTGGTGAAGCAGCTTGTGTATCTGTACACGGCGCTAACCGTCTGGGTGGTAACTCCCTGCTGGACCTGGTGGTCTTCGGTCGTGCAGCTGGCCTGCACATTGAAGAGCAGCTGCGTGGCGGCTTCGAGGTTGATGGCGCCAGCGAAGAAGATATCAAGCGTGCCATGGCTCGCCTGGAGCGTCTGGACAGTGCCTCTGAAGGTGAGGATGTGGCCAAGGTTCGTAAGGATCTGCAGAACTGCATGCAGCTGTACTTCGGCGTATTCCGTGACGGCGAGAGCATGGAGAAGGGTATCAAGCTGCTGGAAGAGATTGGCGAGCGTGTTCGCAAGACCAAGCTGGCCGATACCAGCAAGGCGTTCAACACTGCCCGTATCGAAGCGCTGGAGCTGGATAACCTGTACGAAGTTGCCTACGCAACAGCCAAGTCTGCGATCGAGCGTAAAGAAAGCCGTGGTGCGCACGCCCGTAACGACTTTACCGAGCGTGACGACGAGAACTGGCTGAAGCACTCCATGTACTTCCCGCTGGACAAGCGTGTTGGCAAGCGTGACGTGAACTTTGCACCGAAAACGGTTCCGACTTTCCAGCCGAAAGTCCGGACCTACTAAGGGGGTATCCTGAATATGTTGGTAAGCCTGTATCGCTATAATCCGGAAACCGATAATGCCCCTTACATGCAGGATGTCGAAATCGAGATTCCTGCGGGCAAAGATCTCATGGTTCTGGATGTTCTGAACCTGGTGAAGGAAAAAGATCCTTCCATGAGCTATCGTCGTTCCTGCCGTGAGGGTGTTTGCGGCTCTGATGGCATGAACATGAACGGCAAGAACGGCCTGGCTTGTATCACTCCGGTGTCGGATGTGGTCAAGAACAACAAGCTGGTTCTGCGCCCGCTGCCGGGCCTGCCGGTTATCCGTGACCTGGTCGTGGATATGAGTCTGTTCTACAAGCAGTACGAAAAAGTTATGCCGTACCTTGTAAACGACAACCCGGCCCCGGCCATTGAGCGCCTGCAGTCGCCGGAAGATCGTGAAAAGCTGGACGGCCTGTACGAGTGTATTCTGTGTGCATGCTGCTCCACCGCTTGTCCGTCGTTCTGGTGGAACCCTGACAAGTTCATTGGTCCGTCTGGCTTGCTGCAGGCCTACCGCTTCCTGGCGGACAGCCGCGACACTGCCCAGGCAGAGCGACTGGCGAACCTGGATGACCCGTTCAGTGTCTTCCGCTGCCGCGGCATCATGAACTGCGTAAGTGTTTGTCCGAAAGGCCTGAACCCCACAAAGGCGATTGGCCATATCCGGAACCTGTTGCTGCAACGAGCCACCTGACCGGCAAAATCTGCAGCACCAGCTATACTGGTGTTCTGACACCAGTTAGTACCCTCGAAGGCCTCGCTATATGCGGGGCCTTCAACCAAAGGCTTATAGTCAAAAGTCTTATCGGGGTGCAAACTTATGCGCGCTGTCTGCTTGGGCTTATCCAGTCTGGCTGATGGCGCAGCTGAGTATAAAAATCACTGGGGACGGAAAACATCCTTGCAGGGTGTGGTGGCCAAAAGTCATGCCGTAATAACCCGTATTGACTGAGATTTACCCCTGGCCGACCATACTCGCTCCCCCGCACCAGCCCAAGGTGAGCTATTCAAAATGCACGAAAGCATCATGGAGCAGTTATGGCAGACTTCCCACCTGCAAGGTGGAAATCTGGCCTACGTTGAACAGCTTTTTGAGACCTACCTGACAGACCCCAATTCAGTTCCCGAAGAGTGGAGAAGCTACTTCGACAAGCTTCCGAGTGTTGATGGCTATAAAGGCCGCGACATCGTTCACTCGACCATCCGCGAACAGTTCGAGCATATCTCACGCAATCAGCGTTTTCTTGCCAGCAGTGGTGTGCCTGCAAGCGCCACGTCAGATGCTGACAAAAAGCAGATCCGTGTTCTGCAGCTGATCAATGCGTACCGTTTCCGTGGTCACCAGGAATCAAAGCTCGATCCGCTGGGAGTCTGGCAGCGTCAGCCTGTTGAAGATCTCGAGCCCTCGTTCCACGAACTGGGCGAGTCTGACCTGGATCTCGAGTTCCAGACAGGTTCACTGAATTTCGGCTCCGAGACCATGAAGCTCGGAGACATCGTGCAAGGCTTGCGCCAGACCTATTGCGAAAGCATTGGCGCCGAATATATGCACGTGGTGGATACCCGCATCAAGCGTTGGTTCCAGCAGCGGATGGAGCCAGTACGCTCCCGCCCTGAGTACGAAGCGGAAACCCGCAAGCACGTGCTCGAGCGTCTCACCGCTGCCGAAGGCCTGGAAAAATATCTGGGCTCCCGTTATCCGGGCGTCAAGCGTTTTGGCCTGGAAGGCGGCGAGAGCCTGATTCCGTGCCTGGACGAACTGATTCAGCGTGCCGGCTCTTACGGTGCCAAGGAAATCGTGCTGGGCATGGCACACCGTGGCCGTCTGAACGTGTTGATAAACACCCTGGGCAAGAATCCGAAGGAACTGTTTGACGAGTTCGAGGGCAAGAAGCTCGCGGATTCCGGCTCCGGTGACGTGAAATACCACCAGGGCTTCTCCTCCAACGTGATGACTCCGGGTGGCGAAGTGCACCTGGCAATGGCATTCAACCCGTCACACCTGGAAATCGTATCTCCGGTGGTTGAGGGTTCTGTCCGTGCCCGCCAGGATCGTCGTGGCGATACCGACGGCAGCACTGTGCTTCCGATCGTTATGCACGGCGACGCGGCCTTTGCCGGGCAGGGCGTTGTGATGGAAACCTTCCAGATGTCCCAGACCCGGGGCTTCGGTGTAGGTGGTACCATCCACATCGTCATCAACAACCAGGTTGGCTTTACCACCAGCAAGCAGGAAGACGCCCGTTCTACCGAGTACTGTACCGATGTGGCGAAAATGGTTCAGGCGCCGATTCTGCATGTGAATGCAGACGACCCTGAAGCGGTTCTGTTTGTAACCCAGATGGCCATGGATTACCGCAACGAGTTCAAGAACGATGTGGTGATTGACCTGGTCTGCTACCGTCGTCGCGGCCACAACGAGGCCGACGAGCCGGCAGCAACCCAGCCGCTGATGTACGACAAGATTCGTAAGCTGAAAACCACCCGTGCCCTGTATGCGGACCAGCTGGTTGAAGCCGGTGTGATCAGCGAAGACGAAGCCAAGCAGATGGAGAACGACTACCGTGACGCACTCGACAAGGGTGAGCACGTGGTCAAGTCACTGGTCAAAGAGCCCAACAAAGAGCTCTACGTTGACTGGACTCCGTACCTGGGCCACGAGTGGACGGCCAAGTGCAAGACCAGCGTTGCCCTGAAAACCGTCCAGAAACTGGGCAAGAAGCTGACCCAGGTTCCGGAAGGCTTCAGCATCCAGCGCCAGGTTTCCAAGATCGTTAACGATCGGGAAAAGATGACTGCCGGTGCCCTGTCCATGAACTGGGGCTATGGCGAGATGATGGCTTACGCCACTTTGCTGAACGAAGGTCACCCGATCCGTCTGACCGGTCAGGACGTTGGCCGTGGCACCTTCTCGCACCGTCACGCGGTACTGCACAACCAGAAGGATGGCTCTACCCACGTTGCGCTGAAAGAGCTGGCCGAAGACCAGCCAAAGTTCGAAATCTATGACTCGCTGCTGTCTGAAGAAGCGGTTATGGCCTTCGAATACGGCTACAGCACCACCACGCCAAACGCACTGATTGTTTGGGAAGCCCAGTTCGGTGACTTCGCCAACGGTGCCCAGGTGGTAATCGACCAGTTCCTGACCAGTGGCGAGCACAAGTGGGGCCGTCTGTGTGGCCTGACCCTGCTGCTGCCGCATGGCTACGAAGGGCAGGGGCCGGAGCACAGCTCTGCGCGCCTGGAGCGTTTCCTGCAGCTTTGTGCCGAGCACAATATCCAGGTCTGCGTACCCACCACGCCGTCCCAGGTATTCCACATGCTGCGTCGCCAGGTGAAGCGCCCGCTGCGTAAGCCGCTGGTTGCGATCACACCGAAGAGCCTGCTGCGTCACAAAGAGGCGATCTCCGGCCTGGATGACCTGACCTCAGGTACCTTCCAGACAGTACTGCCCGAGAAAGAACCTTCTGATCCGAAGAAAGTCACCCGTGTAATCATGTGTAGCGGCAAAGTCTACTATGATCTTCTGGAGAAGAAGAAAGCCGACGAGCGTGACGATGTGGCCATCGTTCGCCTCGAGCAGTTGTATCCGTTCCCGGCAGACGATCTGGACGAAATTCTGGGCCAGTACACCAAGCTCAAGAGCGCGGTCTGGTGTCAGGAAGAGCCTATGAACCAGGGCGCCTGGTACTGCAGTCAGCACCACATGCGGCACGCACTGCAGCGCCTGAACCCGAAACTGCACCTTGAGTACGCCGGTCGTGATGCTTCTGCTGCTCCTGCCTGTGGACACATGTCTGTTCACATCGAAGAGCAGAAGAAACTGGTTAACGACGCGTTTGGAATCTGACGAGCTACCGAACTAAGGATTTGTAATGTCAACTGAGATTAAAGCCCCCGTTTTCCCTGAGTCGGTTGCCGAAGGCACCGTCGCGACCTGGCACAAGCAGCCCGGCGAAGCCTGCTCCCGTGACGAGCTGATTGTCGATATTGAAACCGACAAGGTTGTGCTTGAAGTGGTTGCACCGGCTGATGGTGTGATTGAAGAAATTGTTAAAGGCGAAGGCGACACCTGCGAAAGCGGTGAAGTGATCGGCCGATTCAAGGAAGGCGCCGCAGGCGAGTCCAAGCCTGCTGAAAGCAAGCCGGAAGCCAAGGTCGAAGCGCCCAGGGAAGAAGCCGCTGCTTCCTCCGGCGACGCTATCCTGAGCCCGGCTGCCCGCAAGCTGGCCGAAGAGAACAACGTTGATCCGGCTGCTGTAAAGGGCACCGGTAAAGACGGTCGTGTTACCAAGGAAGACGTTCAGAACCACGTAGACAGCAACAAATCTTCTGGTTCTGCCGCCGCCAAGCCGGCCGCTGCTCCGGCGCTGGAAGTTGCCCAGGGCGAGCGCGCCGAGAAGCGTGTTCCGATGACCCGCCTGCGTGCCAGCATCGCCAAGCGCCTGGTGGATGCCCAGCAGACCGCCGCTATGCTGACCACGTTCAACGAAGTGAACATGGCTCCGATCATGGAACTGCGCAAGCAGTACCAGGAAAGCTTTGTGAAGCGCCACGGCATCAAGCTTGGCTTCATGTCTTTCTTCACCAAGGCAGCGACCGAAGCCCTGAAGCGCTTCCCGGCTGTTAACGCGTCCATCGATGGTAACGACATGGTTTACCACGGTTACCAGGACGTAGGCGTAGCCGTATCTACTGACCGTGGCCTGGTTGTACCGGTTCTGCGTGACACCGACGCCATGGGCCTGGCCGACATCGAGAAGAAGATTGTCGAGTACGGCACCAAGGCGAAAGACGGCAAGCTGGGCATCGAAGAGATGACCGGCGGCACCTTCACCATCACCAACGGTGGTATTTTCGGTTCCCTGATCTCCACACCGATCCTGAACCCGCCGCAGACTGCGATTCTGGGCATGCACAAGATCCAGGAGCGCCCGATGGCGGTGAACGGGAAGGTTGAAATCCTGCCGATGATGTACCTCGCGCTGTCATACGACCACCGTATGATCGACGGTAAGGAAGCGGTGCAGTTCCTGGTTGCGATCAAGGAAATGCTGGAAGACCCGGCCCGTATCCTGCTGGACGTGTAAGCTGACACTCAACGAATTCGATAACAGGAAAGATTATGTCCGATAAATTCGACGTTATTGTCATTGGCGCAGGCCCCGGCGGTTATGTGGCCGCCATCAAGGCTGCTCAGCTGGGTCTGAAGACTGCCTGTGTAGAATCCTGGACCGGCAAAGACGGCAAAAGCCAGGTTCTGGGCGGCACCTGCCTGAACGTGGGCTGTATCCCGTCCAAGGCACTGCTGGAAGTGACTCACAAGTTCGAGGAAGCAAGCCACGACTACGAGTCCATGGGTATCCTGGCCAAGAGCGTTGATATTGACGTTGCCAAGATGATGGAGCGTAAGGATGGCATCGTTAAGCAGCTGACCGGTGGTATCGCCGGTCTGTTCAAGGCTAACGGTGTAACCCCGATCCACGGCCACGGCAAGCTGCTTGCCGGCCGCAAGGTTGAAGTGACCGATAAAGACGGCAACACCAAGACCTACGAAGCCGACAACGTGATCCTGGCGACCGGCTCCAAGCCGATCGAAATCCCGCCGGCTCCGTTTGACGGTGATTACATCGTCGATTCCGAAGGCGCGCTGGAATTTACCGAAGTTCCCAAGCGTCTGGGCATCATCGGTGCTGGCGTAATCGGCCTGGAACTGGGTAGTGTCTGGGCTCGCCTGGGTGCCGAAGTTACCGTGATCGAAGCCCAGGATACTTTCCTGCCGGTTGTTGACCAGCAGGTTGCCAAGGATGCTCTGAAGCAGTTCAAGAAGCAGGGCCTGAACATCATTACCGGTGCCCGCATGACCGGTGCTGAAGTGAAGCGCAAGCTGGTTTACGTGAACTACGAAGACTCCAAGGGCAAGCAGGAAGCCAAGTTCGACAAACTGATTGTCGCTGTTGGCCGTCGCCCGTACACCGATGGTGCGCTGGCTGAAGATTCCGGCGTAACCATGGATGAGCGCGGCTTCATCTTTGTAGACGACAACTGCAAAACCGAAGCACCGGGCGTATGGGCCGTAGGTGACATCGTTCGTGGTCCGATGCTGGCACACAAAGCGTCTGAAGAAGGCGTTATGGTTGCCGAGCGTATCGCAGGCCACAAGCCGCAGGTCAATTACGACTGCATCCCCAACGTAATCTACACCGCGCCGGAAGTTGCCTGGGTTGGCAAGACCGAAGAGCAGCTGAAAGCCGAAGGTGAAGAATACAACGTGGGTACTTTCCCGTTTGCGGCCAACGGTCGTGCCATGGCGGCAAACGCCACGGGTGGTATGGTCAAGATCATCGCAGACGCGAAGACCGACCGCATTCTGGGCTTCCACGTAGTTGGCCCCCAGGCTTCTGAAATCGTTGCCCAGGGCGTGATCGCCATGGAATTCGGTTCCAGTGCCGAAGATCTGGCCCTGACCTGTTTCGCGCACCCGACTCTGTCGGAGTCAGTGCATGAAGCGGCTCTGGCCGTTGCCGGTGGAGCGATTCACGTCGCCAACCGTCGCAAGAAGAAGTAATTCGTTATCGGATTGAGCGGGGCGCCTTTTGGCGCCCCGCTGCCGGTTACTCTCCGTACGTGGTTATCATCCATCTAAAGACGGGACATTAACTATGAATTTGCACGAATATCAGGGCAAACAGCTTTTCGCTGAATATGGCCTGCCGGTATCCCAGGGCATCGCCTGCGATACTCCTCAAGAAGCTGTTGACGCTGCCACTGAAATTGGCGGTGACGCATGGGTTGTCAAAGCACAGGTTCACGCTGGTGGCCGTGGTAAGGCTGGCGGTGTAAAGCTGGTTAAAGACAAAGAAGAAATCCGTGCCTTCGCACAGAACTGGCTGGGCAAAAACCTGGTAACTTACCAGACTGACGAAAACGGCCAGCCGGTCAGCAAGATTCTGGTTGAATCCCTCACCGACATCGACCAGGAGCTGTACCTGGGCGCGGTTGTTGACCGTGGCACCCGTCGTATCGTTTTCATGGCCTCCACTGAAGGCGGCGTGGAAATCGAGAAAGTTGCCGAAGAAACTCCTGAAAAGATCCTGAAAGCCGAAATCGATCCGCTGGTAGGCGCTCAGCCTTACCAGGGCCGCGAGCTGGCATTCAAACTGGGTCTGGAAGGCAAGCAGATCGGTCAGTTCACCAAGATTTTCCTGGGCCTGGCCAAGCTGTTTGAAGAGTGTGACCTGGCTCTGGTTGAGATCAACCCGCTGGTTATCACTCCGGCTGGCGACCTGCACTGCCTGGACGCCAAGCTCGGTGTAGACGGCAACGCCCTGTACCGTCAGAAGAAAATCCACGACATGCGCGATCCTTCCCAGGAAGACGCCCGTGAAGCCGAAGCGGCCAAGTGGGAACTGAACTACGTAGCCCTGGAAGGCAACATCGGTTGTATGGTTAACGGTGCGGGCCTGGCCATGGGTACCATGGACATCATCAAGCTCGCCGGCGGCCAGCCTGCCAACTTCCTGGACGTAGGTGGCGGCGCGACCAAAGAGCGCGTTACCGAAGCGTTCAAGATCATCCTGTCTGACGACGCAGTGCAAGCCGTTCTGGTTAACATCTTCGGTGGTATCGTTCGCTGCGACATGATCGCTGAAGGCATCATCGGTGCCGTTAAAGAAGTAGGCGTTAAAGTGCCGGTTGTGGTTCGTCTGGAAGGCAACAACGCTGACCTGGGCGCCAAGGTTCTGGCTGAAAGTGGCCTGAACATCATCGCCGCCACCAGCCTGGCGGATGCCGCAGAGCAAGTCGTTAAAGCCGCAGGGGGTAAATAATGAGCATCCTGATCAACAAAGACACCAAGGTTATCTGCCAGGGCTTTACCGGCGCACAGGGTACTTTCCACTCTGAGCAAGCCATTGCCTACGGCACCAAGATGGTTGGCGGTGTAAGCCCGGGTAAGGGCGGTACCGAGCACCTGGGTCTGCCGGTGTTCAACACCGTTCGTGACGCCGTAGAAAAGACCGGTGCAGAAGCCACCGTTATCTACGTACCGGCTCCGTTCTGTAAAGACGCCATCATTGAAGCAGCCGATGCCGGCATCAAGCTGATCGTATGTATTACTGAAGGCATCCCGACCATCGACATGCTGTACGCCAAGGAATACGTTGATCGTGCCGGCGTTCGCATGATTGGTCCGAACTGCCCGGGTGTAATCACTCCGGACGAGTGCAAGATCGGCATCATGCCTGGCCATATCCACAAGAAGGGTAAGGTTGGCATCGTATCCCGCTCCGGCACCCTGACTTACGAAGCCGTGAAGCAGACGACTGACTACGGCTTTGGCCAGTCTACCTGTATCGGTATCGGTGGTGACCCGATTCCTGGCTCCAACTTCATCGATATCCTGGCCCTGCTGCAGGAAGATCCGGAAACCGAAGCTATCGTAATGATCGGTGAGATCGGTGGTACTGCCGAAGAAGAGGCGGCTGCGTTCATCAAAGAGAACGTAACCAAGCCCGTGGTTTCCTACATTGCCGGTGTTACTGCACCTCCAGGCAAGCGTATGGGCCACGCGGGCGCCATCATCTCTGGTGGTAAGGGTACTGCAGACGAGAAGTTTGCAGCCCTGGAAGACGCCGGCGTTAAAACCGTGCGTAGCCTGGCCGAAATCGGCAAGGCCCTGAAGGAAGTGACTGGCTGGTAATCAGTCCGGTTTCAAGCCTTTAACAAAACCCCCGGATTCGCGAGAATTCCGGGGGTTTTGCGTTATGTTGCCAGGCTTTTGATTCGCTTTGCTTAACGCAGGGCAGTGTTGCGTCTATAATGCCCGGTCAGCCCGTTTCCCGTGGCCGTATGTATTCTGGCCGAAACGGGCACTTTATAAACAGAAAGAAGGAGTTCGTGCTTTGAGTTCTGTCGATTCCCAGCAAAGAGTGTTGTCCGGCATGCGTCCGACCGGCAAGCTGCACCTCGGCCACTACCACGGTGTGCTGAAAAACTGGGTCAAGCTCCAGCACGAGTATGAGTGCTTCTTCTTCGTCGCAGACTGGCATGCCTTGACCACCCAGTACGACGACACCTCCGGCATCGAGCAAAGTGTTTGGGACATGGTCATCGACTGGCTGGCCGCCGGCGTGAACCCGGGTTCCTCAACCATGTTCATTCAGTCCCAGGTGCCGGAGCACGCAGAACTCAACCTGCTGTTGTCCATGATCACTCCGCTGGGCTGGCTGGAAAGGGTTCCGACTTACAAAGAACAGCAGGAGAAGCTGCGGGAAAAAGACCTGGCCACCTACGGCTTCCTGGGCTATCCGCTGCTGATGTCCTCCGACATCCTGATGTATCGTGCCGGCAAAGTGCCTGTGGGGGCCGACCAGCTTTCCCATGTCGAGATTACCCGGGAAATCGCTCGTCGCTTTAACCATATCTATGGCCGTGAGCCGAATTTCGAAGAGCTTTCGGAAGCGGCCATCGTCAAGATGGGCAAGAAGAACGCCAAGCTCTACCGCAACCTGAAGAAGCGTTACCAGGAAGAGGGCGATGTAGAAGCCCTGGAAACGGCCCGGGCACTGTTGAAAGAGCAGCAGAATATTTCCCTGGGCGATCGCGAGCGGCTTTATGGCTACATCGAAGGCGGCGGCAAGGTGATTCTGCCTGAGCCCCAGCCGCTGCTGACCCCGGAATCCAAGATGCCGGGGCTGGACGGACAGAAGATGTCCAAGTCGTACAACAACTACATCGGCCTGCGGGAAGAGCCGGACAGCGTGGCTCAGAAAATTCGCACCATGCAGACCGACCCGCAGCGGGTGCGCCGTACCGACCCTGGCGAACCGGAGAAGTGCCCGGTTTGGGGCATGCACAAGGTGTACTCAGACGAGAAGACCTGCCAGTGGGTACAGGAAGGCTGCCGCAGTGCCGGTATTGGCTGCCTGGATTGTAAAAAACCGCTGATCGATTCCATTATCGAAGAGCAGAAACCGCTGCACGAGCGGGCCAGCGAATATGAGGGCAATCCGGACCTGGTCCGCTCCATTCTTGAAGAAGGGCGTGAGCAGGCCCGTGACGCGGCCCGCGATACCCTTGAGGAAGTCCGCGCGGCCATGGGGCTCAGTTACCGCTGAGCCAGGCCGGGCAACCCCGACCAGAGGTGAAAAGGTATGACGGACGAAAGCACGGAAGTAGCTGACGCCCCGGCGGATACCCCGGTGCAGGAACCCCTTGCACGGGTGTCTGGCAAGCCCCTGGTCGACCTGCCGAAAGATCTCTACATTCCACCGGATGCACTGGCAGTTTTCCTGGAGGCCTTTGAGGGGCCCCTGGATTTACTGTTGTACCTGATTCGCCGCCAGAACATGAACATTCTGGATATCGACGTCAGCGAAATCACCCGGCAGTACATGGATTACATCGGTGCCGTGGAAGCCATGCGCTTCGAACTGGCGGCGGAGTACCTGGTAATGGCCGCCACCCTGGCGGAGATCAAGTCCCGGATGCTGCTGCCTCGCCAGGAAACTGACGATGAGGATGATGTCGATCCGAGGGCAGAGCTGATCCGCCGGCTGCAGCAATACGAGCGGTTCAAGCAGGCGGCAGAAGATATCGACGAAATGCCCCGCATGGAGCGGGACACCTTTGCCGGTTCTGCCGCACTGCCGAAGCTGCCGTCGTCCCAGCCGCACCCGGATGTCGATATGAGGGAGCTTCTGCTGGCGCTGCGTGGCGTACTGCAACGGGCCGACCTGTTTACCAGCCACCATGTGGAGAGGGAACGGCTGTCTACCCGGGAACGCATGTCCCATATCCTGGCCAGCCTTCAGGGAGACCGGTTCGTGACCTTCGAAAGCCTGTTCACCATCGAAGAAGGCCGGCTTGGTGTGGTGGTAACCTTTCTGGCGACGCTGGAACTGGTCAAGGAACAGCTGATTGAAATTGTGCAGGCAGAGGTTCTCGGGTCCATTCACGTGCGCGCCCGTGCTGCCAGCTAAGGGATATTCGGAACCATGAACGAAGAACAGTTGGACCGCATTCGTTGTATTGCCGAGGCCGCCCTGCTGGCCGCCGGAAAGCCCCTGTCGCTGGATCAGCTCCGGGAGCTGTTCGACGAAGGCGATCGTCCGGCCCGGCAGGTTATGGAGCATGTGCTGGTGCTGCTGGAGCAGTCCTGTGAAGGCCGCGGATTCGAGTTGAAGAAAGTTGCCAGCGGTTACCGGTTGCAGGTGAGGGAAGAGTTCGCGCCCTGGGTTGGCCGGCTGTTCGAGGAAAAGCCGCAGCGGTATTCCCGGGCGTTGCTGGAAACCCTGGCACTGATTGCCTACCGGCAACCGATTACCCGGGGCGAGATTGAAGAAATCCGTGGCGTTACGGTAAGCAGCAATATCATTCGCACCCTGCTTGAGCGAGAGTGGGTGCGGGTAGTGGGCCATCGCGATGTGCCGGGCAGGCCGGCCATGTATGCCACCACCAGACAATTTCTTGATTATTTCAACCTGACCGGGCTCGATGAGTTGCCTCCGTTGTCGGAAGTGCGGGATCTCGAAGAGATCGGCCGGGAGATAGAACGCAATATGCAGGGCGAAATCGAACTCGATGCGCCCGACCAGACACTTCACTGATGCCACCGGCATCAGCTATTCAGTAAGGATGTAATACATGGCGGCATCTAGCCCCGGAAAACCAGGCGCAGCAAAGAAACCGGCCCGCGGCGACCAGGCCCTGAGTGAAGGCCCGGAGCGCATTCAGAAACTCCTGGCCCGTGCCGGTGCCGGATCACGCCGGGAAATCGAGGGCTGGATGGAGTCCGGCCGCCTGCTGGTCAACGGCCAGCCGGCGCAGCCCGGGCAGAAAGCCACCATTGACGACTCCTTCGAACTGGACGGCAAGGTTCTGGACGTAAGCTCGGCCGCCCAGGTGGTTCGCCGGGTGCTGATCTACAACAAGCCCGAAGGTGAAGTGACCAGCCGTAAAGATCCGGAAGGCCGCCCGACGGTATTTGACCGGCTGCCACGGCTGAAAGATCAGCGCTGGATTTCCATTGGTCGCCTGGATATCAACACCACCGGACTGGTGCTGTTTACCACCGACGGCGAACTGGCCAACCGGCTGATGCATCCGTCCCGCCAGATTGACCGTGAATACGCGGTACGGGTGTTTGGTGAAGTAGACGACGCCATGCTGGAGCGCTTGCGGGAAGGTGTGTTGCTGGAAGACGGCATGGCCAAGTTTTCCGATATCGCGCCCGCCGGTGGCAGCGGCATGAACCGTTGGTTCCATGTAACCCTGCTGGAAGGTCGCAACCGGGAAGTGCGCCGCCTGTGGGAATCCCAGGGTGTGCGGGTAAGCCGCCTGAAGCGTGTCCGTTACGGGCCGATCTTCCTGCCCAGCCGTCTGACCCTGGGCAAATGGGAAGAGCTGGACCAGAAAGCGGTCGATACCCTGAGTCGCACGGTCGACCTGGCACCGGTGAGCATTCCCCAGAAAACGCCTGGGGAACAGGCTGAACACGATCGGAGACGCCGCAAGAGCCCGGGTAAATCGCTGCAGCGTGCCCGCAAAGGCAGCTGGCAGGTCTCTGATTCCGCCCCGGCCCGTCCCCAACGCAAACCTCGTAGCTGATCCCTCAGCGGTCCCGCCCCTGTCTGCCGGCAATCAAAATGTCCGACAAGGGGGTGGGGCCGGCAAAAGCCTGTGATAAACTCCTGCGTTTGATTGTCCCGCGTTGGCAGAGGTGAGCATCAGGTCTATGAGATTTCAGGCACCGGAAAGTCTTTCCGAACAGATCGCCCAGCATATTGGCCAGAGAATCGTTATCCGGGATCTCAAGCCCGGCGAGCGCATTCAGGAGCTGAAGGTAGCCGGAGAGCTGAACGTCAGCCGTGGCTCCGTGCGTGAGGCGCTGCTGATTCTCGAGCGCCGGCACCTGGTGGAAATCTACCCGCGCCGTGGTGCCGTGGTGTCTGACCTGACTCCGGCCTCTGTGAATGCCCTCTACGACATCTACATCGACCTGCTGTGCATGCTCGGGCGCAAGGTGCTGGAACGCTGGTCCGGCGACGAGCTTGGCGGCGTCATGAGCCAGGTGCGGGAGATGCAGGCCGTAATCGACGCCCTGAACTCCCAGGCGCCAGACGCCGCCGAACGGGTGATCGAGGCCGGTTTTGGCGTCATGCGCTACGCCTACAGCCTGGTTGAAAACCCGTTTCTGGAAGAAACCCTGGAAAACTTCCGGCCCGCCATCAGCCGTACCTACTACGTGGCGCTGGATCATTTCCGCAGTGAAATTGCCGAAACCGGCACCTTCTTCCGAAACCTGGCCGATGCGGCCGTAGCCGGTGATGCCGAGCGCCTGCAGAAGGTTATCCAGGACTTCGGTGAACACCAGCGCCAACAGGTACTGAGCATTCTCACGGAGGAGAACGCCTGACATGCGGCTCAAGTCCATTAAACTGGCCGGTTTCAAATCCTTTGTTGATCCAACCACGGTACCGTTCCCGTCGAATATGACGGCGGTAGTGGGGCCGAACGGTTGTGGCAAATCCAACATCATTGACGCCGTTCGCTGGGTAATGGGCGAGAGCTCCGCAAAGTACCTGCGGGGCGAATCCATGACAGACGTTATCTTCAACGGCTCCAGCGCCCGCAAGCCGGTGGGGCAGGCTTCCATCGAGCTGGTGTTTGATAACACCGAGGGTAAGGCGCCGGGCGAGTTCGTCAAATTCAATGAAATTTCGGTAAAACGACGGGTATCCCGGGAAGGCCAGTCCGAATACTTCCTGAACGGCTCCAAGTGCCGCCGTCGAGACATCACCGACCTGTTTCTGGGCACCGGCCTGGGGCCGCGAAGCTACGCCATTATCGAACAGGGCATGATTTCCCGGTTGATCGAAGCCAAGCCGGAGGAATTGCGTGTCTACATCGAAGAAGCCGCCGGCATTTCCAAGTACAAGGAACGCCGCCGGGAAACCGAAAACCGCATCAAGCGTACCCAGGAAAACCTTGATCGCCTGACCGACCTGCGGGAAGAGCTTGGCCGGCAATTGCAGCACCTGGAGCGACAGGCGGCTGCAGCGGAAAAGTACAAAACCTACAAGCAGGAAGAGCGCCAGAAAAAAGCGGAACTTACCGTACTGCGCTGGAAGGCCCTGGATAACGACCTGCAAACCTCGCGTGGCAAGATCCGCGATACCGAGCTGGAGCTTGAAAAACTCCTGACCGAGCGGGTGAACCTGGAAACCTCCCTGGAATCCCTGCGGGAAGCCCACCACGAACGCACCGAACACTTTAACCGAGCCCAGGCCCGCTACTACGAAGCCGGCGCGGATATTGCCCGTATTGAGCAGAGCATCGAACACCAACGGGAACGCAGCCGCCAGACCGCTGCCGAGCTGGACCAGGCCATGGCCAACCAGCGGGAACTGGCCCGGGAGCTGGAACAGGACGAAGACAAGCTGGCGGGCATCCAGGAAGAACTGGATATGCTGGAGCCCGAGCAGGAGAGCCTGGCCATCCGGGCCGAGGAATCCGGCGAGAAGCTCCAGCAGGCCGAGGATGCCATGAGCGACTGGCAGCATCGCTGGGATGAATTCAGCACCCGATCCGCCGATTCTCGCCGCCAGGCGGAGCTTGCCCAATCCCGCATCCGTTCGCTGGAAGATGCCATCGAGCAGCTGCGCAACCGCAAACAGAAACTGCACGACGAGAACGAACTGCTGGAAGGCCAGCTGGACCGGGCAGAGCTGGAAGACCTTCTGGAACAGCAGGAAACCCTGGAGCTCCAGCGGGAAGAAGCCCAGGAGCGTATTCAGTCTCTGCAGGATGACGTTTATAACGCGCGCCAGAAACTCCGCGATGCCGAACAGCAGGTACAGGAGCATCGCCAGCGGGTGCAAAGCCTGCGGGCTTCCCTGGAGTCCCAGCAATCCCTGCTGGACGAACAGATGGGCAGCCAGGACGATGCGCTGCAACAATGGCTTTCAGATAACGGCCTTTCCGATGCGCCCCGGCTGGCGACCCGCCTGGCGATCGAAGACGGCTGGGAGTTTGCGGTTGAGCAGGTAATAGGCCGGTTCACCCAGGGCCTTTCGTTGCCCGGCTTTGATCAGCTGACGGGCGCGCTGGAACAGGCTCCCAGAGGCCTGGCTGTCGTTTCGGAAAATGGCCATGGTAGCCCGGAAAGCTCCGGACTTGCCGCCAGGGTATCCGGCGTTCCGGCGCTGGATGCCATGCTGGCAAACATTGATGTGGCGGAATCTGCCGCTGACGCACTCGCGCGCCGTGAGCAACTGGCGCCGGCCGCCAGCCTGATTACCCGTGAAGGGATCTGGGTTGCCCGGGACTGGGTACTGATGCCGGACTCCGACGCCGGCCAGGTGGGCGTGATCGAGCGCCAGAAAAAGGTCACCGAGCTTGAAGCCTTGCTGGCGGAAGCCGAAGAACAGCTTGAAGCCGCTACTGACCAACTGGAACTTTTGCAGGAGCAGGGCGAACGGGCAGAGACCGCCCGGGAAGAAGCCCAGGCCAGAATCAGCGAAACCGAGCGCGATCTGGCAGCGCTGGCATCCCGCGCCAGCGGCCTGAAAGCCCGGGCAGAGCAGATTGATGCCCGGCTGTCCCGCATTCGCGACGATATTGAAGAAGTGACCGCGAGCCTGGAAGGCCAGCAGGAAAGTCTGCTGGAAGCCCGGGAGGAATGGGATATTGCGCTGGCCTCCAGCGAAGACTCCGATGAAGAAAAAGAACGCCTGCTGGAACAGCGGGATAGCCTCAGGGAGAACCTTGACCGCCTGCGCCAGGATGCCCGCCACGATCGTGACCATACCCACCAGCTGCAGCTGCAACTGCAGACCCTGCAAAGCCAGCGTGACGGCCTGAAACAGACCATCGACCGGATGCAGCTCCAGAAAGAGCGCCTGGAAGAGCGGCTGGACGTGCTCCGGGAGGCCCGGGAAACCGCCGAAGAGCCTGTGGAAGACCTGCAAATGCAACTCGAAGGCCTGCTGGAGCGCCGGCTGGCGGAAGAAGAAAAGCTGGGTGCCGCCCGGGATGCCCTGGAAGATATTGACAGGGAAGTGCGGGATCGGGAGCAGGGCCGCAGCCGTACCGAACACGTGGTGCAGGACGTCCGTGCACAGCTCGAAAAGCTAAAGATGGAATCCCAGGCGCTGGAGATTCGCGCTGGAAATTATATTGAACAACTCAGAGAGTTAGACGTTAAGCTTCAGGTGGTACTTGAGCAATTGCCAGAGGACGCCGAGGAAAAAGTCTGGGCCGAAGAGCTGGAAAAGATCGGCAATCGCATCCAGCGGCTTGGGGCCATCAACCTGGCTGCCATCGAGGAGTATCAGGTTCAGGGTGAGCGCAAGAACTACCTGGATGAGCAGCACAATGATCTGATGGAAGCGCTGGAAACCCTGGATAATGCGATCCGCAAGATCGACCGGGAAACCCGTCAGCGTTTCAAGGAAACCTTTGACCAGGTGAACGGTGGCCTGCAGGCGTTGTTCCCGAAAGTGTTCGGGGGAGGTAATGCCTACCTGGAGCTGACCGGGGAAGACCTCCTGGAAACCGGCGTCGCCATCATGGCCCGGCCCCCGGGCAAGAAGAACAGCACCATTCACCTGTTGTCCGGTGGTGAAAAGGCCCTGACGGCCATTGCCCTGGTATTCTCCATTTTTCAGCTCAATCCGGCGCCTTTCTGTATGCTGGATGAGGTTGATGCTCCGCTGGACGATGCCAACGTTGGCCGGTACGCCAATATGGTCAAAGAGATGTCCAAACAGGTACAGTTCATCTACATTACCCATAACAAGATCGCTATGGAGCTGGCTGACCAGTTGATGGGGGTGACCATGCACGAACCGGGCTGTTCGCGACTGGTATCGGTAGACGTAGACGAGGCAGCGGCCCTGGCCGAAGCCTGACGGGTTGGCGAAAAAGCCGCCAACCATGACAATAACGCCATCTGGGCCCGGTGTGCGTTGTATTCATTACGGGCTTTTCTTAGAGTAGCAACGTTCCGAACTGCAAACAGGACAGCAGCTTATGTCACTTAGGGAATGGTTAATCGCCATAGGTACCCTGGTAATTATTGTAATCGTGGTCGACGGTATCCGTCGCATGCATCGAGCCCGCAAGGAATCCATGGCGATTTCTTCAGGAATGGGGGCTGACGACCTGAAAGAGTCCCCGCTGGATGACGACTACAACCCGGAACTGCCGAATGGCGGAGCCCGCATAGTTTCCCGGGGTAACCTGGAAGAGCGGGGCTATGTCACCCGCGACACCTCCGAACCGGACGGTTATGACGATGACGTGGAACCCGAAACAGGCTGGGGTGCCATTGATGATGAGCCCGAAGAACCTGTTCAGACACGTGTGCCCTCCCGGCCGGAACAGCCCCGGGAGTTTGCGGAGCCGGAGCCGATGGTTGAGCCGGAGCCCGAACCCGCCCCTGAGCCACAACCGGAAGTGCGCCAGCCGTCACGGCCGGTCAAGGAGCAGGAGCCTCCGGTTGTCACCTCCGAGGTGGAAGAAGATACCGCTCGCCGGGACCCTGTGAAACCCCGTGGTAATCAGCCGCTGGCCGGCGCCAACCGCCCGGAAGCCCGCGAAGTACTGGTCATCAACGTGTTGTCCCGCAGTGGCGAGGAATTTTCGGGCCCGGTCCTGAAAAAGCTGTTTGAAGCCTGTGGCCTGGAGCACGGCGACATGGATATTTACCATCGCCACGAAGGCTCTGATACCACCACGCCGGTGCAGTTCAGTGTGGCGAACGCGGTAGAGCCGGGCACCTTCCGGCCGCAGGACATGCCCGGGATGAAAACGCCGGGTATCAGCTTTTTCATGAGCCTGCCCGGGCCGTCAAACGCCATGCAGGCATTCGAATTCATGCTGGAAACTGCCCAGACCGTGGTCCGCAACATGGGTGGCGAGCTGAAAGACGAGCGCCGCAGTGTGATGACACCGCAAACCATCGAGCATTGCCGCCAGCGAATCCGTGAATTCGAGCGAAAACAACGTTCCCATCGGGCCTAACACCCAGCCAGGACTCCCGACCTGATGACCAAAGCTTCTGCAGAAATCCAGCAGCGCGTAGCTGAGCTACGCGCCAATCTTGAAGACCACAATTACTACTACTACGTTCTGGACGAGCCCAGAATCCCCGATGCCGAGTACGACCGGCTGTTCCGGGAGCTTCAGCAACTGGAGCGGGAACATCCGGAGCTGGCTTCTGACGACTCGCCTACCCGCAGGGTAGGCAGCACCCGCGACACCAGCTTCGCCGAAGTGACCCACCGGCTGCCGATGCTGTCGCTGGACAACGCCTTCAGCGAAGATGAACTGCGGGACTTCGACCGCCGGATCCGCGACCGCCTGAACACCGAAGACTCCATTGAATACGTCTGCGAACCCAAGCTCGATGGCCTTGCGGTCAGCCTGCATTACGAGAACGGACTGCTGACCCGCGCCGCCACCCGGGGCGATGGCTACACCGGGGAAGACATCACCGCCAACATCCGAACGATTCCGTCTGTACCGCTGAAGCTTCGGGGCAGCGGCTATCCGGAGCTGGTAGAGGTGCGTGGCGAGGTGTACATGCCCAAAGCCGGGTTCGAGAAGCTGAACCAGCGGTTGGCGGAGCAGGATGAGAAGACCTTTGTGAACCCGCGTAATGCCGCCGCCGGCAGCCTGCGCCAGAAGAAATCTACCGTCACCGCCAGGCGCCCGCTGGAGTTCTGCGCCTACAGCATGGCAGTAACGGACGAAAGCGTGCTGCCTGGCACCCACTGGGACAGCCTTCAGCTGGTGAGCGACTGGGGTTTCCGGATCAACCCGGAAATGCGCAAGGCCGAGGGTGCGGAAGACTGCCTGCAGGCCTACAACGAGCTGATGGAAAAGCGTGACAGCCTGCCCTATGAAATCGACGGCATCGTGTTCAAGGTGAACCGGCTGGATCTTCAGCAACAGCTCGGGTTTGTGTCCAGGGCGCCGCGCTGGGCCATTGCTCAGAAGTTTCCGGCCCAGGAAGAGCTTACGATTATCGAAGACGTGGAATTCCAGGTGGGCCGCACCGGCGCGGTTACCCCGGTGGCACGCTTGAAGCCGGTGTTTGTCGGCGGCGTCACGGTTTCCAACGCTACGCTGCACAACATGGACGAAATCCGCCGGCTGGATGTGCACATCGGCGACACGGTATTCATTCGCCGGGCCGGGGATGTGATTCCGAAGGTGGTCAAGGTTGTTCCCGAAAAACGCCCGGATAACGCGCCCTCCGTCGATATGCCGGCACATTGTCCGGTTTGCGGTTCCGACATTGTCCAGATTGAGGGCGAAGTCGTAGCACGCTGCTCCGGCGGCCTGTACTGCCCGGCCCAGCGCAAAGAAGCCATCCGCCATTATGCCTCCCGCAAGGCGATGGATATTGAAGGCCTTGGCGACCGGCTGATCGAAGTGCTGGTGGATGAAGGCATGGTGAGTACGGTGGCGGATTTGTACCGGCTGACCAAATTCCAGCTGGCCAGCCTTGAGCGCATGGGCGACAAGTCTGCCGGCAACCTGGTGGCGGCTATCGACCGTTCCCGTAACCCGGTGCTCTGGCGCTTCCTGTATGCGCTGGGCATCCGGGAAGTGGGGGAGGCCACGGCCAAGTCCCTGGCGTCTCATTTCGGAACACTGGAGGCCATTGCCGGGGCGGATGAGGAAGCCCTGAAGCTGGTTCAGGATGTCGGCCCGATCGTGGCCGGCCATATCCGCAGTTTCTTTGACCAGCCCCACAACCAGGAAACCCTGCAAGCGCTTAAAGACGCCGGTGTTACCTGGCAGGAAGAGCAAGTAGTAGCTGCTGAAGAACAGCCGCTGGCGGGTGAAACCTGGGTGCTCACCGGCACCTTGTCGCAAATGACCCGTGACCAGGCCAAAGAAAAGCTGGAACGGCTGGGGGCGAAGGTAGCTGGCAGCGTCTCCAAAAAGACCGCTTGCGTGGTGGCGGGAGAAGCGGCCGGCTCCAAGCTCGCAAAAGCTGAGCAACTGGGTGTGCCGGTGCTGGACGAAGATGGATTGCTGGCCCTGCTCAAGGAGCACGGCTTAGAGGCCTGAAGCCCGCTGGCCGGTGAATCTGAGAACTCGCGCAGATCCCCCGGAGAACAAATTGGCTACCATGGCGTTGACCTGTAACGGTGTGTAAACCGGTTGGCTGTACGCAACCGGACACCGCCATAACAACAACGTCTTGAAACGGATTTTTGCATGCGCGCCGATTTGTTCTCCCGCACTTTTTCGACGGGCCGGCTTGCGGGCCTGGCTCTGGTTGCCCTGGCCGCGGCCGGCTGTAAAACCGAAAAGGATCCGGACGACCCAACATTGCTGGGCGCACCGCCTGCCACGGCATACATCGGCGTTGAGTACTACTACAACTGGGGTGCCTACGGTGGCGAAGGCATCCTCGATTATTCCCTCACCAATGCACCGGCCTGGCTGGCCCTGGAAGATACCAGCAACAAGGCCCGGCAGGGCGTCATCATGCGCGGTGTGCCGGGGCTGACCGGCGGCGAGCGCGGCCTGGCCGACCTCGGCAAAACCGAAGATATCGATATCGTGACCACTGATGGCCGCAGGGCCGGGTTCCAGCCGTTTGATATCGAAGTGAAGCACAACCTGGTTTCAGTGGAGGCACCGGAGTTCACGGAAGGTGAATCACCGGAGATCAGTGCTCCCAGGGGTGAACACTGTGCATTGCCGGACCTTGATCCGGAAGGCGCCCACAGTGTTTCCGAAACGGCTGCCCAGCCAACCCGCCGGGTGTATGCCAAAGTCCGGCTTGAACGGCCATCTGTTACCCGAGTTTCCATTGCCTTCCAGCTGGAGTCGGATTTCACCTGTGAAGATCCCGTTGGAGCTATTTCCCGGGAATGTCATTCCGCCGACAGCAATATGGGCCGTGCGATTGTCGGGGAGGACATTGTGGCTCTTGGCAGCGGCTCGGACCATCCGGTTGATGAAGAGGGCAATGAGCTGGCCTACGTAACGTACCAGGAAGGCCCCGAAGGCTTCTACGACCGGGGTGTCGTTACCCTGGAGCCCGGTATCAGTGAATGCTATATCCCGCTGGAAGTGATTGATGACAAGGTGGCGGAACCCACCGAGCAGGCTCGGCTGGCCCTGACGGAGGTTCGCGAGGGCCTGGCGTCTCTTGGCAATAATAACGCCGGTATCAGCACCAACCTGGCCATTGCCGATAACGAACCGGTGGTTGCCCTGCGAACCCTGAACGGCGGCACCCGGGATACACTGAATGTTGATCCGGATGTGAACGATGTAACCACTGCGGGTTACAACGAGGCGCAGGTTTACGCTGCGATACTGACTGGCGAGCGGGAAGGGCAGGTAAATGTAAAACTGACGGTTAGCGAACAGGGTTCTACCGTTGGAACCGGAGATTTTGTGATTGTCCAGGCCCCCGAGACTCTTCAGGGCCTTACGCTGGATCCTGAGCCCGGGACTAATGAACTGGTGTTCCCGGCAGGCGTGAACGAGGTGCAGTTCAGTATTACCGCGAAGGACTACGCAGACACCGCTGAAAGCCTGCATGACCGCCTCGCGATCCTGGTTGTTGATGTTAAGGGTCAGGCCGGCCTCGAGAACTTTGCCCGGGGCGAGAGCGACGAGCTGATGACCCTGAGCTTTAACCGACAGATAACGCCGTTGACCTGGACGGATGGATTTGTGCCCACAGACATGGCCACTGGCTCGCAAGGTGAACTGTATGTGGCGGGTCGTGGCTCCGATGATGTATTGCAGGTGCGGATCTACGACCAGAAAGGCGCGCAGTCGGGCTCCACGCTTGAATTGAATGCCGGCGCAACGGCAGCGGCCACGGCCACGGAGGTGTACCTGGCCCTGGGTAAGCGAACCGAGCGGGTTGACGGTCGCAGTACAACCTACGAAGAGTTGGTGGTGGCTTATTCTGACGCTGGTCAGGCTGTTGTGGAGTTATACCGCAAAGAAGGGGACACTGGTGCCTACGGACCGGTATTCGACAACTACAGGCTTGCGTTTGGCTCCTCCGGCAATGATGTCGTCAAACGAGTGGGCTATCAGGGCACCAATGGCAACCTGGTGGTTGCCGGTGAATCCGACGGCGCCTGGGGTGGACAGAGCAATTCCGGTGGCATCGACACCTTCCTGGCAGTGGTTGAAACCATCGGTGAGGGACTCAAGCTTAAGGAAGTCCGCCAGGAGGGCTCAACCGGCAATGACAGGGTAGCCGGCGCCAGCACCGAGTTCTCAACTCCTATGCTGTTTGGCTACGCACCCGGCGTGGTTGATGGCAACGGTGCTGTGGGTCCGTTCTTCTATTCGGGCACGGCAGACGGCGCGGTATACGGTATTGGTGGTGATGCCTCGGAACAACTCCGCCACGGCTTGTATGCAAACAGTACCGCATGGCTGATCGGTGACGGCCCCTGGAGCTACAGTTTGATTGAAGTGGAAGAGGGCGATAATGAGCTGGAGCGTACAACAGGTGCAACGGCCGGGTTTGTGCTGGGCTTTACCAGCACCGGTGTGCCCAAGGCTGCGTTCACCCTTGCCTCCGTTGCAGACGCCGCTGTGAACTCCCTGGACAAGGGCGTAGCACTGGCTAGTGATGTGATTGCTGCCGGAACGCTGGATGATGGCCAGGGCCTGTTGGCACGGGTGACCACCCAGAAGGATCCGGAGCTTTATCAGAGCTGGCAAAAAGCACTGGCGGAGCCGGGTGTGCAGTTCCTGGGCCTCGGCAACTACCGGGATGATGAGATTGTAGCGCTGGTGGATTCCGATGCCGGGTACCAGGTGCTTCTGTTCAGCCCGGAAGGGCGGTTGCTGACAGCTCCGGCTGATAATCCATGAGCTGAAGATCCATAAAGTGGGTCGAGGTTACCCTGAGCCGGCACTTAGTCCGGCTTGGGGTATAACCTCGAGCTTTCCACCCGGCGGATCAGCGGCTCCGGCAAGCTCAATGGCTGTCCGGTTATTCGGTCCGCCAGGTACTCTGCCATGAGTGGTGCCCAGGTCAGGCCCTTGCTGCCGTATCCGGTCAGCAGGTAGGCGCCCGGCACTTCCTGCCCGTTTTTACCCTTGAGTTCGTCCGCCACCGGCTGATAATCATGGCTGGCGCAACGGAAAGAAACCCGACCTGCAAGCTCGCTGGCATCAGGCCCATTGTCGCCCATGACGGCAGGCAGCAGCTCTGCCAGTTGCTCGATATTTTCCTGGTGGCTTTCCAGTGTAGCGTCCGGGTTATTGTCTCTCAGGTCAAAGGTCGCACCGGTTACTGCGATTCCACTCATGGCCGGGTTCAGGTACTTGGTTCCACAGATGACCGCCCCTGGCAGGTTGTATTTTTCTGCGGGCAAGCAGGTGACCTGTCCCCGGATGGGCTTCAGCCTCAGTTTACCGTTGGCCGGGTTCAGGCTGGCGGACTCGTGACCGCCTGCAATCACCAGCCTCGCTGCGCTCAGCCGCTGGCCATCCTGACTGTCAATCGTCCAGCCTTTGCCGTCAGACCTCACCGTGCGTACATTGAAACCAAATACCCGTTGGATTCCCGGGTGATCGGCAAGGGCAGCGCAGGCCTTTGCCGGCTCAAGCCAGCCGGAACCGGGAAACCACAGGCCGCTGGCCGTTACCTTAAGGCCGGCGCGCTTCGAACCAAGCTCTTCATCCACCGGTTCCAGCAGTTCGACCGGGTACTGGCAGCGTTCAAGGAATTTCTGCTGACGATGCTGCTCCTGCTCGTTGGAGGCCAGCTGCAGCAGGCCAGTGGGGTGCCAGAACTGTCCGGCCCAGCGCCGGTAATAGCGCTGGCTGAAACTCAACGCGGTTGCGGCCAGTTCGGTCTGGGCATTGTATTCCACGCCCAGTTTCACATAGAGCGCGCCTTGGGCATTACCGGAGGCACCGGCGCCGGGCTGATCGGCCCGGTCAATCAGCACAACGGGAACCCCCCGTTCCGCAAGGTTGCGGGCGAGGGTGGTGCCGGCAATTCCGGCACCGATGATCGCCACTGTTGATCGGTAAGCTGTTCCGGAGTCAGCCCCGGAAGCCTCAAGCTGGCCGGTCAGCATTTCCCGCTTGCGACCGAAGCCCGGTACCTTTTGCATGGAAAACCCGGCATCGATCAGTGCCCGGCGCACCCGACCCACAGAGGTGAAGGTGGCCAGCGTGGTGCCGGGTTTGCTGTGGTTGCGAATCTGGCCGATGGCGTCTTCCAACCACATCTCCGGATTCAGCGACGGGGCAAAGCCGTCCAGGAACCAGGCATCCGCCTGGAAGGAGAGGTCTCGCCAGGCATCCAGAACATCACCGAAATACAACGTCAGCCGGATTCGCCCGCCCGCCAGTACCAGCCGGTGAGTTCCCTGAATCAGTGGTGGGTAATGGGCGATGAGTTCGGCAGCCTGGGGGGCAAGCTCCGGCCAGAAAGACAGGGCTTTTTCCAGGTCACTCCGGGTCAGGGGAAACCGCTCCACAGACACAAAGTGCAGAATGGCAGAATCATCTTTCGGCCGGCAGTCGAGCCACTCGGCCCAGGCGGCCAGGAAGTTCAGCCCGGTACCAAAGCCGGTTTCCGCAACCACAAAATGACGGTTATCGGCCAGCTCAGCAAAACGCTCCCGGAGCCGGTTGCGGCCGATGAATACATAGCGGGTTTCTTCCAGCCCGTTGTCGCGACTGAAGTACACATCACCAAAGCGTGCAGATTCCGGCACACCATCGCGCCAGACAAGATCCGCCGGCTCCATGGCCGGCGGCAGAACAGGGTTGGTCATAGAGTCAGTCTTCGGCAGCAGCCCGGGTTACCTGCTCGATGATCACAGAGCGCACGGGCACATCGGCCATGCCACGAACACGGGCCGTTTTAACGCCGGCAATGGCATCCACCACATCCATGCCTTCTGTTACTTTGCCAAATACCGCATATCCGGCACCGTTAGCACCCTTGTTCAGGTAGGGGTTGTCGACCAGGTTGATGAAGAACTGGGAGGTGGCGGAATCCGGTGCGCTGGTGCGGGCCATGGCAATGGTGCCGCGCTCGTTAGGCAGCTCGGCGGAGGCCTCGTTAACAATGGTCTCTTCGGTAGACTTGCGGGACATGTCTTCAGTAAATCCGCCGCCCTGAATCATGAAGTCGGCGATTACGCGGTGGAAAATTGTGCCGTTGTAGAAGCCTTTATCGACATAGCCCAGGAAGTTTTCGACCGTTTTCGGGGCGACATCCGGGCGCAGTTCCAGGGAAAAATCACCGTGAGAGGTTTCAAACCGCACTTCCGGACGCTCGTTTACAGGCTCTTCTGCCTGTACCGGAGCGGCAGCCATCAGGGGTAGTGCGAGGGCAAGCAGGACGGGCTTCACATTAAACAGGCTTTTTACGGTATTTGTCATTTCAACAGTACTCGCGGTTTCAGGAATGGATCGCTTGGCTGACATAATGTCTGAAATCGTAACCTGTGCACAATTCTAACAGATACTTAACCATTGAATGCCCGCGATGGTAGACAGTTGAATAAGCTGGGTTATCCTTGAAATGTGTCGACTTGAAAGTCATGTTGCCGATTCGGGTTGTACGGTAATCACTTTGAATACAGGAGAAGTCTGGTGAGATTCCGTTTATTAACGCAGGCTGGTGCGGTGGCGTCTGCCTTCGCCGTCTTTGCCGGTTCCGCGCCAATGGCCTTGGCTTCCGAGCAGCAAAACTGGAGCTACACACCGGCGTTTCTGCCGGTATCAGAAGCCGGTATGTCTGCGGTGTCCGCTCACGGCAGTGTGCGGTTGCAGGAGTTGCTGCGAGCGGGTGGTGGCACCCAGCCAGCCCACCTTGAGAGCCCGGATTATGTCACCCGTGTGAATGCGCCATCCGGTGAGGTTAGCGGAGACAGCCTTGCGGACTTGGGCACTGCCGGTGCAGATGTGGCCAATGTCCTTGAAGACCTGCTGGCGTCGCTACCCGATTTGCTTGACATGGACTTCAAGATTGTCGGCATCAAATACCGGCCGGGCGAAGAGGTCGTCACTCTGGGCAGTGATGGCGCAATCCATGTTGCCTTCCCGGAGACCGTGGACCTGGTCAGCATCGAAAATCTTAACGTAGGCGGTGGAGACGGCCCGCCACTAGGCGATATCAACCTCTATGATCTAAGCTTTCACCGGGATTCCAGAATCCGCATCCAGGGAGAATAATGCTCAGCCGGGTGCGGTTCGTTCGTGCCGGGCCGGGTTGTACGGTTGAAACTGTACCAGCGGGAGCGTTTGCCAGTGAAAGTACACAAAGGGTTTGAGGAAAAGTCCCGGCTTGGCCGGTTGCTGATCAACCGGGGTTATATCTCGGAAGGCCAGCTGGAAGCCGGCCCGTCCTTTATTGATAGAGTGCCGTTTTCGTATTTCTGACGGGACAGTTTCATGCCTTTGAATGTGTGGGTGCTGGTAGCGGCTCAGGCGCTGGCCATGTGCACGGCTCCTTTTATTGTATTTATCGGAAGTATCCAGGGGCGGCTGCTGGCGCCGGTACCGGAACTGGCCACCTTGCCGGTAGGACTGGTGGTGGTCGGCACAGTTCTGGCTATCAAGCCGGCTACCTGGCTGATGGAGCGGGTAGGGCGCAAGCAGGTGATGTTGCTGGGCACGCTGGCTGGCATGATCGCTGGCGGGCTGGGTATGTTTGCCTCCTGGCAATCGGACTTTGTCACCATGTGCCTTGCCGCCGTTATCGGTGGCTCCGGGTTGGCGGTGGTGCATCAATACCGGTTTGCGGCCATGGAATCGGTAGCTTCGGACATGGCGGGTACAGCGGCCGCCAGGGTATTGCTTGGTGGCCTGGTAGCTGCCTGGCTCGGGCCGGAAGTTGCCGGACTGGGCAGCGGCACCGGCGAACGTTTTCCATTTCTTCTGAGCTGGGCCGGACTGGCGGTGGTGCAAGCCATGGCTCTGGTTGTGGTGGCGGTCGGTTATCGGCCTTCCGGGGAGCGCGTGGCCGAGACTGTCGTGGGTGGTGGTCGCCCCATGCGTGAGATTCTCGCCAATCCCCTGGTCTGGACCGCCATCAGTGGTGCAGCCATTGGTTATGCGGTGATGAGCTTTATCATGACTGCAACGCCCCTGAGCATGACGGAAATGGCCGGGCACGATTTTGACGACGCCAAGCGGGTAATCCAGCTGCACATCATGGCCATGTACCTGCCGTCTCTTATCTCCGGATGGCTGATCCGGGTGGTGGGCATCCCCTTGATGATGACTGTCGGCTTGCTGGCCTATCTGGGGTGTATTCTGTTGGCCGCGGCAGGCATCAGCTTCCACCATTATTTATGGGCCCTGATCCTGCTCGGGGTGGGCTGGAACTTCCTGTTTGTTGGCGGCACCACCCTGTTGCCTCAGGGCTATCGGGATTCAGAGCGATTCCGGGTACAGGGCCTCAATGACATCATGGTATTCAGCGCCCAGGCCACGGCGGCGCTGAGTGCCGGAGCCGTGCTGACAGCCTTGGGCTGGGCTTCGCTGTTAATGGTTGCCGTGCCGCTGCTGGTGCTGCACGCGGTGTTGATGGCAGCCTGGCTGCTCAGGCGCCAGCCGGCAGGGGCAGGTGGCCGGTCTTAACCCAGATAACGGTTTCCTGTTCTACGAACGGATGATGCTGGCTCAGGTGTGGGCTGCGCATCCAGGTACCTACCGGGTAACGGCCGTGTTCGTCGCAGAACTCGCCGGACAGCACCAGGATCTCCTCGCCACCAAAGTGCCGGTGCGGCTGGAAGACCTCATTGGCCGGCCATTTCACCAGGGCCACATGCTCATGCTCGAAATCGTGCAGGGGCATTACCTGCAGCCCGCCAATGCCCGGTAACCATTCAGCCTGATTGGTATCGACACGAACGGTTGCGGTGTCCCTCGGATCAAACTGGTGCAGCTTCACCAACAGGGTGCAACCTTCTTCGCTGAAGGGCGCGTGGCCAGTGCCGGGCGGGTTCCGGAGGTAGGTGCCGGCCGGGTAATGGCCGGTCTCGTCGGAGAATACGCCCTCCAATACCAGGATTTCCTCGCCCAGTGGGTGCTCATGCCGCTTGAAGGAAGAACCGGGTTTGTAGCGAACTATGCTGGTGGCATGGCCCCGTTCGGCCTCTTCCCGTGCCAGCGGCTTGCGCTCCACACCCGCCGCCGGGCTGGGTTGCCATTCCTGTTCGCGGGTATGAACAACCACTCGCTGGGAGAAATCCATATTCAGCATGAAAAACCTCGAATAAGTGCTATTTGATCAGTGCCTGAACGTCCCGGAACCTCGGATGGCGGCAGTCTACCATCCACTCGAACGCTACCATCTCTGTGGTAACTATCCGGGCGCCACTCTGGTGCAGGCGGTCCAGCGCTACGTCCCGGTCGAAATCATTCCGGGAGCCGGTTGCATCCGCAACCACCCAGACCTTGTAACCGGCATCCAGAAGGCTCAGGGCCGTTTGCAGCATACATACGTGGGTTTCGCAGCCTCCGATGACAATATGCTGGCGGCCCTCCGGCAGGGCATCGATCAGCCCGTCCGGGCAGGCATCGAAATGGTATTTGCTGACGGTGTGGTGGCAAAGCTCCCGAACGCTTTCCACGTTCGGCCCCAGCTTGTCCGGAACCTGCTCCGTGGCGATGACCGGCACCTCCAGCAAGCCCGCAATTGTCGCCAGCAGGGTGCAGCGGTCAACCACCTCCATTCCCTGGCTGATTGCAGGCATCAGCCTGGCCTGTACATCGACAAGAAGCAGGGTGGACTGTTCGGCTTTCATTAACATAAAGAGGCTCCGAAGATTGTGGGTGTTTGATGACAAGGATAGCCAATTTAGTCGCCGGAAATCCGACAACACGAATTTTCAGGATTTTTTTAAAGGAATCGCTTCATTGCAGTTGCCAAACGCCAGCAAAACTATTAAAGTTTGCGCCCTCAAATGAGCGACAACGTAGCTGATTTGAAACAGTTTATTGGAGAGGTGGCCGAGTGGCTGAAGGCGCACGCCTGGAAAGTGTGTATACGTTAATAGCGTATCGAGGGTTCGAATCCCTCCCTCTCCGCCAATAAAAGAACCCCGGCAGAAATGCCGGGGTTTTTTATTGTGCTGAATAATCTCTGCAGCCGTAAGCATTAACCGCTACCGCGCACCAAACACCCCCACAAAACTGACATCAGTCAAATTGCCACCCCCCCCTGAATTTTCTAACTTGTTCTCCATGCCAAGGAAATGAAATATCTTCCAAAACCGGAGAATCAGAATGAAAAAACACCAACTTGCATTGCGGCCGACGGGGCAACTGAATCTGATCTGTCTGGCACCAAGGTGGCCTCCTTCCCGGATCTGGCGTTGGTAGGTGGTGCACAGAAGTTTATCGATAAGAATGACAGCGGCTGGAACCCGACTCTGTTCCAGTCTGTGCGTAACCAGGACTTTGAGGCCCGTTATGACCGGGTACGCTACGACGCACCTGCCTTTGGCCCGGTCAAACTGGCAGTAAGTCAGGGCTATAAGGGTGACCAGGATATTACTGAAGTTGCTGCCACCTATAAGACCGCGATTGACGGCCTTGGCCGTTTATCAGCAGCTGTTGGTTACTCCACAAGAGATGTTGGAGGCGCAGCAGGCGATGTTGAGCATAAAGTCATCGGCTCCGACGTAGAAATCTACGGCGCCGCCTACGTCTACCAGCCCATCAAGCGCCTGGACGTATACTTCGCCTACAACAACTTCGCGCTGGATGCTGACAACGGCGACTATGACGATGTAAACGTCGCCATGATCGGCAGCCGCCTGAAGTCCTGATCGCCCGAAACCTAAGCCCGCCGGGCAGGGCATTACGCCAGCCCGGTGGACTGCAGTATGAAGACCCCCGCCGTTACCGTTACGCTGGCCAGTAAGGTGGTCAGTGCAATGATATTGGCCGCCATGCGGTCGTTCCCGCCCAAAGCCTTCACCATGACAAAACTCGCCGCTGCCGTCGGGCTGGCGAAGAACAGGAACATCAGGCCCAGCTCCCGGCCTTCGAATCCCGCCAGCCAGGCCGCCAGTGTGCACAGGGCCGGCAAACTCACCATTTTCCATACCGACGCTCCCAGCGCCGGGCCGCTGTCTGTTCTGATGGCTTTCAGGGAAACGGTGGCGCCAATGCAGAGCAGGGCCAATGGCAAGGTGAGAGAGGCAAAGTAATTGCCGCTGGTCATCACCCATTGTGGAAGGCTGACCTCCCAGGCGGCGAAGGGAATGGCGATAACCACGGCAATAATCAGCGGATTGCGAACCACGTCTTTAACGGTATTCGAGAAGCTCATGCTTTTACCCGGCTGATACGCCAGCAATACCACGACAGACAGCACGTTGTAGGAAATAATCACCAGCCCCAGCAATATGCCGCCGGCAGACAAGCCGTAATCGCCATAAAGGTTGGCCGCCAATGCCAGGCCGACAATCCCGCAATTACCCCGGAACGCACCCTGCACATAGACGCCCCGGTCATCTTTGGTCACCCGCCGGATTGCCCAGAACCAGACAGCGCCGAAGCTGGCCAGTGTGGCCGCCAGGTAGAACAGCAGCAGTTTGATGTTGAATGCCGTCGTCAGATCTGCCCGGATGATGCTGAGGAATACCAGGGTTGGCAGCGTGGCCTTGAACACCAGGGCGGAAGCGGTGCCGACAAAGTTCTGGTCTATCCAGCCAATCCGGCGCAGGCCGATGCCGATAAAGACCATGGCAAAAACCGGCAGGGTGGTTTCAAGGGTGTGGGCGAAGGTTGCTAACAGACCGCTCAAGGGACAACGTACTCCTCTGGAACAAACAACGAAAAAGGCCTCCGCTGGGGAGGCCTGGTGTCGGCATTATAACCGGTCTTTCAGTCGAAGTTCCTTGAGCGGATGGTATCAGGCTTCAGGAAAGGCTTTTCGCCGGTATTGTCGTGGTCAGCCAGCACCTTGCCGTCGTGCTCGCGAACCTGGCCGTACATGGAGTGCTTGTGGAAGGTAGGCCCGAATTGCTCCAGGGTTTCTTTTACATCGCCGGTGTAGCGCGGGTCTTGCGGGCGCTCCTGGCTGTCCATGTAGAAGGCGATGTCCCAGGCTTCCTGGTCACTCAGGGAGTTGGGCTGGCCCAGAGGCATGTTGTTCTTGATAAAGCCGGCTGCGGTGAACAGGCGCACAATGCCTGCACCCCAGTTGTTGGACATATCGCCCCAGGGTGCCGGGAATACGGTGTGGCCATCTACGCGCAGGCCAGAGCCATCTTCCTGGTGGCAAACGGCACAGTTTTCCTCGTACAGCTTTTCACCGTTAGCGTAGCTGAGTTCCGCCGGGCGCTCTGGTGCAGGGAAGCCGCGGCCGTAAATGGGCTGCTTCGGGTACATTTCCACGCCGGTGGCCAGCCACTGGTGGTAGGCAGACAGTGCCAGCATGTTGTCACTGCCGTATTCCAGCGGCTTGCCATTCATGGAGTAAGTAAAACAACCGGCAATACGTTCTTCCAGGTTGTTTACATGGCCATTCTTGCCACGGTAACCGGGCAGGGTAACAGCTGCTGGCCAGATCGGCGCGCTGAACGGCATGCGGCCTTCACCCAGGTGGCAGCTGGAGCAGTTCATGTTGTTGAACACATTCTCGCCACGTAGTTGCTGGGTGTTGGTGAACAGGTCGTAGCCCTTGCGGATGACCTTTTTCAGTTCCGGATGGATGTCCGCTTCTTCCAGGTCTGCCATGGTAGGCGGAATGTGCACCAGCTGGTTTTCCTTCGGGGCCGGAAAGCCCATAGAGGTCAACTGATCGATGTAAGCCTGGGTTGTGTCTTCATTAGCCGCCAGGTTAGCCGAGAACGCAAAGGTTCCAGACAGGGCGACAGTAAGCAGTTTGCGCATCATGATAGGTGTCCCCTTATTTGCTGCCGGCGCTCTGGTTGGCAAGCCATACGGCTACCGCGTGAATGTCTTCATCGCTCATGCGTCGGGCGATGGAGCCCATCAGGTCCTGCGGATCGTTCTTGCGGGTGCCTTCTTTCCAGGCTTTCAGCTGGGTTTCGATATAACCGGCATGCTGGCCGGCAATGCCCGGGAATACATCACCGGCACCGCGGTTGCCAGGGCCATGGCAGCTTTTGCAGGAAACAATGTACTGGGACCAGTCGCCGCGTTCGGCCAGCTGTTGACCACGCTTCAGCGTGGCCTCCTCGGCATTTGCACCACCCTGGCCAGCCGTGGGTTCCAGTTGGCTGTAATAGGCAGCAACATCGGCAATTTTCTGGTCGTCCAGCATGTTCACGAACGGGGTCATGGTCGCGTTTACCCGAGTGCCTTTCTTGATGTCGTGAATCTGCTTGGCGAAGTAGGTGGCATTCAGACCGGCCAGCCGTGGCCAGGATTCTCCACCTTCAATGTGCATGCCGCTGCCGTCTGCCTGGTGGCAGGCAATACACAGGTTGGCAACTTCTTTGCCACGTTCAGCATCACCTTCGGTTGCAGCCAGCGCAAAGCCCGCATAGGCAGCCAGCCCGAATGCAGCCAGCGTAATCGGAATTTTTCTCACGGTCGGTAGCCTCTCTATTCTTATATATGCGCACTTAGTACTAAAAGTTATTTCGATATAGCTTGCACAAAGCGCGCAATTCTCGCTTGACGAAGGTCAACAATGCAAGCGGACTTATCCGAAAGGCTAATACGAGGATGCATGCGCCGGGAATTTCGTTTACTGTCTGAGATGCAAACCGGAAGTCAGCAAACATCGTTATAACGAAAAGCAGGGACACCTATGGCGACCGTCAACCCTTCTCAGGAAGAGCTTAGGAAAGTTTTGCAAGAGACGCCAAAAGATCAGCCGGTAGTAATGCTGAATCTGCTTCGGTTTCGTGACCAGGCGGCCTACAAAGACGACACAGAAAACTGCTCGGGGCGGGATGCCTATAAGCGGTATATGGACGAAGCGGCAGAATGCGTGCGCTCGGTTGGCGCAGAGGTAATCTGGTCCGGCCGCAGTGTGGGTTCGCTGATTGCGCCGCCCGACGAATCCTGGGACCAGGTATTGCTGGTACGTTACCCCTCCATCAACGCCTTCCTGGCGATGATCGAAAGCCCTGAATACAAAGGTGTGGTAAAGCACCGTACCGCCGCGCTGGAAGACTCCAGGCTGGTGGCCAATGTTGAAGGCTCGCCCTGATCAGACCAGCCAGCCGGATTGCTGGATCGTCATATAGGCAACCGTACCCACCGCAATAGAGAGCAGGGCATTACGCCGCCACAGGTGTACAGCTACCACCAGCAATCCCGGCAGGATGGCGTCCAGCCCTGGCAGGCTTGCGCTCCAGTTCGCGGAACGCTGCAGGAATACGATGGCCAGCAGGGCCATAACCGCGGCCGGCAGAAACCGGCCAATATGCTGCAGCAACGGGTGTTCTGTGTGGCGTTCAAAAAACAGGAAGGGCACCACCCGGGTGGCAAAGGTTGCCGCCGCTGAAATGGCAATGAACGCGGCCAGGTAATAAGTGTCAGTCATGGCTGGCCTCCGCTGCCGGCAGACGGTTCTTGAGCTGGCGATACTGGATCAGGAGAATGCCGGTGACAATTGCGATCGCGAGAATCAGCTGATGAGATGGCCCGACCAGCACCATTGAGATCCCGGCGGCAAAGGCACCGGCCCAGAGCGGGAAGCTGTCGCCCAGGGCCTTGATCTGTTCAATCGTCAATACAATAAACAGCGCGACCAGCGCGAATTCAATACCGGTGCTGTCGAACGCCACCATCTCTCCCAGCAGTGCGCCAATTCCGCAACCGGCAATCCAGTAAGCCTGGTTGAACGCGGTAATGCGGAAGTCCACTTCCTGCTCGTGGTGTTTGTCTGAGGACAGCGGACGACTGGTTAGCAGGGAATACGTCTCGTCTGTCAAGCCGAAAATCAGATAGCCTTTACGCCAGCCAGCACCCCGGAACCGACCCAGCAGGGACAACCCGTAAAACAGGTGCCGGGCGTTCAGTACAAACATGGCAACTGCGACCTCAAGCAGCCCTGCGTTGGCGGCCAGCAGGCTGACGGCCAGGATCTGCCCGGAACCGGCATAGATCACCAGGCCCATGAGCGGCGCGACCCACCAGGCATAGTCCAGCTGGGTGGTGAACAGCACCCCGAAGGCCATACCCAGTGGAATGTAGCCGAACAGAATCGGCAGTGTCAGGCGAAAGACGTTCTGGTTCATTAGCATCCAAACGTTACGAAAGCGGCGATGATAGTCAAAGCGCACAGGGTTTTGAAGAGCGCAAAAACCGAAAACCCCGTACCATACGCCCCGGACTGGAGGATTTATGACCGACGATACCGCTTATGTGCCCGATGAAGATCCGCGCCAGGAAAAGTTCGTAGTAGACGCAGACCTGCTTACCCAGGACCAGCTGGAAGGGCTGGCGGAAGAATATTGCACCCGTTACCACGGCCTGAACGATACCGAGAACCCGCTGGCGGAACGAAGCCGGGTACTTGCTGCCGTAAAACGGGGAGAGCTGGTCGTGTGGTTTGACCCGGTGGAAAACACCGCGGGGCTGGGCGCTCCCGCCTGATTTCCATCGTTTTCAGGCCCCTACCTACCCGATGGGCGGTGTAAACGGTACAATCACCGTGATTTTTCGTCTACCTGACTGCGAGGTGAGCTTTGATCAGGGTACTGGTTGTAGATGACCACGAGCTGGTGCGCTCCGGTATAACCCGCATGTTAGCCGACAATCCCGATCTCGACGTGATTGGCCAGGCTTCATCCGGAGAGGACGCCATCGAGTTTGTGCGAGAGAACCGACCGGATATCGTTCTGATGGACATTCGCATGCCAGGAATCGGTGGCCTGGAAGCCACCCGTCGTATCCTGCGCCTGGACGACTCTATTCGAGTGATTGTGGTAACCGCCTGCGCGGATGATCCTTACCCCTCCCGAGTGATGCAAAGTGGCGCCCAGGCGTACATCACCAAGGGCGCGGACATCCAGGAAATGGTGCGTGCCATTCGCAAGGCCCATTCCGGACAGCGTTACATCAGCCCGGAAATTGCCCAGAAGATGGCGCTGAAGCAGCTGGCGGGTGAAAAGGACGACGATGGCGAACTGGCAAAGTTCGATCGTTTGTCTGAACGGGAAATGCAGATTGCCATGATGGTGGTGGATTGCCAGAAGGTTCAGGATATCTCCGATAAACTCTGCCTCAGCCCCAAAACCGTGAACAGCTACCGCTACCGGATTTTCGAGAAGCTGGAGATTTCCAGTGATGTAGAGCTGGCGCTGATGGCCGTACGGCTTGGATTGCTGGATGCCGACAAGGTCTGACCCCCAGCAAGGATCCGGGGAGTTCGACAGTAAAGACTTCCTGAAACAGCTTACTGAACGCCCCGGCGTGTATCGTATGTACGATGGCGCCGGGAATATTCTGTACGTGGGAAAAGCCCGCAACCTGAAAAAGCGGGTGAGCAGTTATTTCCGCAAGACCGGCCTGGCCCCGAAAACCGAAGCACTGGTGGGCAAGATCGAGTCCATCGAGGTAACGATTACCGGCAGCGAAACCGAAGCATTGCTGCTGGAACAAAACCTGATCAAGTCGCTGCGGCCGCCGTACAACATCCTGCTGCGGGATGACAAATCCTACCCCTATATCTACCTGTCTTCTCACAGCGACTATCCCTCGCTGACCTTCCGCCGTGGCCGCACCAAAAAGGGTGGCGGTACCTGGTTCGGGCCGTTTCCAAGCTCCGGTGCCGTCAAGGAAAGCCTTAATATCCTGCAGAAGGTTTTCCGTATAAGGTCTTGTAGTGAAAGCTATTTCAGGAACCGTAACCGACCTTGCCTGCAGTATCAGATTAACCGGTGCACGGCCCCTTGTGTGGGTTACGTAACACCGGAGGAGTACCAGCAGGATATCCGCCATGCCACCATGTTCCTGGAAGGCAAGAACCCGGCCATTATCCACGATCTGATGAATGCCATGGAGCAGGCGGCCAGGAACCTGGAGTTTGAGAAAGCGGCCACCTACCGGGACCAGGTCAACCATCTTCGCCATGTTCAGGAGCAGCAATCCATTGAAGGCGAGGGCGGCGATGCCGATGTGATCGCCATTGCCCAGGATGCCGGCGTGGTGTGTATTGTGGTGATCATCGTTCGTGGTGGCCGGGTGCTGGGCACCAAGGACTACTTCCCGAGGTTTTCACTCGAGCAGTCCGAAGGTGAACTGCTCTCGGCGTTTCTGGGCCAGTACTACTTTGGCGGTGATACCCGCCGGGAAATTCCCCGGGACATCCTCGTGCCGGTTGCCGTGGAAGGGCAGGAACTGCTGGCAGAAGCCCTCAGCGAGGCCGCCAACCGGGAAACCCGAATTCGGGGCAATGTGCGGGGCGAACGCAAGCGCTGGCTGGAACTGGCCATGACCAACGCCCGGCAAACATTGCTTACCCACCTGGCCAGCAAGGAAACCGTGTATCGCCGTTTGCTGGCGCTGCGGGACCTGCTGGAGCTGGCTGAAACCCCGTCCCGAATGGAATGTTTCGACATCAGCCACAGCCATGGGGAAAATACCGTCGCATCCTGTGTGGTTTTCGACGAGAATGGGCCACTGAAAAGCGATTACCGGCTATATAACATTGAGGGCGTGAAGGCCGGTGACGACTATGCCGCCATGCGCCAGGTGTTGACCCGTCGCTACCGCCGGCTGGTGAGCGGTGATGGCAAACGGCCAGACCTCGTTTTCATCGACGGTGGTAAAGGCCAGCTGAACATTGCCCGGGAAGTCTTTGAAGAACTGGGAATTTCCGATATCCCGCTGATTGGCGTGGCCAAGGGCGTTACCCGCCGCGCCGGCATGGAGCAGCTGATCGACGCCATGACAGACGCGGTATTCCGGGTACCGGCCGATTCTCCGGCGCTGCACCTGATCCAGCATATCCGGGACGAATCCCACCGGTTTGCTATTACCGGCCACCGGGCGCGCCGGGACAAGAAACGCCGGCAATCCACCCTGGAAGGCATCGAAGGGGTAGGGCCGAAGCGCCGCCGGGAGCTGATCCGCTACTTCGGCGGCATACAGGAATTACGTAAAGCCAGTGTGGATGAGATGGCCAAGGTTCAGGGCATCAGCAAGTCACTGGCAGAATCCATATACGCAGCATTGCACGACGAATAGGAACACCATGAATTTACCGAACCTGCTGACCATGTCCCGCATCGTGATGATCCCGGTGTTTGTGGTGATTTTCTACCTGCCGGTGCAGTGGAGTTACCTGGTCAGCGCCATCATCTTTGCCCTGGCCGGTGTGACCGACTGGCTGGACGGCTACCTGGCCCGCAAACTGAACCAGAGTACGCCTTTCGGTGCGTTTCTGGACCCGGTGGCGGACAAACTGATGGTGGCCGTGGCCCTGGCGGTGCTGATTGAAGAATACTCAGCGGTGCTGCTGACAATTCCGGCCACGGTGATTATTGGCCGGGAAATTGTGATTTCCGCCTTGCGGGAATGGATGGCAGAGGTGGGTAGCCGCGCCAGTGTGGCGGTGTCGTACATCGGCAAGGTCAAGACCACCGCCCAGATGGCGGCCATTGTCGGTTTGCTAGCGTTTCCTCCCGGTCAAATGCTGTCGTACGTTGCGATCGGCCTGCTTTACATCGCAGCCGGGCTCACACTCTGGTCTATGTTCCTGTACCTGAAAGCGGCCTGGCCGGATTTGTTCCCTTCAAAATAACAGGCTCAGGCGTCTGCCAGGCAATCCCGGCTCCATCGGGTTATGTCTTTCGAAAGCGCGGATGCTGCGCGAGAGAAGGCAGACATCAGGTCGTCCAGTTTTGCGCTGGCAGCCAGTGCCTCCTCGCGCTGATCCAATACGCACAGGCTTTTCCGGGAGCGGTTTTCCATCAGTTCGGTGTGCAGGTGTATGACCACCGTGGTGCCGTCTGCGTGGGTCTCGGCGTGAAAGCCGGTCAGTTCGGTGACCAGTGTTAACCCTGCCGTAGCCGGACTGGTGTCAGTCATCACGCTGGTGAAGCCGCCGCTCTGGCGAAATTCCTGAATCAGGTAATCCCTCAAAACCACGGGAATACTGTCGCGCCAGCGGGCGCCGGGCAGTGCCTGGAACTCGTAGGGTGTGGGCTTTACCAGAACCCGGGTACTGTCCAGCGGATCGGATGCCAGCGGAGTGTCCACCCGGAGCGCAGCAGGCCGGGGCGTATCGAACACTTCCCGTTCAGCGGGGGGTGCCAGTTCCATCAGGCGCGGTGCTTCAGGAATCGGGAACACGGTGCAGGCAGACAGGGCAAGGGCCCCGGCCAGTGCGAAAATGCCTCTGCTTGGCTTAGTCATTGCTGTACTCCTGGATTCGGCCGCCGCCCCAGATGGTGCCTCTCGGGTCTTGCTCAAGCCTGCGGGTAAACGAGTTCAGGTTGCGGAGGGTGCTGCGCAGCTCCCGTAAGGCCGGTGTGAGCTCGCCCAGGCCCTGAAGCCCGGAGTCCAGTGCACCTTCGTTATTACCGGTCACACGGTTCAGCCGGTCCAGGGTGGGCTGCAGGGTTGAGATGGCCTTATCCATAGACTCCAGTACCGGCGTAATCTGCTCGCCTAACACCACGCGCGCATGGTCAGAGGTGGCGGATACCTTTACGGCAGCTTCTTCTGCCCGTATCGCTGCCGCATCGAACTGCTCCATCAGGGCCATCATGTCATCCCGGCTTGCCAGCAGCGACTCGGTTGCTAACCGGGTGTTGTGCAGAATGGTGGCTACGTTGCCCAGGTTTTCCTCGTTCAATAGCTGGTTCATGCTGGTCAGCAGGCGTTCGGCCTTCGACAACATGGCTTCGCCGTTATTGAGCAGGTTGGAAAACGCAGAGGGCTCGGCACTGATCAGCGGTGGATTCTCCCGGCCGCCTTCAAGCACCGGACTGTCCGGGCTGCCGCCGGTAAACTGCACGCTCATGCTGCCGGTGATATTGGCCAGCACCAGTTCGGCACGGGTGTTTTCACGCACGGGAATATCACTGCGAACCCGCACCAGCACACGAACATGGGCCGGGTTGTCGGGTGCCAGGGTCAATTCCAGTACATCACCTACCGGCACGCCGCTGTATAGCACCGCGTTACCCTTGGACAGGCCGCCTACCGGGTGGTCGAAACCGATCTGGTAATAACTCCACTCCTGGTCTGCCGAGGACTTGCCCAGCCACAGGGCGAACAGCAAGGCGGCGGTAACGGCCAGCAGCGTAAATAATCCGATAATAACGTGATGGGCTTTTGGCTCCATTAACCGGGCTCCTGTTCGGTCAGCCTGTTGTGTGCATCAATCGCGGCCCGCCCGCGGGGGCCGTGGAAGTAGTCCTGAATCCAGCTGTCATCCGTACGGGACACGTTATCCAGGGTATCTGCCACCAGCACCTTGCGCCGGGACAACACCGCCACCCGGTCGCAGGTGGTGTACAGGGTATCCAGATCGTGGGTAACCAGGAATACCGTTAACCCCAGGGCATTGCGCAGGGTGACAATCAGTTCGTCAAACGCGGCAGCGCCGATCGGGTCCAGCCCCGCTGTGGGCTCGTCCAGAAACAATATTTCAGGGTCCAGGGCCAGCGCCCGGGCCAGCGCTGCACGTTTCACCATGCCGCCGGATAACTCCGCCGGGTATTTGCGGGCCGCCTCGGGCTGCAAGCCGGTCAGGGCCAGCTTCATGCGGGCCAGTTCTTCCGCTTCGGCCCGCTTCAGCCCCGCGTGCTCGATCAGGGGCAGGGCAATATTCTGTTCCAGATTCAGGGAGGTAAATAGAGCGCCGCCCTGAAACAGCACGCCAAACCGCTGCTCATAAAGCGAACGTTCCGGTGCTGACAGCTCTGTTAGATCCTGCCCGAATACCGTGATGTGGCCCGCCGTCGGCGTGTTCAAGCCGACAATGCTGCGAAGCAGCACGGATTTTCCTGTGCCGGATCCGCCAACCACGCCGAGGATTTCGCCCGGGTAGAGGTTCAGGTCCAGGTCTTCATGTACTGAATGGCTGCCAAAGCGGTTGCTCAGGCCCCGAACCTGAATAATCGGTGTTTGGTGCGCGTGGTTATCCTGCGTGCCCATGGCCATGCCTTACCAACCCATTTCCATAAAGAATAGCGCGGCTACGGAATCGAGCAGTATGACCATAAAGATAGATTGCACCACGCTGGAGGTGGTGTGCTCACCCACGGACTGTGCGCTGCCCGACACCTTGAAACCTTCCAGGCAGCCGATCACGGCAATCAGGAAGGCAAACACGGGTGCTTTACCGATACCCACCAGGAAATGTTTCAGGGCAATATCCCGCTCCACGATGGCCATAAACTGGCTGGGCGGAATATCCAGTGCCAGTGCACACACCACGGCACCACCAACCATGCCCGCCATCATGCCGACAAAGGTCAGCACCGGCAGGCTCACCATCATGGCCAGTACCCTGGGGACTACAAGCAGCTCCACGGGGTTGAGGCCGAGGGTACGGATGGCATCCAGTTCTTCGTTGACTTTCATGGCCCCGATCTGGGCTGTGAAGGCACTGGCGGTCCGGCCGGCCAGCAAAATCGCGGCTAATAAAACGCCGAATTCCCGCAGGAAAGAGAAGGCGACTAGGTCTACGGTATAAATGGTCGCGCCAAAGTCCTCCAGCACCGTGGCACCCAGAAATGCGACGACAGCACCCACAAGAAACGTGAGCAAGGCAACAATCGGAAGGGCGTTCAGGCCGGTGTCGTGCACAGCGGCCACGAACGGCGTAAAGCGCCAGCGTTTTGGCTGTGGGAGTATGTAGAACAGGGTGGAGAAGGTCTGGCCAATAAAACCGGACAGCAGCCATAACAGACGGGTTAGCCGGGTGACCTTCTCTCCGGTGATTGCCAGCATGTTCAGCAGTGGATTAACCGTGGCTGGTGCCGGTGCGGATTCACACATGGATTCCGCCACGGCTTTAAGGAGTGCTTGCTGGGCTTCGGGCAGGGACGGTTGCTCCAGCGCGGCAAGCACCGGTTCGGCACCCAGCATTTTCACCATCAGGGACGCGCCCGCGGTATCCAGTCGTCCAAGGCGGGTAAATTCCGGCTTCAGTGAAGTGTTCTCTGCCTTGAATTGCGATACCTGCCGGTTCAGGGCCGGGTAATGGGCAAGGGTCCAGTCTCCGGCAAAGGCCACCGTATTGCCGGACAACTCAAGGGTGCCGGCAGGCTCGCCGGCTTTGGCTGTAGTAAGGCCCGAAGTTATCGCCACAGAATGAAAAAATCCCTGCCAGAAGTCTTAGCAAGCTTAAAGATTCCAGTTGCTGTCTGCCAGTATCTTTCGGTCTTCTTCATCATGGCTGGCCAGGATCAGGGTAATGCCGCTGGCCTTTTCCTGCAGTAACAAGTCCCGGATGATGGCCCTGGCGTCCGGGTCCAGCCCGGTCATGGGTTCGTCCAGCAGCAGTACCGGTTTGCGCCGCAGAATGGCGCGCAGCAGGGCAACTCGTTGCCGCTGGCCACCGGATAGTTCGCCGGGCAGCCGTGTACCAAAACCGCCGAGCCCGGTTTGTTCAAGACCCTGCTCAATGGCCGATTGCTGTTCGGGGGACAGCTTCATGCCCGGGTGCAGGCCAAGACCGATATTGGTGAAGACATCCAGGTGTTCGAACAGGTTGTGCTCCTGGAACACGCTTGTTACCGGCCGCTCCCAGGCGGGCAGGTTATGGATAGCTTGGTTGTTCCAGAGAATTTCTCCGCTTTTGGGTGCGAGAAAACCGGCAACCAGGTTCAGCAAGGTGGATTTACCGGTTCCACTGGCACCGCGTACTGCGAGGCAATGCCCGGCGGCGACCGAGAAGTGGAAGCGCCACTCCTCCGACTGATCCGGGTACTGGAAACACAGGTTTCTTAGTTCAAGCATGACGAGGCTCCGGAGCGGCGGCGGGGGCAGGCTCTGTGTTTGTGCCCGGGGCCGGCCGGGCAACCCGGGACAGCAGGGCGAAGAGGGTCACCAGTAATACAAGCAACCACAGCCCGGTGCCAGCCGCTTCGCTGATTCGGTAACTGCCCAGCTGCTGGTAAAGCAGAACCGGCAAAGTGGGCTGCCCGGGGCTACCGAACAGGGCAATTACCCCGAAATCTCCCAGCGACAGGGCAATGCCATAGGCCAGCCCCAGGGCGATTGGCCGGCGCAGCCGTGGCCAGTACAGCCAGCGCCAGCGATACCAGCCCAGGATGCCCAGCTGGTCCGCCTGGTTCAGGGTGTTCTTGTCGATGGCATTCAGTGGCCCACGCAGCACCTGCAGCACAAATGGAATGGCCATCAAACCGTTAATCATAGACACCAGTACCCAGCCTTGTGCGCTGTTCCCGAGCTGGGGCCGCAATAACAGGAACAGGCCGGTACCAAGCACCAGGGGCGGCACAATCAGCGGCAGATAACCCGTGGTAACCGGAATGGCCGCCAGTATCCGGTTTTCGGATTTGTTGGCGGCCGCCAGTGTGAACAGACTGGCGACAACCGCACCAAGCCCGGCGGGAACGGCAATCAACAAACTGCGGCCTGTGGCGGGGAGCAGTTGTCCGTAGATAGATGGCATGGGAGAGGCCGGCCAGAGTGCCGGCAAACCGCGTAACGCGATGGCCAGCAGGGGAAGCGTCAGGAAAGCGGAAAAGATGCCCAGCAGCAACACGCGCCCCAGACCCTGCCCGGGGCTGTCTTTTAAAGAGACAGGTTCAGCAAACCGCCGATCCGGAAGTAGTGAGGACTCCAGGCGGTTCCGGAACACAAGCCACCACAGGCTGCCGCAAATAACCAGCTGAATGGTGGCCAGGATGGCGGCCTGGCCGAAATCGAATTCGAACCGCAACGCCTGGTAAATGGCCACTTCAAGGGTTGTGGCGCGAGGCCCGCCACCCAGGGTCATGATGATGGCGAAGCTGGTAAAGCACAGGGTAAATACCAATGCTGACACCCCGGGCAGGACCGGCCGTAGTGCGGGCCATCGAACCGTACGCCAGAGCCACCAGCCACTCAACCCGAGCTGGGAAGCAACCCGCAACCTCGGTGCCGGAACCGATTCCAGTGCTTGCAGAAGAATGCGTGCGGCCAGCGGTGCGTTGAAAAATAGGTGGGCCAGTAAGATTCCATTCAGGCCGTAAAGGCTCCAGCCGTGATCAGGCAGCCACCCGTTCAGAAGACTGGTCAGCCAGCCCTGGCGACCGTACACCCCGATGATGCCTGAAACCGCCACAATGGTGGGAAGCACCAGGCTCAGCTCCATCAACCGAAGCAGCAGGCTACGACCGGGAAAATGGCTGAGCCGGGCCAGTGTCATGGCCACCGGCAGCGCAATGAGCAGGCTTAGAAAGACCGATAACACCGCCTGCCAAACCGTAAACCAGACAACACCTCTTAAATAGCGGCTGTGCCACAGCTCTTCGAATTCCAGCGTGCCAGCTGTGTGAAGCAGTGCCCCGAGCCCCAACAGCACCAGCCCGATCAAGGCCAGCGCAATGATCAGGCCCGGAGCCAGTTGCCACGCAGGGGCGCTGAATGGAGCAGGGCGCAGGGGTTGTGGTTGGTTGGCGGCCATTGGGTTCAGCGGGTCATGGCGTCCAGCCAGGCATTCACCAGTGAGCGGCGTTCACGGGCGACCTCTGCCGGTTCCAGGAAGAGGGCTTTGGACGGGTGGATCAGCAGGTCAAATACCTCCGGCAATTCGTCACCAAGGTCGATAGCCGGATACATCACATTCTTCAACGGAATATGGCGCTGGAAGGCCGGCGACAACATGAACTCCATGAATTCCCGGCCGAGGGCCTGACTCCTGGAGCTATTCACCAGTGCGGCAACCTCGACCTGAAGGTAATGGCCTTCTTCAAAACGGGCCGCCTGGTAACGGTCTGTGTTATCGACCGCCATGTGATAGGCCGGGGACGTACTGTAAGAAAGGATCATCGGGGCTTCGCCGTTCATGAACAGTGAAAAATACCCGTCACTCCAGCTCTGGGTCGTCGCCAGTACCTTGCCACTGAGTTGCTGCCATTTAGCGTGGGCGTCATCGCCATAAACCGCGTGCATCCAGAGCAGCAGGCCGAGGCCGGGGGTGCTGGTGCGGGGATCCTGGATGATGATTTTCAGGTCATCCGGTGCATTGACCAGCTCTTCCAGGCTTGCCGGAGGTTCCGGCAGCAGCTCGGTATCGTATACAAAGGCGAAGTAGCCCCAGTCGTAGGGCACGAAGGTGTCGTCCTGCCAGTCGACAGGCAGCGCCAGGTTGTTCAGTGTCAGCGTGTGCGGAGCCAGTAATCCGGTTTGCCGGGCGGCTTCCATGGTGGCGGTATCCAGCCCCAACACCACATCGGCACTGGTTGAACTGCCCTCCAGGCGCAGTCGCTGAAGTATATCGCCGCCGCTTTCCAGCACTGTATAGTTCAGTGCGCATTCACACTGCTCTTCAAATGCCTGCTTGACTGCGGGCCCTGGGCCCCATTCCGCCGCAAACGACGGGTGAGTATAAACGTTCAAAACCTGCGCAGGTTCGGCGGTAGCGAAAGCCGGGAGCAGGGCAGCGAAGAGTAGAGGCAAGCGGAAACGCATAGTGATTACACCTTGGCTATGGAGGGGGCATGCCGCGGTAACCACTGGAAAAGTGGCGGCTCAATCCCTACGCCGGTATTAGCCGGGTCAGGTTCCGCGGGTATGGTCTCAGCCCTGTCGGGCACCCCGTTGAGTCTTGGCGATTCTACCACGCCTGCGTGGTGGTCTGTAATTTGTAACTTTGATTACGGTCTGTTTAAAAACTGTACAAAGGTGTCCGGGTTCTCATTATTTGCTGTTAGAATAGTGCAAATTTCAATCGGATAGACCGTATTCTTCACCTATAGAGGTAAGGTGCATGCCCAAGCATCGCAATCTGCTCAAATTTTGTACAGCAATGTCCGGCCTTCTTTTTTCAGTGCTTTTCGCCACCAGCACCCAGGCCCAGTCCCTGAATAACCAGCTTTTTGATCGCCTTTCCAGTGCAGCCCCTAAACTGAACCCATCGGTTCTCGAGGCGGCTTTCAAGGCAACCCAGTGCGCCATCAGCAATGGAACAGCGATGCCGGAGAGGCTTGCTGTTATTGATTTTTCCCTGCCATCCAGCGAAGAACGCCTCTGGCTGTTTGACCTGGCCGATGGCAGCCTGGTTCTGAGGGAGCTGGTTGCCCACGGTAAAAACTCCGGCGACCGCGAAGCCAGTGCTTTCTCCAACATTGAGGGTAGCCACCAGTCCAGCATCGGACTGTTCAAGGCGGCGGAATCCTACAGCGGTGCCCACGGCTACTCCTTGCGGCTGGACGGACTGGAGCCGGGCTTCAATGACCTGGCCCGCCAGCGCGCTATTGTCATTCACGGGGCAGACTACGTAGAGAAGAGCTGGGTGAACAAATACGGTCGCATTGGCCGCAGCCACGGCTGCCCGGCGGTAGACCGCGATGTGATCGCAAAGGTAGTAGACAACCTGAAAGGCGGCCAGCTGGTTTTCAAATACTACCCGGATGAAGAATGGCTGCAGGCTTCCAGCTACCTGAACTGCGACAGCGGCAACCAGCTTGCCGGTTCCCTTCAGGCGAACGCGGATGACGCCAGCCGGTCCTGACCGGTTTGGCTAAATTTTGTGCACATTAGCAATAAAAACAGAAACTTGAAAAAAAGGTGTTGACGCGCGAAGCGTAATCCGTAGAATACGCAGCCGTTGAGGAGGCAACGCCTCTGAACGAAGAGCGGGAATAGCTCAGTTGGTAGAGCACAACCTTGCCAAGGTTGGGGTCGCGAGTTCGAATCTCGTTTCCCGCTCCATTTTCCAAGTCTCTCACGCCCCCTGAGAGCAAAAGCCAGATTCCAGGCTTACCCGGCGCGGTGGCAGAGTGGTTATGCAGCGGACTGCAACTCCGTGTACGCCGGTTCGATTCCGACCCGCGCCTCCATTTTTACCTTTAGATATCAACATGTTGGCTCCTTTGGCTGTTCGATGTCTTAGAGGTGAAAAAATACTGAAAAAATACTGAAAAAACGTGTCCGTCTCAAAAGGTAATTTGGGGCACTTAATCTCGCGTGAAACGTATTGTTGTGCGAGCTCGTTTCGGTGGTTTGATAAGCCGATAATGCTTGCGCATGGCTTCGGTCTCGTGGCCTCCTTTGTCGTTTTCACCTTGTTCAAGATACTCTTCAGTCAGCCCCTTCTTCCTCAAATCCCTTAGCTGATATTGGTCGCCATAGCCTGTCTCTTTGCATGCTTTTCTCCAGGCTGCTTGTATCGTTCGGTGTTGGACCTTCTGAGCCCGAGAGCGCACGTCAAAGTACATGGGATAAACCAGAAGGTATTCGCTGGTGATGTTTTGCGACCTTTTGAACTCGATGAACCATTGCCAGAGTTCTGCGAGCTCTTTATTCATTTCTAGCTCGATCCCCACCCTGGTTTTGTGCCGTTCAAAGCGGACAAGGCCATAGACTGAGTAGCCGTCCCTCTCTACTGGCTCCATGAAAATCTCAGCCTGGTTTTGCTTGAGGTCGAAAATATCTATCGGCTGCTGGGAAAGCATATACATCAGGTCACATATCTTGGCTCGCCACGTCCCGTCTCGTGTCTGTTTGTTTATTTTGTGGATGCACAGGGCCGCAGTTATTTCCTTGTAGGCATCGTCCGGAATCAGCACCTCGCGCTTGCTTTCTGTTGCCTTGCGTATATCAACCATTGGGTTACGGTCGATCAAACCTTCTTGTACTGCATGAAGAAATACACGGTTGAGGGTATTTCTCAGGCCATTGTAATGGGTGGGCTTTTGCATCCAGGGAGATAGAAGCTGGCGAATTCTCCGCAGTATGTCTGGGTCTGTTAGGAGAAAGTCTGCTGACTCCTGTTCCTCTAATTGTTTTGCGTCATTGGCATAATCTATTCGAGTGGGTAACGCGATCGGCCTGCCCTTATTGGGGCCACGCAGGGAGAGCACCTGGCAGGTGCTCCATTTTACCTTGGTGCCGACCACGCAGTGCCCGAGCACGTCTACCCTCCATTTTTTGAGGTAATGCGAAAGCGTAATAGCCTCACCATCATTGTGGCGGGGAGTGGCAAGGTCCGAAAGCTTTTTCGCTAGAGAGTCAGTCTTTGAATCGGAGATTTCTGCCTGCCAAAGTCGCTGCAGAGCTGACCAGCGCTGGATTGCAATAACACGATCTTTGGTTTCCAGACTTCCTCGCTTGCGCGTGAGCGGGTGTACGACGAAATAGACATCATGAGCATTGCGATATAGTCCGGGGTAGGCCGCTAGCGACTCATTAGCTTTAGAGCGATTTCTAGGTGCCATTTTAGGATGCGAGGCTCCGGGCTAGTCCGTAGATAATTGCATCATCGGTTGGAGCGGCCCCATTGGTTCTTTGGGCCATCTCCATGTAGTAAGCGTCGAGATCGATTTTCCAGAGCTTCCCAAATTTAAATGCCCCCGGAATGATTGGACGGCCCTCGCAATCTCTCTCGCTGCAGAGCCTTCGGATAGTCGAGGCGGCTGGTGGATAACTGTCGTCCGAGAAGACGATCTCGATAAAATCGGCTATAGATACTGGTCGCATCATTTACTCCGTTCGTTTGATTGTGAAGCGTGGTTTCAGCTGACATGAATCAATATGCGTGTAAGTTCAAGATACATAAATCAAACGAACTGCAAGCGCCGAAAAACGATAGAAAACTCGCAGAGTTTTGTAGACTGACGCAATGAGCGGATGCGTTGAAAGGGAAAAGGGGAGGAAAGGTTGATAACGTTATCTGTTATTCATCTAGGTATAGAGCTTTTCAATTGTTGGGTTCAACAAACCTGCTTTTCATAGTCGAATCAGACCCACAAGGATCTGGTTTTTGGCTAAAGCGTCCATTTAGCACCGTACGGCATGGGCTTTAATGTCCGGAACCTGCGCGCCTTTTATCAGGCCTTTCCAATTCGGTACGCACTGCGTCCCAAATTGAGCTGGACGCACTACCGCGCTCTGTTTCGGGTCGACAGCACCCAGGCCCGGGAGTGGTATCTGGCCGTGGCGGTCAGTCAGCACTGGAACAGTCGGTCACTGGAACGGCATATCGGTACCCTGTATTACCAACGGCGCTGTAGTCCGGATCGGACAACCGTGCAGCAGAGGGCCGAGAAACAGACGCGACCATTGTCCGAGCAGGACGCCAGGCACTACCTGCAGGCCTTCCTGCTCGAACTGCGCAAGCTCACCCATCCAGACAGCATCTGATCAGGAGTTCTCCATCGTCAAACTGAAACCCGGTGAAGAGCAGGAAGCCCTGGTAATTAACGACGATCTGGCGTATCCGGACTACAAAGTCTGATTCCCGGACCCCTCAGCCCATTGGCCGCCACCGGTGCGCCAATGGGCCTTTTCGTCAGATCATCAGCGTTTAGGTTGAACCCCCTTGGAAAAGTTTCCCCGCCTGCTCTGGAACGAAACCAAACTGCGCGACAATATCCGTTTTCTGACCCAAACCTGCGCCAGCCAAAACTGGCCAGTCAGCTGGGTACCCGTCACCAAGGCCACCTGTGCCAACCCTGATATTGTCCGGGTGTTGCTGGATGAAGGCCTTACCGAAATGGCCGACTCCCGGGTCGACAACCTGAAAATCATCAAAACCCTGTCACCCAGCTGCAAAACCCTACTGCTTCGCCTTCCCGGCTGGCACGAAATCAAAGACGTGATCAGGTACGTTGACACCAGTCTGATTTCCGAACAGGAAACCCTGAGCCGGCTACAGGCTGAGGCCAAAGCTGCCGGTGTGATCCATCAGGTGATTCTGATGGTGGAACTTGGAGACCTGCGCGAAGGCGTATTACCGGAACATATTCTGGACTTCGGGCGCTTTATTCTTCAGCAGGACCACATAGACTGGTGCGGCATTGGTACCAACCTGACCTGCTACGGTGGCATCCTGCCCACCCCCGGGAAAATGCATGACCTGCTGGTGCTTCGGGACAACATCCGGGCAGAGCTGGGCCACCCCCTGAGCGTGGTGTCTGGCGGTAACTCCAGCTCACTGCCCCTGCTGCTGGAAGGCGAAATGCCGGAGGGCATTAATCACCTGCGCCTTGGGGAAGCCCTGTTTCTGGGCAAGGAAACCGCAAAGGGACAGCCCGTGGCCGGCATGCACAGCGACCTGTTTACGCTGGAAGCGGAAGTGATCGAGGTAAAGGTTAAAAACTCAGTGCCCGAGGGGCTCAGCGGTATGGATGCCTTTGGCAAGAAACCGGAGTTTGACGACCTGGGCCTGCACACCCGCGCCATTGTGGCCATTGGCCGGCAAGATGTACCGATCGAAGAGCTGACCCCAAAAGACCCGAACATCAGAATTCTGGGCGGCAGCAGTGACCACTTGATTCTGGATGTAGCCAACGATGCCGTGCGGGTAGGCGACATCGTGAGTTTTCGGCTGAACTACGCAGCACTGTTGCAGGCTATGACCTCTCCTTATGTTGCCAAGGTGCGGGCTCCCGCAGCTCAGCTATAAAGCGGGCATTACCGCCCCCTGCCGGTGCCAGAGAAAAATCCCAGAAACCGCTTTTCCTCTGTCTGTGCCTCATGAAGTGCGATTGGCCGGAATCTTAGCCTGGTGCCTGGTGCGCGCTGAGCCAGGGCGTCCAGGCTGCGGGGGGTAACGGCTCCCAGTTTTGGATACCCTCCAATGGTCTGGCGGTCATTCAGCAGCAGGATGGGCTGCCCGTCGGCCGGAACCTGGATGGCGCCCAGACTGGTGCCTTCAGAAATCAGGCCAGTGCCTGCAGGTTTCAGTGCAGGGCCTTTCAGGCGGGCACCCATCCGGTCTGTTTGTGGCGTCAGGGTGTAAGTACTGCCGAAGAACGTCTCCAGAACGGATGCGGAAAACCGGTCGATCTGGGCGCCGGGAATCACAGAAAGTACCAGGTCCTCTTTGTAGTCTGGCTTCCAGTGCTCCGGAACTTTTCGGTTAGGAACTTGGCTCACGCGAGGTTGGCAGGGCAGGTGGTCACCTTCCTGTAACGGGCGACCATCCTGATGAAGGCCGCCGAGGCCTTCCCGCGTAAAACTGGCACAACTGTCCCCCAGCCCGGAATCTAGCTGAAAACCTTCAAGCACAGCGAGATAGCTGCGTATACCTGATTTGGGGGCGGTGAGAGAAACCCGGTCTCCAGCTTTGAGGTTGATGACGCTCCAGAGCGGCCGGCTATCCCCGTTCACCTTACATTGCACTTCTGCGCCAGTGATCGCGATCTGGGTATCAAGGTTACTGGTGAACTCAACTCCGCCGAAGGTAATTTCCAGTGCCGGAGCGCCGTAGGAGTTCTCCAGTAACCGGTTGGCCCAGGCCCAGGCATGTCTGTCCATGGCACCACCGGTTGTAAGCCCCATGTGCATCACACCCCGGCGGCCACCATCTTGTAGAAGGCTGAGAAAACCGGGTTTTGTGAAGATCAGGCCAGGTTGAATGCTCATGGTTGAACCCCTCCGACCGGTTTGGTGTTGTTTTCTGGTGCCCACGGCAGGTCGTCCAGTCGGCCGCCTAGCTCAAGATACTCAGCGCGGCTGATCGCACGGAAGCGAACCCGCTGGCCCGCTTGCAGCAGGGAAGGCTGTTCCCGGTGGGGGTCAAATAGTTTCAACGGCGTTCGCCCGATCAGGTTCCAGCCGCCGGGTGATTGCAGCGGATACATGGCGGTCTGGGTGTCGGCAATGCCCAGAGATCCGGCCGGTACTTTCGACCGAGGCGTTGCCAGGCGAGGTGTTGCCAGCTCCAAAGGTACTTCGCCGAGGTAAGCGAATCCGGGCGCAAAGCCGATGGCGAATACGTGATACTCCTCGGCGGAATGCTTCTGGATAACCTGTTCCCTCGTCAGTCCTGTGCTGGCGGCAATAGCGTCGAGATCTGGCCCGGTAGTGGGATCGTAAAAAACCGGAATTTCGACAACCTCGCTGGAGCCTGCGTGCGCTTCGTCCTCCGGAAGTACCTTGAGAGCTGCGGTGACATCGGCAACCAGCGAGGCCAGGTCGTCAGTCAGCAAATCGTAGCGCAGCAGCAGCGTTGTGTAGGAGGGCACAATGTCGATCAAACGCGGCCCCAGAGTGCTGGAAAGAGCCGTGGCGGCCCGCTGAATCCGCGCCACCAGGGCAATATCGATCGTGTCGCCGAAGTGAAGCGTAATGGTATCAACGCCGGTTACTTCATATCGCCAGAACATTACGCCCGAGCCCCCAGAGCCTGACGGATAGCCTTCACAGCCTCGACAGACTCAGCGTTATCGCCATGAACGCAGAGGGTGTCGGCTTCAAGCTGTAACTGGCTGCCGGTAATCGTTGTGATGGCACGGCCAGCGGCAAGATCACAGGCCTGGCGCAAAATCGTATCCGGATCTTTATGGACGGCACCGGGGAGTGTGCGGGAGACAATATACCCCTGGTCGTCGTAGGCGCGATCGGCAAAGGCTTCCAGAATCAAGGGAACACCATGGCGCAGGCAGGCCGCCCGGATGTTCTGATTGTCGGCGGTGGTCATAGCCATCAGCGACAGGGGGTGTGGCGAGCAACCAAGCACTTTGAGGATGGCATCAAGCACCTCTTCATTGCGCATCATGTCGTTGTATAGCGCGCCGTGTGGTTTCACGTAGCTCAGAGTGCCGCCCTCTGAACCAGCAATGTGAGACAGCGCCCCCACCTGGTAACTCACCAGGGCGGTAATCTCTTCCGGATGGACCGCCATCGAACGACGGCCAAAGCCCTGAAGGTCAGGGTAGGCTGGATGGGCTCCCAGGGCCACACCGTGGGACATAGCCAGCCGCACGGTTTTCCGCATGGTCATGGGATCGCCGGCATGGAAGCCGCAGGCGATGTTCGCTTGGTCAATAAATGGCATAACGTGCTCATCCACGCCCATGGTCCAGGCCCCAAAGCTCTCGCCAATGTCGCAGTTTAAAAGCATAGCCGCCTCCGGGACTGTTGTTGTTTTGTTTAAATAATAGCCTAGAATATAAATTATAGATAAATTGTTCGTAAAACAAGGTCGTTTATCAATAAAATTTGAGTAAAAAGTTTGACAACCAGTAAGGTCACCGCTAATTTGGTTAAATAAAGCACAGAATTGCTTTGCGAACCGAATATCTGGTGTGCCCTGCTGCACCTACAGCAACAATCACGAACAAATTGCCTGGAAGTACTTTTCCAGTGCACAGGAGGAGAAAATGAACGTGAATGCCAAGTACCTCGCTGCATTAACGTTGTCTGTCGTGATCGGCCATGCTCAGGCCGAGACGAACTGGGATATGCCAACACCCTACGGCGACTCTAATTTCCACACCGTCAATATCCGTGAATTTGCCGAAGATGTGCGTGAAGCCACTGACGGCGAGTTGAACATTACCGTTCACAGTGGTGGCTCACTGATCAAACATCCCGAGATCAAGAACTCCGTTCGCCGAGGACTGGTTCCCATTGGTGAGCTGATTATGTCCCGCCTGGCAAATGAAGACCCTTTATTTGAAGTGGACTCGGTTCCTTACCTAGCCAGTAACTATGATCAAGCTTGGGAACTGTGGCAGGCATCTCGTGATGTTCTGGCTGAGCGGCTTGAGCGCCAGCGTATGAAGTTGTTGTTTGCAGTGCCGTGGCCGCCGCAGGGGATCTACACAGACTTCCCTGTAGAAACCGGCAAAGAGCTTCAGGGCGAAAAAATGCGCGCCTATAACAAATCGAGCGAGCGTCTGGCGGAGTTGTTTGGAGCTGTTCCCACCCAGGTTGAGGTTCCGGACATTCCAACCGCCTTTGGAACTGGCCGTGTTGACGCGATGATTACTTCTCCGTCAACCGGCGCGAATACCCGTGCCTGGGACTACCTGAGTAACTTCAATCACGCCCAGTTGTGGCTCCCGAAAAACATGGTGGTTGTTAACACCAAGGCCTTCCAGAGGCTTCCGGAAAACGTTCAGAAAGCCATAGAAGCAGCAGCTGAAGTGGCCGAAAAACGGGGATGGGAAGCGAGCAAAGCTGAAACTGCAGCCAAGATCAAGGTTATGGAAGAAAACGGCATTAAGGTTTCCGAACCCAGCGAAGCTTTGGTCAAACGACTGCAGGAAGTGGGCTCCACCATGGAGCAGGAATGGTTGGAGCGGGCTGGCGAAGAAGGTAAAGCCCTTATTGATGCATACCGCGCTCGCTGATTCCTGACATTTTGAATAGAACAAGCCGGGAGCATATATATGCGCAGGATTTTGGACTTTTCGTATCGCCTTGGCGGATACCTCTCCGCGCTGCAGCTCACCATTATTATGGTCATGGTGGTTTTACAGGTGCTGGGGCGGATTCTTGACAAGGTGCTGTTGATTCTGGGGATGGACTCCCTGGGATTGCAGGTTCCCGGACTGGCTGAACTGGCGGGGTTTCTGTTGCTCGGGGCCACATTCACCGGGCTTGCTTACACGTTAACCGTGGGCGGTCACATTCGGGTGGATCTGCTGCACCGGACCATGTCAAAGCCCGTCCAGCGCGTTATGGACATTCTGGTGGTCGTGGCTGCGCTGGCGATCACGGCCTATGGCACTTTGTTCAGTGTGCTGCTTGCCTATGACAGCTACGACTTCGGGGATGTCTCAATTGGCATGGTGCCAGTACCGCTCTGGATTCCGCAGGCGGTGATGGTCCTGGGACTGGCCTGGCTGTTGATTGCTCTGCTCGACTCGTTTATCGGTTTGATCAGCGGACGAATTACCCACATTAAAGACGAAGCCCCGCAGGAGTAACACGATGGATATGATCTGGATGAGCCTGGTGCTCCTGATCGGGCTCCTTATTCTGCTGGGAGCGGGCTTATGGGTTGCCTTTGCCCTAACGGCCACAGGCCTTGCAGCTTTGCATTTTTTCAGCAGCATCCCTGTTGGCGACAGCCTGGCCACTTCTTTTTATGGTGCGAGCGTCTCCTGGGAACTGGCTGCATTGCCAATGTTTATCTGGATGGGGGAGGTCTTGTTCCGCTCCCGTCTTTCCGAAGAGATGTTTACCGGCATTGCCCCGTGGGTTGGTCGTATTCCAGGCCGGCTGTTGCATACCAACATTATCGGCTGTGGTATTTTTGCGGCGATATCCGGGTCTTCAGCGGCTACTGCTGCAACAATCGGAAAGATGTCGGTGCCAGAGCTGACCAAGCGTGGCTATGACCGTAAGCAGATTCTGGGTACGCTGGCAGGCTCCGCCACACTTGGGTTGTTGATTCCCCCGTCGATCATCCTGATTGTCTACGGGGTAGCCACCGAGCAGTCCATTGCGCGACTGTTTGTGGCCGGTATACTTCCCGGCTTGCTGCTTATGCTGTTGTTTGCAGGCTACGTTGGCATCTGGTCTAAACTGAATCCTGCCGGCGTGCCGGCGGAGGAGGAAGAGGCCCTGCCGCTGGCCGAGAAAATTCGCCGCAGCGAACCTTTGATACCGGTCGTTCTGCTGATTGTTGGTGTGATCGGGTCTATCTATGCGGGGCTGGCATCGCCAACGGAATCCGCTGCTATCGGCGTTGCGCTGGCCCACCTCTTGTCCTGGCGGGGAGGTTCTCTCTCCCGGGAAACGTTTGGTGACGCGCTGATGGGTACGGTGAAAACCTCCACCATGATCGCGTTTATTCTTGTTGGCGCCCACTTTCTGACCGTGTCTATGGGATTCACCGGCATACCGAGAGACTTGGCCGCCTGGATTAACACGATGGAACTGTCCCCATACATGTTACTCCTCGCTTTGACGGTGTTTTTCATCCTTCTAGGTTGTTTTCTGGATGGGATATCCGTTGTGGTGCTGACCACCTCAGTGATATTGCCAATGGTGCAAGCCGCCGGAATTGATCCGCTGTGGTTTGGTATTTATTTGGTGATTGTGGTGGAAATGAGCCAGATAACGCCTCCGGTAGGCTTTAACCTGTTCGTTATTCAGGGGCTGACGGGGGATAACATTATCCGGGTTGCCGTAGCTGCACTACCGTATTTCCTGCTTCTGTTGGCCGGCGTGCTGCTGATCACCATTTTCCCGGAGATAGTGACTTACCTACCCAATCAGATGGGTAGTTGATAGACTCGCGGCCTGTCCCCATCATCGGGCAGGCCACTTTTATCGAACAGGAACGTCTTGGTGGGTCTATGACAAAAAACACAGACAAGGACGCCGTTGGGCAAGTTGGCGAAGATCGTCACTCTGGAAAAACGGTAGGGCCAATCGTGTCCTCATCACATCTATCCGGTCGCGCGGCCGAACTGTCTGAGCTTGAGTTTGGCTTGATTGTTGCCGGAAACGCCTTCAACCGGTGGATGGTTCGCTGCATGAATGCAGCAGGACTTCCGGATCTAAGTCCCCTGGATATTCTGGTTTTGCACAGCGTAAACCACAGAGGTCGATCAAAGAAGTCGGCTGATATCTGTTTGGTTCTCAATGTAGAGGATACCCACACGGTAACCTACGCCCTCAAGAAGCTCGTAAAACACGAAGTGATAAACTCGGAGCGTCGCGGTAAAGAGACTCTTTACTCGATCACTGAAAAGGGCGAACGGCTCTGTCAAATCTATGCAGAGATCCGTGAAAACTGCCTGGTGGACTCACTCAGGACACTCGGGTTTTCCAATACAGATTTGGGCTCGATTGCCAGCTTTCTTAGAGGTATCTCGGGGCTTTACGATCAGGCAGCCCGGTCTGCTGCCTCATTGTAATCAACATCTGCCTTTGTGTACTGGCTTTTGCCTTTTTTCTATTTCCTTTTCAAGGGTTCGATTGAATTTTCAATGCGAGATCTGAGCCTATGCCAACGCCTAAGTTGACGGGCCGCTGTTGCTGCTTCGGTCGGTAAACTGAAATTTGGTTACGGCCCCTGTTGGGGCGAAGATTCCGAAAGTGGCCCATCTCTTGGCACCTTTGTTAATTTCGCCATTACTGAGAACCTTTATACCTATCTGGATTACGGTTCCTACCTCTAGAAATCTAATTATAGGGTGGAGGGTGTCGTGTTCCTGGGCATCGGCAGGCTCAAAAGCGTAGTCTATGAACTGCGACCGTGGCGCTCCGGACTCCAAGCGTTGATTATGGGTCAGCCGCAGCCGGTCTGGCCTTCGGCGCTGGTTTCTCAACTATCCTCCTATGAGAACGTCTAAAACTGAGTGGTCGCGATATGGGTAGAATGCTGTTGTTGCTCCTATTCGCCGCCGGCGCCTCCTGTGCAAGTGCCGACGTGACAACCGGTAAAGCGGAGCAAACGCTAAACATCGCAGTCATCGAGGATGTGCCCAGTGTGGCGTTAGGCATTCGGTTGCTTCGTGCTGCCTATAAAGAGCTGAACATTGAACTGGTGACACATGTCTTTCCGTCGCGGCGCGCGCTTATGATGGCAGAGCAAGGTGTCATGGACGGTGACCTTTTTCGGGTTGAGGCCGTCGGCAATGACACTGAAAGCCTGGTTAAGGTTCCGTATCCGTTACTGGAGGGGCAGCTCTTTGCGGTAACCCGAGAACCGGTTGCTGACTGGAAGGCATCGGCGCAGGAGTCTCCCCAGTTGGTTGCCATACGCCGGGGAGTGATTGTCGAGGAAATGATGGCCGCAAGTGCAGGTTTGGAACCGGTGCTTACCGAAAGTTATGCCTAGGTGAATGAGTTACTGGAGCGGGAAAGGGTAAGCGTGGCCCTGGTATCGGAGATTGAAGGTTTTTCCCCAATGCAGCACGCCAGCTGGAACAGGTTCCATCAGCACGCTGAACCGGTGACTACGTTCACGCTCTACCATTACCTGTACGAACGCCACACTGACCTTGCACAGCCACTGGCTCGTATTTTGAGGCGGTTGGATCAGTCTGGTGCCAAACGGCAAATTCTTGAACAAACCCACTCGGAATCCACCGCCGATACCTGGTGACTCCGACCGTGAATGTTAAAAGTTGTGATAGCCGTTCCTCCCAGGCAGTGTTTGAACCACTATGGATACATAGGGCAACTATTCTGCTTTAACGATAATAATGTCTGGCCCAGGAGCATCGTGGATACCTCACCCGCCTTTGATATTAGAAGTGCGCCGGCGCGAATCAAAAGGCCTGCTTTCTGGCAGCTGGCCATGCGCTGTGCCCAGATTGCCGGTTCGGTGGATGTTGCCTTCTTTTTCCTGTTCCTGGTTCTGGATTCTCCGGTCTTGGCCTGGGTGAACGTGGTTAGCGTGGCCATGTACATTGGAGCCTATTACGCTCTGAAGCAACGGCGTAACCGACTGGCTGTCTGGTTGATCTGGACGGAAGTGGTTGTTCACGCAGCCATTGGGATTGTGATGATCGGCTGGGGCAGCGGCTTTCACTACTACTTACTGATGTTTATCCCGGCGATCTGTCTTTCGGCACCCCGGAAATGGATAGTGCCCGGGCTGTGTGTGCTTTGGGCCTACTACGTAGCCCTGGATGTGGTGATGTGGTTTGTCGCACCCCTGCAGCCTATTCCAGAAACGGCCCTCAACCTGGTGCACCTGTTCAACTTGACCGTTGTTTTCGCCATGTTCAGTTATTTGTCGGCATTTTACCTGGGCGTTGTCATCGCGGCCCAGAAGCGGCGGCAGAAAGTGGCCATCACCGATTCGTTGACTGGCCTGCTGAACCGTCGACAGATGCAATACCTGCTCGATCAGGAAATTGAGCGATTCAAACGTTCCGGTGATCCAGTGAGCTTGATGCTGATGGATCTTGATCACTTCAAGCAGCTCAACGACAGCCGAGGACACGATGCTGGCGATAAGGTGTTGCAGGCTTTTTCCGACATTCTCCGGCAGGAGCTGAGAACCCAGGATTTGGTCGCGCGCTGGGGTGGTGAGGAATTCCTGGTGATCATGCCGCAGTGCACCGTCAGTGATGCCCTGAAAACGGCGGAGTGTTTAAGGGGTGCGTTGGAAACCTGTCGGGGGCTGGGTGCCAATGGGGGACAAGGGGAAGCCACGGTGAGTATTGGTGTGACGGATCTGCGCGAAGGAGATGACGCTGTCACAGCCGTTAGCCGGGCCGATAGGGCGATGTACCAAAGCAAAGCGCTGGGTCGGAATCGGGTAACCGCGGTTTGGGTGAGGTAGAGACTCCACGAGTGGTTCGGCTCGACGTGTGGCGTCAGGTGTAAGTCTGTACTACTTTAAACGGTAATCATTTTTACACTAATTGATCAAAAGGGAACCTAATCTATTGCTACGTTTTCCAGGGACGGTCGCATGTTTACTTTTCACCTTTTCAGCTTTACTTGCCCCGCATCTCCAAGCCTCCGATACGGTTCGGCTTACCACTGGACACTGGCCACCGTACTTTGATGAATCCGCCGATGATAATGGGCTGCTCGCCGAGTTGATCACTCAGGCCTATGCGACTCAGGGGCTGAAGACCCATTTCACATTCTATCCCTGGTCCCGGGCTTTGATGCTCGCGAAGGCCGGGCAGTTCGATGGAACGGCGGCCTGGTCGTGTGTGGAACAGCGGTCAGACGACTTTCTTTATTCAGCCGGAGTTCTTCCGTATCAATATGTGTTTTACCATCGGCATGCTTTGCAGTTTGACTGGGCGTCGGCTGAAGATCTGGAGGGGATGTCCATAGGCGCTACCCAGGACTATAGCTACAACGAAAAGCTCGCGAGCCTTGTGGGCCGAGGCACTGTGAGCGTGGATGTGACCACATCGGACGAGGCCAATTTCCGGAAACTGTTAGCCGGACGCATTGATTTGTTTCCGATGGATCCCCTGGTTGGCATGGCGATGATTGATCAGTGGATGACGCCAGAGGAAGCGAAGGAACTTACGTTTGCCCCCAAGCCCTTTAAAAGCAGCTATTACCACGTACTCTTTGGCCACAAGAATCCTCGATCAAACATCCTCCGCTACCGATTGAATGAAGGGCTTCGCGCTTTGTGGGCCAGTGGGGAGTTTCAAGAGATTGTCGAGAAATGGCTGGCCACCGAAGCCCCCTCTGATAATACGTTGGATCTGAAGCTGTTTCGGCCACGCTTTGACGGGTGCTAGGAAACCTGATGGCGTCGATGGGAGGGAACTAGAAAAGCGGGGGAAAGCGACTTAGTCTGCACATCTGGATTGAGTGGCCGTTGTAACAGGTATGACTCGACAGTAGGCCATGCTCGTTAACTCATAGTATCAACCGGAGAGACTGGATTTGAGCCGTCGCTGCGAATGTGCCTTCCTGCTGTTTTTCGTTATTAGTGTTTTCCCAACCATCCTGAAGGCAGAAGTCGTGAACCTGTCCTGGGATAACGACCTGCTTACCGGAACCGATCGCGGCTATACAAACGGGGTACGCTTTTCGTATCTGACGGACACCGCTGACGAGAACGATGGAAAGTCGGCAAAATTTGCCCGGGTTCTGCGTGATGAGCTGCGCTTTCTGCCAGGTATTGGAACTGTCGATTCAAAGCAGGCGGTAAGTCTGAGTTTGCGGCAATTCATGGTCACACCTGAAGATATTACGGTTGAAGATCCGCAGTTCGACGACATTCCCTATGCCGGCCACCTGTCGCTCAGCGGCACACTCTGGAGCTGGAACGCCGATACGATTACCGGGTTTGGTGCTCACATTGGCGTTATTGGGCCCGAAAGCGGTGCCGAGTCGGTTCAGAAATGGGTGCACAAAGCCACTGGAAGCGACAAGCCGCAAGGGTGGGGGAGTCAGCTTGGAACCGATGTGGTGGGTGGCATTCAGGCTGCGCATGGCCGAAAACTCCTGCAACTCGGGCAGGGCGGCAACATTGAACAGCGTGTGTCGGTGGTTGGATCCGGACTACTGTCGAGTTTTCGGACCTCCGCTAAAACCGGGTTGGTCTGGCAGCTTGGCAGACACCTTCCTATAAACTTTGTGCCGGACTACGCTGGTACATCCTCAACCATCGCTTTGCCGGGCTCGTTCAAGGATTCAGGCAGTAGCTGGTCAGTATATGTGGGGCTGGGGCTGGAGTATGTAGGCTATTCCTACATCGATGACAATGCCGGGGCTTACCGTTTCGACGAAGGGCCGCCGATTGGTCGGCTTGGTCTGGGCGCTACCTGGCAGTGGGATCACCTGCTGGCCGCGGTCACATTGCGTGCCTCGACCAGCGAAGACGAGCGCCATAAAGACAACTTCAGCTTTGGAACACTGTCAGTTTCTTGGGCAATATAGAAAGGTCGGTTTTGACCGTTGCTTACGGGATGTGGTGGCGCTTGTTCCCGCTTAAACAAAAGCGGACATTCGAGCAGGCATTTTCTAGTCGGTTTTGGCCGTGATTTTTGCGGGCAACAAACTCCGTTCTTACTCGGTTAATCAGTCAGAAGCCTTCGGCATGGGTAGTTTTGACCTGTCCTCAATATAGGCCAGGAGTGTGTAATGCACCGGGGTAAGTCCATCTCAATCCTTAGATGGTCCCAAATCCTAGGGTAAGATCAACTCGACATTTCTGGCTCCTTTGGGACACCCAGTGAAATCGTAGTCTCCGTTAATAACAGTAAGTGTGTTCACTAGTCTCCGGGCATCAGGGATCCGTTAGTAATCTTAACCTTTTGTCTTATATCGTTGTCCGAATGCTGGAAATTACTTACCTTAGTGCTGCAAAGATCACGTAACGATAACTATTTGTTTGTAAATGAAAAAGCTGTCAGAAAATCGACACTTTCAAGCTTTTTGACAAAGCCCTTACACAAAGTAACAAAACCCTGCTGGCGATTAAAAATCGATCACATTACCTTGGCCGCAACTTTTGATGACTCCAGATAAGAGGGTGCCTGAATTGCGTCGTTTGCCACTGATTTTTATGCTGATTATGTTCGTGTTTTCCGCCCAGGCGATTGCAGCCCCGAAGCTGACGATCACCAGTGACGCGAACACTCTAGTTCTGGACCGGAATGAGCTTGAAAGCTTTCCCCAAACCACCTTTTCGACAATCAGCCCCTATTTTGACGGGGAGGTTCAGTTTTCCGGTCCGACTCTGGCACGCGTTCTGGAAACATTTGGTGTATCGGGCGAAACACAGATCACCCTGACCGCTCTGAACGATTACAAGGTCACCGGTTCTCTGGAAGAGCTCCTCTCATTGGATGCGATCATTGCTACCCGTCGGGATTCCAGAACCATGCCGGTTCGCGACCGCGGCCCTTTCTGGATCATTCTGCCGCTGTCTCAGCGTCCCGAGTTGGATGAGGAAGATTTTCATCGTTATATGGTCTGGTAGCTCAGCGGCATTGAGCTTAAATAATCGTGAATAAGGGTACGCTCCTTTCCGGACTGTTTTCGCGGACGACGGTTGTCTTTCTGTTTCTGATCGTACTCTTGCTATTGGGTGGGAGCTTCTATACCTATTTCCAGGACAGAAAACTGCAGTCGGTGTCTCTCAGCACCATACGAATGGCATCCTGGAACTTGGCCCAGTTGGGCAATGAAGCGAGTGCGTTTGACAGGGAGCTCTCGCTTGCGGCGAATGGTGTAGGCGATCCGGATGAGTTGACCCTTCGCTACGACGTTTTGTGGAGCCGATATGACTACCTGCTCACCGGCGACGAGTCGCGGGCAGCGCGAGATCATGATGATAATGAGCAGCGCCTGGAAGATCTGTTCAGTGATTTGAGGGCCCTTGAAAAGCCAATTCTGGACGGGATCGGGAAGGGTGCTGACAGCCTTGCTCCTGTTTTGGAGCAATGGAACTGCGTATTCCAGACCAAGGTTGCCACTGATTCCAGACGAAGCCTGCCACCCATTCCACGCGAAAGCTGCCACTGATTCCACGGCAAAGCTGCCACCTTGGCAGGCTGCCTGATTTCCCCATCAAAACGTCCGGCGCGG
>NZ_JADARC010000100.1:0-563 GCF_016464245.1 Marinobacter sp. bablab_jr003
CCGCGCCGGACGTTTTGATGGGGAAATCAGGCAGCCTGCCAAGGTGGCAGCTTTGCCGTGGAATCAGTGGCAGCTTTCGCGTGGAATGGGTGGCAGGCTTCGTCTGGAATCAGTGGCAACCTTGGTCTGGAATACGCAGTTAACTTTGAAACGGCAGCATCAGAAGCGGCGTAAAGCAGCCACATAGCCCTCACCAGAGCTTCATACTGAAGACGGACAAGCCCCGTAGCTGACGTTAAATTGCCGGCAGAGATCAACATCTTTGCGCTCTCGGCATGCTCAAAAGCAACACTGCACATGACCCTGCTGGCTATAATTCTCTCCGAGTGGTCGAACGGAGGGAGCGCCAGAAACTCCAAGAGCTTGCTTTCGAGTTCAGCGGATCGCGATAAAAGACTGTTTATCAATGGTTTCCCTACTCATAACGAGGCCGTAGAAAAACCCGATTCCGAGTCATTCCCAGCGCCTGATTCCTGTAATTTTTATCGCGGCCTTCAACTGGCCGATTCTCGTGATTTCTATATTCAGCCATCCGCTTTGGCCTTTTGGGGCTTTTGGCGCCG
>NZ_JADARC010000101.1:0-74936 GCF_016464245.1 Marinobacter sp. bablab_jr003
ACGCTGGAAGCGAATCAAGGGGTTTGACCAACTGAAGCTGGTCGTGGACAACGTGCAGTTTCAGGATGGAATACAGGTGGAAGATCAATCTGGCAGGAACGCTGCCTGATGGTCATACACCAGATTTGACAATAACTCGCACAAGCCCGGTGAGTTCGGCAATCAGCCCCCAGCGAATCATGGTCAACACCAGCGAGCCGACCACAATCTGGCGCACGGTAAACCGCGTCGATAGCCGGTGCATGACCAGGAACAGCCCGATTTCCGCAATCACCCCCAGTGACCACAACAGCCCGATCGACAGTTTGCCGTAACCGTGTTGCTCCAGGTGAATACTGAAAAACGTGTAGTAAGCGCCGTGGGACACCTGCAGCAGGAAGTTCATCAGGAAGAAGGCCACCACCGCCGGATGGGTAACGATGGCTTTCAGGCTGCCTTTGGGAGCAGACTCTTTGCGTTCACCCCGTTCGGACGGCACCAGGAAGGCCGACACGGCAATGCCGGCGAAGACCGGCAGCAACAGCCAGGGCAAATAGCGAATCGGCACCAGTTCCAGCAAGCCGCCAACCAGCGCCACCGCACCGATAAAGCCCACCGAGCCCCAAAGCCGTATCTTGCCGTAACGTTCTTTCTTTGAACCCAGTACCCGCAGGGTGATCACTTCATATAACGGAAGAATCGCGTTCCAGAAAAAGGTAAACGCGAACATAACCAACAGCAGGCCGTAAAAGCCGGGCTCCAGAAACACTCCGGCAAAAAACAGGGAACCGGTGATAGCTCCGAAGCGTACCAGCCTTACCCGCTGGCCTGTGCGGTCGCCCAGCCAGCCCCACACGCTGGGGGCCACTACCTTGGTCAGCTGAATGGTCGCCATCAGGGTGGCGATTTGCAGATAGGAAAAGCCCTGCCCCTCCAGGTAGAGGGACCAATAAGGCAAAAGCCCTCCAAGGAGGGCGAAGAACCAGAAGTAAAGGTTAGACAGCCGCCAGTAGATGGTAGCGCCTCCCGGTTATCAGAGCTGGCCGAGTACCGGCGTATCGACGCTTACATCGCCATTCTGGCCACGATGGCGCAGGTAATGATCCATCAGCACAATGGCCATCATGGCTTCGGCAATCGGCGTGGCCCGGATACCCACACAGGGGTCGTGCCGGCCAGTGGTGATCACTTCCACCGGGTTGCCATTCACATCGATACTGCGGCCCGGCAGGCGCAAGCTGGATGTGGGTTTCAGGGCAATACTCGCGACAATGGGCTGACCGGAGGAAATGCCACCCAGCACACCGCCGGCGTGGTTAGACAGGAAGCCTTCCGGCGTCATTTCGTCCCGGTGCTCGGTGCCCTTCTGCTCTACGCAGCCAAAACCGGCACCGATTTCCACACCCTTAACAGCGTTAATGCTCATCAAGGCATGGGCCAGGTCGGCATCCAGCCGGTCAAAAATCGGCTCGCCCAGTCCCGGCGGAACACCTTCAGCGACCACGTTGATACGGGCGCCAATGGAGTCGCCCTCTTTACGCAGTGCGTCCATGTAGGCTTCCATTTCAGGCACCTTGTCGGCATCCGGGCAGAAGAACGGGTTCTGGTGTACCTGGTCCCAATCCAGCTTCTCGATCTTGATGGGGCCCAGCTGTGACAAGTAACCCCGAATACGAATACCCAGACGCTGCTCCAGGAACTTGCGGGCAACGGCGCCAGCGGCCACCCGCATGGCAGTTTCCCGGGCCGAGGAACGGCCGCCGCCACGATAGTCACGCACGCCGTATTTGTGGGTGTAGGTGTAATCGGCGTGGGCCGGGCGGAACTGTTCGGAAATCTTGGAATAGTCCTTGGAGCGCTGATCGGTGTTCTCGATGATCAGGCCAATGGGCGTGCCGGTGGTTTTACCTTCGAACACACCGGACAGAATTCGCACCTCGTCAGGCTCCCGGCGCTGGGTGGTATGGCGGGATGTGCCCGGCTTACGCAGGTCCAGGTCCTTCTGCATATCCGCTTCAGACAGCTCCAGCCCGGGAGGGCAACCGTCAATAATGCAGCCCAGAGCCGCCCCGTGGCTTTCACCGAAGGTGGTTACGGTAAACAGTTTTCCAAAAGTATTTCCGGACATAATTCAGCACTTTATAAAGGTTTTATAATAAATTACTTTAGCTGTTTCTGGCCTGCCATTCACGCAGGTCCCGGGCCGTAACCAGGAACACGCCGTCGCCGCCATTCTCGAATTCCAGCCAGGTCAGCGGCAGGTCCGGATAGGCATCGTCCATCGCACCCCAGGAGTTACCCACTTCCACAATCAGCAGGCCGTCTTCGGTCAGGTGATCGGCGGCACCGGCAATGATGCGGTGGGCAATATCCAGGCCGTCGTCGCCTGCGGCAAGGCCCAGTGCCGGCTCATGCTGGTATTCTTCCGGCATGTCCGCCAGGTCTTCCGCATCCACATACGGCGGATTGCTGAGGATGACATCGTAGCGGCCCTCGATGTTGTCAAAAACATCCGAGCGAACCGTTTGTACCCGCCCTTCCAGGCCGTGCATCTCGATGTTGGATTCGGCAACCGCCAGCGCATCTTCAGAGATATCCAACAGGTCTACTTCTGCCTCGTCGAACACCGTCGCGGCGCCAATTCCGATACAACCGCTACCCGTGCACAGGTCCAGAATGCGCTGAACGTGGGTGCCGCCAAGCCAGGGCTGCAAGCCGTTTTCCAGCAGCTCTCCCAGTGGTGACCGGGGCACCAGTACCCGCTCATCTACGTTAAAGGGCATGCCCATGAACCAGCCTTCGCCCAGCAAATAGGCAATGGGCAAACGCTCGTTAATGCGCCGCTCAATGCGCTCAATGATCAGCTCCCGCTCGCTGCGGGTCAGGCGCGCATCCAGGAACAGGTTGTTGTTTTCCAGCGGCAGGTGAACGCTGCGAAGCACCAGTTGTACGGCTTCGTCCCACACGTTATCGGTGCCATGGCCAAAGTACAGGGGCGAGGCAGCAAACCGTGAGGCGGCATAGCGCAACAGGTCGCGAATGGTCTGCAGGTCATCTACGGGGCTGGTCACAAAGTCGGTTTCCTGGTCGGTAAGTTTCAGCGCGGCATTATACGCTGATTAGGCCGATGGCTGCAGCTTTCCGCCCGCCGGCCATCACAGCGCCAGCGGGCCGGAACTGCTGCGGCTAGCCTCAAAACGGTCCAGGGCCGCGGTCATACGCTCACGCCCCAGCTGGATCAGCTCCGGCGCTTTATGGAAGTCATAGCTACGGGACGCATTCTTGGGAATGTTGATCAGCAAGTCCGGCGGATAACCGGCAATCTTGTACTGCACCAGGGCGCTCTGCATGGTTTCGATGGTCAGGTTCATCACATCAAACTTGCCAATGCCCAGCTTGTCCCAGTCGATGGTGTCGTGCTCTTCCCGCTTTTCCGCATCCGGGTGGTCGGCAGGTACCGGAGCCTTGGCCTTGGCCTCAATCGCTTTTTCCTGCGACTTTTTGGCAATCTCCCGGCTGATCTTCTGTTCCGGTGTTTCGTCCTCACTGCCTTTGCGGTTAGTGAGCGCTTTCAGGGCATCCCAGTCGAACCAGCGGGAAGCCTTGTCCCGAAGCGCGTCCATCCACTCTTCCATATCGCCGCCGGTATCTTCTGCAGGCGTCAGCGCTGCGTCCGGAATTCGCTGGAGTTGCTCTTCCTCGCCCGCCAGGTTGACCGCCATAATCAGGTCTGCGTGGGCAGAGATGGTGGGAATAATCGGTAAGGGATTCAGCACCGCACCGTCCACCAGCACACGGCCGTCCAGTACCAGCGGTGTCACTACACTGGGAATCGCAATGGAGGCACGGATAGCCTTGTCCAGAGGCCCTTCCTGGAACCAGATTTCCTTATGTGCCAACAGGTCGGTCGCTACGGCCGTAAAGGGAATCGGCAGGTCTTCAATGCGGGTATCACCCAGAATTTCCCGCACGATGGAAAACACCTTCTCGCCCCGGATGGCACCGATGGAGCTGAAGGTAAGGTCCAGCAGCTTGATCACATCAAACTGCCCTAACCCGGTTACCCAGTCTTTGTACTCTTTCAGCTTGCCGGCGGCATACATACCGCCAATCAGGGCGCCCATGGAGCAGCCGGAAATCGCAGCAATCTTGTAACCACGCTCTACCAGCACCTCGATTGCGCCAATGTGGGCATAGCCCCGGGCGCCACCGCTACCCAGGGTCAAGGCAACGGTCTTGCCCTTTCCGGTCTTGCGAACATTGCTGCTGGCGGGCGCACCTGCAGGGGAAACATCAGAGCTTTTTATGACAGCACTGGCGCCGTTATCAACCGGCTTATCCTTCTGTGCCATGGCTTACCTCTTGATCACCAATACTTCTACACGATCACCACGACGATCCGGGTCTTCCACCTGCACCACGGGCCCTACCGTGACAATTCGAATCTGGCTGCGGGAGATTCCGGTTTTGCCCAGCACCTCGGCCAGGGCATCACCTGCCTGCCGGGCGCGTTCCAGGGCCGCCTCCAGACGCTCGCCGTCCTGCAGGGAGGAGAACGCGGCCAACACCACCTCGGCGCCCTCATCAGCCGCCCAGTCGGTCAGCCTGCGCCGGTCATCGGCACTGAAATCAAACCGATAGGTAACGCCACCGCTCCAGGGCACCACCACCGGCCCCTTCATTCGCCCGTTTGACGCCTCAAAGCCCGGAATGGACGCACCTGCGCCTACCTCCAGCTGCTCCACCCAGACATACTCCCGCAGGTTACCGCGAGTGACGGTATACACCAGCGTGAGCCACTGGGTGCCGTTCTCGTCTTCCACTGCAGCGGCCACGTAATCCTGGCTGCCGTCACGGCCCAACAGGCGGGATTGCTGGAAAATCTGGTTGGCCCAGACGTTGTTGCGACCGCACTGGATACCGGAACACTGGTACAGAACGCTGGCGCCCCTGGCCCGGAATTCTGTCAGGTAATGGTCCAGCGCAGCCTCGCGACTGGCATCCCGGTTGATCTCGAACAGCTGCCCGTGGCCAGACACCGGCAGGCGCGCCATTACATCGGAACGGATTTCGTTGCGAATCTCCCGCACCGGGCTGAACAGCACCAAGTGGCCGCTGGATTCAATCGCTGCGGTGTTCTGCAGCGACGATTGCGAGAACTGCACAGGGGCCTGCGCAAGAGCGCTCGCCTGGACAGCACCGGCAGACGAAAACAGAACTATGGCCGCCAAACCTCTCAAAAAGCCACTGCGGGATCGGTTAAACATCAAAAAGAAACCTTTTTATGGCATCACTGACTGGCGCGGTATCGCCATCCAGGTGACAGTGGTGGCCGCCGGGAACATCCACCGTGGTCAGCTCCGGAATCAACGCCGCGCGCTGGTCCAGCCCCTTCCGGTAAGTCAGCAGGCCTTCCTCGGCACGCACAAACAGCGCCGGTGTTTTGATGGCCGCCAAAGAGGCTTCCACCTGTTGCTCTGTCATCATCAAAGCCGTGGGGTGCCGCAACCTTGCATCGGTCTGCCAGACATACCCCACCCCGTAGCTGCGCATGTTCCGGGGCACCAGCAAGCTGGCCGCCTCGGCACTCAGGGGGCTGAGGCCTCCCTCGCGAATTCGTGCTGCGGTTTCCACATCCGGATAGATCGCCGGCGGTGCCGAACCGTTACGCTTTTTCTGCAACGCCCGGCGCAGCTGGGGAATGGTTTCTTCCGCCGGGCGGCTAAGCGCCCCCAGGCTGTCGATCATCACCAGCCGCCGAACCCGCTCCGGAAAGGCCGCTGCGTACAAAGCACATACGATGCCGCCCAGAGAATGGCCGACCAGGTCTATCGGTTCTTTTTCGCTGTGCGGAAAATGGCTGTCGATCAGTTCGGAAAGGTCGCCCACATAGTCCATCAGCCAGTAGCTGTACCCCGGCGGCCGGTGGCCGGACTGGCCGTGGCCTGCCATGTCGATGGCGTGGACCGGCGCATGGGCGGCAAGTTCCGGCGCAAGGTGGGCAAAGCTCATGGCGTTATCCAGCCAGCCGTGCACCATCAGCACAGGTTGCCGGGTAGCTGCTTCGCGGGGCGGATGCCAGCTCAGGCCGGCAAGGGTGATGTTTTCGAGTGGCCAGTGCGCCTCCCGGCAGTCGGCCGGAACTTCGTGCCCACTGTCGGGTAACACTGTGTCATTCATGCAAGGCAGGTCCTACATGGTGTGGGTGGGGCGATCAGAGCTCAGGGAGCCAGCCAGGTATGATTCGATCTTGGTGCGGGCGGTTTCATCATCACCGTTGAACTGCACACCAATACCGGCAGCCCGGTTGCCCTGGGCGCCTTTCGGGGTTATCCATACAACCTTGCCGGCCACCGGGATTTTCTCCGGCTCGTCCATCAGGGTCAGCAGCAGGAAAACCTCGTCGCCAAGCTGGTACTGCTTGTGGGTGGGAATGAACAGGCCACCCTGCTTTATGTACGGCATATAGGCTGCGTACAGCGCGGCTTTGTCGTTGATAGTCTGGGTCAGAATACCACTGCGTGCTCCGAATCCGGGCCCCATATCAAACACCTTCTTTTTTCTGATATTTCGCAATCATAGCAGCTGTTAACCGCTAAAGCTCAACCTGCGGCGCGCTTTCTGGGCATCAAATCACGCCAGGCAATCAACAGCTGGCTGGCCTCCAGTTCCGGGCTGGCATTATACACGGCGGCCTCCCGGCTCTGCCGGACCCGATCCAGCAATTCATGGGCCCGCCAGGGCGGATTGCTGCGGGCCAGGAACATCAGCATGTCTGCCGCTTCGGTATCATTGGGCTGACCGCCGGCGCTGCACCGGGCCAGGTCGGCGGCCCAGCTTTCGAACAGCCAGAGAGTATCCTCCAGGCCGATGGTCTTGAAGCACTTCGCCGCATCACCCACGGTGACCTGCCCTTTCATAAACTGCTTGAACGCCTCGAAGGCCTTGTCCCGTAACCCCGGAAACTCGCCGGTGGCATATTCCAGCGCCAACCTCGGCGCATTACCCGCCAGCATCAGGCTCTTGGCCAGCACCCCGGCTCCGGGGCGCTGATCCTCCTCCAGCCCGGATACCTGCGCCGCCAGCCAGTTCTGGGCCTGTTCTTCCGCCGGCACCGGAATCGTCAACGCCTGACACCGGGAGCGAATGGTGGGCAGCACCGGCCGGCCACTTTCCTGCAACAGCAGCAGGGTGACATCCGGCAGCGGTTCTTCCAGGGTTTTCAGCAGGGCGTTGGCGGCATTGATGTTCAAAAGGTCTGCCCGGTCGACAATGGCCACCTTGTGATGGGCCACCTGGGGCGAACCCACGGCAAAGGTCGACAGTGCCCTCACCTGGTCCACCTTTACCATGCGGGATTTCTCCGGCGCGTAGATTCGCAAATCCGGATGACTGCCCGCACGCAGCAACTCACACTGCTTGCAGTGGCCGCAAGCCACCAGGTTGCCATTGCCCTGGTCTTCCCGGCGATCGCACAGCAACAACCCGGCAACAGCCTCGGCCCAGGCACGCTTGCCCACACCCCGTTCGCCGGCCACCAGCAAGGCGTGGGGCAGCCGGTCTTCCACAAGCCGGTGCTGAACCGCGTGCCAGGCCTTGGTCAGCCAAGGCATGTCTTGGGCGATATCACTCATTGGGTGGAGTCCGTATTTCGGGTACTGGTTCCGGGCCATTGCGTCGTTGCCGCTTCATGGTGCGCAGCAACCGCTTCAAACGGCGGGTATCGTCGGCAGAGGCCGACGCAGATGAAGCACTATAGTAATGATTGTTCACGGCCCGGGCAAAGACCCGCGCCGATTCAGACACAGCGGGAACCGCCCGGGACAGCCTTTGCGCCAGCGCCTCCGGAGTTTCACCAGCCCGCACCGGAACACCCGCCTGCTCACAGAACCGGTGCCAGCTGCTGACCACCCGGCGGAACGCATCCTGCCGTGCGCCCCGCTTCATGCCCAGGGCAGACACCAGGCCGGCCACCAGCAACGCCAGGCCCACAATACCTGCAGTCAGGTAGCCCAGTTCCTTCATACCCACGCCACCGGGCAACCGGGACATCAAATCCATCTGGCTCTGGCCCTGATAACCCACCACCCAGCGCTGCCATTGGTAGTTGATGCGGTCCAGCTGCAGTGAGGCCCACTGCAACACCTGCAGATCGCTGTAACGCTGAGGCGAGATCAGTTCGTTCTCCAGGAATGAACCTTCGTCTGCCATGGCGTCCCTCAGCCCGGATTCAATCCGGCTGGGTGCGATGGCGGCAGTAGGATCAACCCTTACCCAGCCGCGCCCTTCAAGCCACACTTCCACCCAGGCGTGGGCATCGTATTGACGAACAATGTAATACTCGTTGTTGGCACCGGCGTCGCCACCCTGGTAACCCACAACCACCCTTGCCGGAATACCTGCTGCCCGGAACACAAAAGTAGCTGCACCGGCATAGTGGGCACAGAACCCCCGCTTTTCATCGAACAGCAGTGCATCAATGCCATCTTCCGGCATGGCGGGTGGCCGCAGCGTGTAGAAATACTCCTGCTCCCGGAACCGGAGCATCAACTCCATCACGGTTTGTTCCGGGCTTAACTGCGAACCCAGCTGCTGCGCCAGTTCCCGTGCCCGGGGATTCCCCTGGGCCGGCAGCTGCAGGTATCGGCGTTGTTCCAGCGGTGACAACCCCTGCACTGCGCTGCTCGCCGCCACATTGCCCAGAGCCATCCGATAGCGCACAGAACTGTCTGCCGGGCGCCGGAAACGGAACAGGTTCTGTTCCGCCTCTACCACGTTATCTGAGACAGCTTCGGAGCCATCCAGGGCGAACGCCCAGCGCTGGTCGGTAGGTTCCATCAGCACATCGTACTGGTTCGGCTCCAGGTCCCCCACGCCGCCATCGATGGCCACCCGGCCCGGCCGGAAGAAACGCTCGGAATCGCCCTGGCGCCAGGTTTCGCCGTCCAGGCGGTCCAGAATCAGCCCGCGCCAGTAGCGGTCACGGTAATCCGGCGCATCACCACCGAAGGTCACCCGAAAGGCCCGCTCACTGCTCTGGGCCAGGTTGGAGATATCTCCCGGGCGCATGGTGTCCGAAATCCCGCTCCGGGCCTGGCCAGACACCATGGGCACACTCCACAGCGGCGCCATGCGGGGGAAGAACACAAACAGCAGGATCACCACCGGCAGGGTTTTCAGCATCAGAAGGCCAAGGCGCTTCCAGCCCCGGCCGATGGCATTGGGCAGGTCCGGGGCGTTGATGGTTTGCAGCCCCACCAGCAACAACGCAATCGCCACAAAGTTCACCAACGCCCAGAGAATGTCCTGCCGGAACAGGAAATTCACCGTGGCCAGGTACACCAGGATAAAAAACAGCACATAGAAGTCCCGGGCACTGCGGGTTTCCAGCCATTTCAGGCCCACCGCCAGCACAAAGAACGATGCCGCCGTATCTACCGTAAAACGTCCCTGAACCGTGGCAATGTACACCGCCATCAGGATCAGCATGATACCGGTGCGCAACCAGCGCCCGGGCAAACGCACCCGGCCCATCTGCGCCAGCCAGCGCCAGCCGGCCAGAACCACACAGGCGGCAATCAGCCAAACCGGCAGGCGATCCCACTGGGGCACCAGCAACACCGCAAAGGCCGCAATCAGCCACAGCAGCGCCTTACCGGGAATGGTTTCTTTCGGCGGTTCTTCCCGGCCACTGAACAGGCCAAAAGGCAGGGAAAGCTTCATGCTGCCTTGCCTCCCCGTGCTGCCCGATCCAGTTTCCTGCGGGTACCAAAGGCCCTGGCATCATCATCCCGGGGCTTTTGTTCGCCCCAGATAGCCAGCGCCCGCAGGCAACGCTCCACATGCACCTTGCCGGAATCCGGCTCGATCACCTCACCGGGCAGGTTCAGGCCAAAACGGGCACCCTTTGCCGCCCTGTCCTGCACCAGCCAGGCCAGGTAACTCAAACGCAGTTCGTTATCCACGCCCGGGAAAGCAGCAAAATCCAGCCAGTGCGGGCTGCCCTGCTTCTCTTCCCAATCTGCCACCACCATCTGGCCGGAGCGGGCAAAGCGCTTCCACATCACCCGGGGGCTTAAGTCCCCTTCCCGCCAGGGCCGCAAGTCCGCTTCGTCCTGCCCGGCTGTTTTCGCAGCTGCGGCGTTCTCCGGGCCATCCTCCAGGGTACTGAGTGCTTCCGGCGCCGCTAATGGCCGCGGAAACACCAACCCGGCCGAAGACGGCCGCACCCAGGACCAGGCCTTCAGCAAACCAAACGGATACCGGGTTTCAATACGCACCCGGTCCGGGCGCAGATAGCCACGCCAGGCCGAAGGGACAGGCAGCGTGACGTCTTTCGACTCCCCGGCTGGCACATGAATGCCTTCAACCCGTGAGTCCTCCACCGACAGGCTGATCGACAAGGCATCGTCCTTACCACTGCTGACCCGGAACCGGAAAGGAATATCTTCACCGGCCACACCTTCCCCCGCCTGAACGAGGGCCAGCGTCAAGCCGGACAGGTTACGGTGCGTCTGGTACATGGCCCCCACAAACAGGGCGCCCAGCATGAAGGTGAGCAGGTAAATAAGGCTGTTCTGATAATTGATGCCGGTAATCAGCATGATCAGCAACAGCATGCCGAACACCACACCGGCACCGGTGGGCAGAATGAAGATGTTTTTCTGGCTGAACAGAACGCTGTCTGCGCGGGGAATGCGGCGATTGATCCAGCGGCTGAAACGGCGGCCAACAGATTGTTTTATCATGCCCATCAGGCCGGAAGACTCCTGAAAAGTTCAATCCAGTTTACGGACTATGAAACCATATCCACAGCGTTTTTATAACTGTACTCCGTAGGGGAAGATTCTGATCACAATAACGGCACTTTCCGGTTGAAATAGTGTCAGACAAACCGAATACTGACAAAATGAAGCGCATAGCCTGAATGCCCTGAGTTCAGCAGTCCTCGCAGTCTCAGCAGCGCCTCTGCACACACCGGTTACCCAAGAGGCAACTCATGATACGTCGCAAACTGCTTGCCGCTGCCATAACGGCCGCCATCGCTGCCCCCGCAACTGCGGGCGTACAAACCATGACGTCTGACGAAATGGTGGAAACCTACGTAGAAGACTCCGCCGTTATCGTGGTACCCAAAGACCAGCAGAAGTCCGAGGCAGATCGCCAGCGCATCATCCAGGCCCTGACCATTTCCCCGGGCGAGCCGGTTGTCACCGAGGCAGAAGAAGAAGCCTACCGGGAAGCCCTGCAACGCTACCTGGAAGATGACCGCAAAGATTCCTTAACCGACGCCGAAGAAGAATTCCTGCGCCGCGCCCTGCTGCTACCAGTCGACGAACTGGCAAGGGTCCAGCCACCAGCCGAATTCCGCCCGGACATCCCCCAGCTGATCTTCGGCCAGCAACCGGAAATTCCGGACGAACCCTTTACCCAAACCTTCCTGAACGACCAGCTGGGTATCGGCTTTGACGGCCAGAACCTGAATTTCAGCATTGGCAACCCGCCGGGGATTGACCGGATCAATATTCCGCAGGGGATTAATGAAGGGCCAATTAATCTGACGCCGCGACCTGGGGGTGGGTTTGATCTTTCCATTCAGGTGCCGGATCAGTAAGGCCTGATAACAATTCTTACGATTAATGAAAAACGGCAGCCGATGAGCTGCCGTTTTTTGTGCCTGCGTGTTCTGCAGAAACAAAAACGCCCCGCCGAGGCGGGGCGTTGCACCAGGTTTGGTGTCAGGTCGGATTAGCGACCGTAGACTGCCAGCTTGGTGTCGGTTACTGCCAGGTTATCAATGGCGATGGTACCGATATTGGTACCGCCGATAATGGTTTCACCGATGCTTACGTCCATGTAGACGTTGTCCACATCAATACGCAGGACGTCTTTCATGGTGGAAGAGCCTAAGCCATCGCCTTTATACACATCAAGGCTGGCTTGGGCGTACTGGGTAAGTTTTCCAAAACCGATCATGCCATCCGCGGTACCGAGATTGTGTCCCTCACCATTGGCATTAGCCTGCAGGAATGCCTCTGCCTCTGCCTCATCAGCAAACAATTCACTTGCCACAAGACCAGCCACAATCGCATCTTTTTCAGTTTCAGTTCCAGCGGCGTAGCCTGCTTCAATCTCAGCAGTCAGGCCATCACCGTCGTAGTCAAAATTGGTGCCAGCACCTGTGATGACCATATCCCGAACGCCAATGCCCAGAAAATCAACATCGAAATCCATGTCGTCGATGTCAAAAGCAACATCCAGCCACAGCGCGTCAGTCGCAGTATCTACCTGAATATCAAGCTGCGCGAGATCACCGTGCATGCTCATGTTGGACAGTAGTGTAGTGCTGTCACTACCGGTTGAACCTGGAAGTAACGCCACAGATCCGACAGTCACACCCCAATCAATTGCAACGGGCTTCTGTACAATGCCGTCAGTATCATCAGTTCCGTTAACATAAACCGGTTGTTTAGTGACCGGATTAATCAGGTCTTCCTCCGCCAGAGAGCCAACATGAATAATGGCATCACCATCGTCAGCAACGTCAATGTCGATCTTCAGCTCGTCCAGCTTATCGCCGCCGGTGCCACCAGCAACACCAGAACCACCCAACACAATGTTGTTAACAGCAAATGAACCTTCGTCAGTGTATTTAAACTGCCCGATGCTCACTTTAGTTTCGAGTTCGATGGTCACACCTGCCTGACCAGTGACGTTACCCATAGACACATCGTCCAGGGCCTTCAGGTCGGCGTTCGCGGCGAACGGTGCAGCAGCTACTGCTGTAGCCAAAGCTAATTTTTTCAGGCCTTTCATTATTATCTCCTTAGAACTCATTTTGTTGTTTTCTGAGTTTTTGGTTTGCTTGTGAAGCCTCAAACTCCACGCGTTCATTTAAGATTGTTTTACAGTCCTAGTCCGTGACTCTGATCACAAGTTATGACCTTCTCTTCCCAGCTGATCCAGCCAGAGTTTTTACTGAGCCGCTATTGACCAGGAGCGTCGAACTGAGTGTCATAAAATAACTGGAAGGGCTTTTCTCTAATAACCGGCTTCCCGTAGTAGATGACCTGGTTTTTCGCGCTGTACGGAACAAACTTTGAGCTAGACACCCCAACCCGATGCTCGTATTCAAAAACCAACAACTTTTGGGGATTTTCAGCACTCATTTGCCCCGCGAAAAGTATCGTTGCTGCACTGATCTCTCCTCCACGGGCAATTGATTTCATTGCGGCACGAAACAAGACAGCCCTGACCTCGGGCGGGGCCCCATCCCCGGATTGGTCTAATTTCACCTCTTTTATGCTCTTACCATCCTTCATTAGCATCCAGGCACGAGGCATTGGTGCAGTATCTCCTTTAAGCTCCGCAGCATATTCTTCGGCCGCATGCTTCGTCAGGTATTCCAATTGGGCTTTAGCAATCACCATGTACCGAGCCAGCTCTTCTTCAGTCAAAACCCCATCTGACAAGACGCTATTGTCAGGAATAGTCGCCCCAATCGCGTCTTGGGCATGGACCGGAGTAAAGCTGCAAAGCACTCCAAGCGAAATGGCAGCAAATAAGTTTTTGAATAGACTACGCATTGCACAAAACCTTTTTTGTTAGTTTGTTTGCTCGGGTTCTAACGAACTCGGGTAAAATCAGCTACCGGTTGCAGCCCCTCGCTGTGACCTGATCTCATTAAATCAGCGCCTGTCCCAATCGGACAACGCTCGTTTTGTGCAGCGTGTAGCATTCTTCCAATTTTTAACGGAGGTAACTTGGCCTTTCCTGTCTGCCAGTCCATTTCCCGCCAACAGTTTGATCAGCTTTGCAGCCATTCGGCGGCAGAGCCGGACTTTGTATTTCTGGGTGGCCAGGCGATTTCGGGCGGGCGCGGGGCTGCGCGGGGGTTCTCCTGCCATGCGGTAGAAAGGGTCTCGTTGCCAGCCAATGCAGGCACGGGCGTGGACACTCGGGCTTTGGCCCGGGAGATGGAACAACTTGCGGCGCCTTACCAGCACGCCCTCAGTTCGTTAAAGACGGCACCCTACCCGCTGATCGGCGGCTGGGTGGGCAGCCTGGCCTATGAATTCGGCTATGCCCGGGAGGCGAAGCTGCAAGGGCTGGTGCCGGAGCTGCCGTTACCGCTGATGTTTGCCGGGCTGTATCTGTGGTTTGCCAGTGAAGACCTGGAAACAGGGAACTGTTATCTGTGGGCACACCCGGACTTGCCGCAGGCCCAGCAAAAACAACTGGAAAGCTGGATGGCTACACCCGCTGAGCCACAACCAAGGCACTGGGCCATGGAGCAGCCATTCGAGCCGACTCAAGCCCCGGCCGATTTCCGCAATCGCGTGCAACAGGTACAGGATTACATCCAGGCCGGCGATTGCTATCAGGCCAACTTGTCCCAGTCTTTTGAAGGCCACTACAGTGGCGATCCCTGGCTGGCGTTCACGGAACTGAGCCATGCCAACCCCACCCCCTACGCCGCATTTCTGCGCCATGAAGGCAACGCGGTGGTGTCGGTTTCACCGGAGCGGTTCCTCGCTATCCGCGACGGGGTGGTCGAAACCAGCCCGATCAAAGGCACCCGGCGGCGCGGCGCCACACCCGAGCAAGACAAGGCTCTGGCCGATGAGCTGCTGGCCTCGGAAAAAGACCGTGCCGAAAACCTGATGATTGTGGATTTGCTGCGCAACGACCTGAGCGTGAACGCCCTGCCCGGCTCGGTGAAGGTGGACGAGCTGTTTGCGCTGGAAAGTTACCAGAATGTCCACCACCTGGTGAGCCACATTCGCGCACAACTAAAGCCCGGTGTCAGCCCGTTACAGGCGCTGTTTGATGCCTTCCCCGGCGGCTCCATCACCGGCGCTCCGAAAATCCGGGCCATGGAGATTATTCACGAGCTGGAACCCCACTGGCGCGGGCCCTATTGCGGGTCGGTGTTCTATTACGGGCTGGATGGGCGGCTGGACAGCAACATCGCTATTCGTACCCTGCTGTGTGAGGCGAACGGAATCATACGATGCTGGGGTGGCGGCGGAATTGTGGCGGATTCCGACCCGGAGTCGGAGTATCAGGAAACCCTCACCAAGGTGAAGCCGCTGATGGACTTTCTGGAACAACTAAAGCGGTAAGGGCTGTGATCTGTGCCGCCGGGTTTCCCGCAGCGGCACAGACCGGAAGACCGGAAAATCAGGCGCTGTGAATGGCGCTGGCTTTCAGGAACTCCTGCCTCAGATCATCAAAGTTGTGCACCGCCGGGAACTGCGGAAACTCGTCGATCACGTTCTGGGGCGCGTGGAACAGAATGCCGGCTTCGGCCTGGCCCAGCATGGTGGTGTCGTTGTAGGAATCACCGGCGGCAATCACCCGGTAGTTCAGCAACTGGAAGGCCCGCACAGACTGGCGCTTGGGGTCGCGCTGGCGCAACAGGTAGTTGGTGATCTGGCCGTTGTCAGCCACTTCCAGCTTATGGCACAGCAGCGCCGGGTAGCCCAGCTTCTTCATCAGCGGCATGGCGAATTCGTAGAAGGTGTCCGACAGGATCACCACCTGAAAACGCTCGCGCAACCAGTCCAGAAACTCCCGGGCGCCGGGCAGCGGGTCCAGGGTGCCGATCACTTCCTGGATTTCCGGCAGGCCGTAGCCGTGTTCGTCCAGAATGCGCAGGCGCTGCTTCATCAGTACGTCGTAGTCAGGAATATCCCGGGTGGTTGCCTTGAGTTCTTCAATACCGGTTTTTTCTGCAAAGGCGATCCAGATTTCCGGGATGAGTACGCCCTCAAGGTCAAGACATGCGAGTTCCACAACGGTCTCCTGAATAAATGATAAGGTGGCAGGCACAACAGGCGCCCGACTTGCTGCCGCGTATGATATGAAAAACGGGGCGGGAATGCATCGGGAATCCCGGCCTTTAACCTGCCGGCGAGCTATAAATATATAGTTTGTCATTCCTTCAGGTTATGAGCGGTTTAATGATAGCCTTGCGGCAACACGATAACGATTGCTGGAACAACATGACTGATATCGATTCTCTGCGCACCGAACTGGACGGCCAGAGCCCCCGGGCTATCCTGAAAGCCGCCATCGCCCGCTACGACAACATCGCCATTTCCTTCAGTGGTGCGGAAGACGTGGTGCTGATCGAAATGGCCCACAAGCTGACGGACAACCTGCAGGTGTTCACCCTGGACACCGGCCGGCTGCACCCGGAAACCTACGAGTTTATCGAGAAAGTGCGCCAGCATTACGGCATTGAGATTGAAGTGCTGTTTCCGGATTCCGGGGAAGTTCAGGCCCTGGTGGGCAAGAAGGGCTTGTTCAGTTTCTATGAAGACGGCCATTCGGAATGCTGCGGCATCCGCAAGGTGAACCCGCTGCGCAAGAAACTGGCCACGGTGGATGCCTGGATTACCGGCCAGCGCCGGGACCAGAGCCCGGGCACCCGGAACGAGGTGCCGGTGGTGCAGGTCGATACGGCGTTCTCTACCGATGATAAAACGCTGGTGAAGTTCAACCCGCTGGCGAACTGGACCTCTAAAGAAGTCTGGGACTACATCCGCATGGCAGAAGCCCCCTACAACAGCCTGCACGAAAAGGGTTTTGTCAGCATCGGCTGCCAGCCCTGCACCCGCCCGGTACTGCCAGGCCAGCACGAGCGCGAAGGCCGCTGGTGGTGGGAAGAAGCCACCCACAAGGAATGCGGCTTGCATGCCGGCAACCTGATTGGCAAATCCGGCTAACCTCCCTCCAGAATCAAAAAAAGCCCGCCTGTCATCGCTGACGGCGGGCTTTCTTTGTTCAGGGGCCTCAGTAAACCGGCAGCTCAATGTCCTTGAACAGTTCCTGAATCTCGGTACGGCTGCCCTGATGGGCCACTACGCGATCTACCATTTCCTTGGTCAGGTGCGGTGCAAAGCGTTGCATGAAGTCGTACATATAGCCCCGCAGGAACGTCCCTTTGCGGAAGCCGATCCGGGTAACCGAGGGGCGGAACAACTTGCTGGCATCCAGCGCCACCAGGTCGCTGTCGGTTTTCGGGTCGAACGCCATGCTGGCGATAATGCCCACACCCAGTCCCAGGCGTACGTAGGTTTTGATAACGTCGGCATCCGCCGCCGTGAACACCACTTTCGGGGTCAGACCCTTGGACTGGAAAGCTTCGTCCAGCTTGGAGCGGCCGGTAAAGCCGAATACGTAGGTCACCAGCTGGTATTCCGCCAGCTCTTCCAGCGTCAGCTCCTGCCCCCTGGCCAGTGGATGGTCTTTCGGCACCACCACGCAGCGGTTCCAGCGATAGCAGGGCATCATCAGCAGGTCGTTGAACAGGTCCATACCCTCGGTGGCGATGGCAAAGTCCACGGCGCCGTTGGCCGCCATCTCGGAGATCTGCATGGGCGTACCCTGGTGCATATGCAGCGACACATCCGGATACTCTTCAATAAAGCCACTGATCACCGGCGGCAAGGCATAGCGTGCCTGGGTGTGGGTGGTGGCAATACTGAGGTCGCCCTTGCGCTGGTTGCTGAACTCCTGGGCAATTTTTTTGATGCCCTCTACCCGGCGCAGGATTTCTCCGGCCTCGCGGATGATAATCTCGCCGCCCGGGGTGATGCGGGTCAGGTGCTTGCCGCTGCGGGCAAATACTTCCAGCCCCAGCTCGTCTTCCAGCAGGCGGATCTGCTTGGAAATCCCCGGCTGTGAGGTAAACAGGCTCTGGGCGGTGGCGGACACATTCAAATCGTGGTGCGCAACTTCCCAGATATACCGCAGTTGTTGTAATTTCATTGAATCTGTCGCTCCCTGGATGAGTCTACCGCCTGATAATACGCATAAGAACGGTTATTTTCATTCTTTTTTGATATACAAAAGGTAACTGTATTCAGTGTAGACCAATTCCGTGCTTTCGCAGCCCTGCCAAAGCCTTGCGTCACCGCAGCCCTTGACTTGCCGGCAGCAAAGCACACAATCCAAGATCTACATTTCGGTTAACCGGACAACCATGCTGCTGACCACCAAGTTTCTGAGGCCAACACCCGACCCGAGAGCCGTGCGCCGGCAACGGCTCGACTCGCTGCTGGAGCCGGAAACCGGCAAGCGGCTGAATATGGTGGTTGCGCCGGCGGGCTTCGGTAAAACCACCCTGGTAAGCCAGTGGTGTGCCCTGAACAGCCACCGCACCGCCTGGTTATCGCTGGACGAACACGACAACCAGCCACGCCAGTTCTGGCAATACGTGGTGGGTGCCTTTGAACACGCCGGTCTGATGGGGCTGGAAGATATCCGCAAACAACTCGCCCGCAGTGACGGCGAGGACCAGACCGCCGCCATCACCGGTTTGATCAACACCCTGAGCCAGGACAACACGGCCTGGTTCCTGGTGCTGGACGACTACCACGAGATCACCAGCGACACCATTCACCGCCAGCTGGGCTGGTTTATCGACTACCTGCCCCCGGGCATGCTGGTGACCCTTGCTTCCCGCACCGAACCACCCTTGCCCCTTGCCCGCTGGCGGGTACGGCGGCAAGTGCAGGATATTCATCCGGGGCTGCTGGCGTTCTCTGAAGACGAATGCCGGGCATTCTTCCGGGACACCATGGCCATGGAGTTATCGGAGCAGGAAATCCGCTCGGTGTGCCAGCGTACCGAAGGCTGGGTGGCTGCCATGCAATTGTCGGCGCTGTCGGCCAAGTCTGGCCAGCTCAACCTGGATCAGACCTCCGCGCCCCCAAGCCTGAATCCCGATGGCCGGCTGATCAGCGATTACGTGCTCACCGAGGTGCTGCGGCAGTTGCCCCGGGAACTGATGGACTTCCTGCTGGATACCGCCTGCTGCCCTCGCCTGTCCGGCGCCCTGTGCGATGCCATCCGGGAGCGCAGCGACAGCCAGGATGCGTTGACCAGGCTACTGGCCCAGAACCTGTTCCTGATTCCGCTGGACACCCGTAACGAATGGTTCCGCTACCACGACCTGTTCCGGGAAGCCCTGTTGCAACGCATTCAAAGCAAAGACCCCGCCCGGGCAGAGCTGATGCAATCCCGCACCATCGACTGGCTGCTCAGCCATGGTCAGGTGCAGGAAGCCATCGGTCAGATTGTCCGGCGCAAAGACACCGAGCGGCTGGCGCGGGTGCTCTCGGAGCACGGCAACAACCTGATCCACGGCGGTTTCCATTTGCCGGTACTGGAATGGCTGGAGAAAATCCCTGCGGATGTCATCAACGACAGCCCGCAGCTGCAAATGCTCAAGGTCTGGGGTCTGTTCTTCGCCAACCGGGTAGAAGGGCTGGAACCGCTGCTGACCCGGGTGGAAGACCTGCTGGACCGCCGGGTGGCAGACTCGCACCCCGATGCCGAAGGCGCCCTGGCCATTCACAGTGAAGTATCGCTGGTGCGTTCGTACCTTGCCCGCAGCCGAAACGACGAGAAGAACGCCTCGGACCTGACCCGGCAGGTGCTCAAGGACATCGACAAGATCAGCATTCCCCTGAAGTCCGTCACCTACTACGGCCTGGGCATGGATTATTTCGGCAAGGGCGAGCTGAACGAGGCCGAAGAAGCCCTGGAAAGCGCCGTGTATTACGGCCAGGTGGAACGAAAACCCAGCACCGTGCTGTCTTCCGGCGGGTTGCTGGCGTGGATCCAGTACAACCGGGGCGACACCGACCTTGCCCTGGAAACCACCAGCCGGGTACGGCAATGGGTAGACGAACACTACGCCGACCCCAGCCAGCCGCGGCTGATCTCCTGTTGGCAGAACAGCGCCCTGATTGAGATCTACCGGGAACAGAACCAACCTCAGACCGCAGCCGGCTACCTGTCGCCATTGCTCGAACATGTCGAAAAAGGCACCGAGCCCGGCCAACATGTGGTCATCCAGTTTGTTCGGGGCCACCTGGCGTTCAGTGAAGGCAAGCTGGATGCCGCCATCGACGCCCTGAAAGATGCCGTTGCCGTTGGCCGAAAACGCCGGGATCACATCCTGTTTGATCCGCCCGCTGCTGCTGCCCTGCTGGCGCGCTGTTACCTCGCCACAGACCAGGCTGACAAGGCCATGGAATGCCTGCAACCAGCCCTTGAAGAACCGGCCACCAACCCCCTGAACCGGGAGCAGAACCAAATCGCCCTGGCCCGGGTATTGATTGCCCGAAATGACAGCCAGAAGGCCCAGGAGATTTTGTCTGCACTGATTCCAGCTGCCGAGCGCAACGCCCATACCCGGCACCTGGTAGAGATTCTGCTGGTTTACGCCGAGGCCCTGTTCGGTCAGGGCCACGAGGAAGAAGCCAACCGCATGCTGGAACGTGCCATGGACAGGGCGGAACATGCCGGCTTCCTGCGTCTGTTTGCCGAAGAAAGCCCGGCACTGCGGGAGAAGATGCTGGAGCTGCCGCGGCTGAGAACACCGGGGCGCTGGAACCGGGAATTGCTGACCATGCTGAAGGATCAACTGCTGGAACCACCCATGGCTGCCGGTTCAGAACCGGCGGAGCCGGAAGCGGGCGCCGCAACCCCGGCGCCGAGATCCGCAGTCAGCGAACTGGCCGAACCTCTAAGCCAACGGGAACAGGAAGTGCTGGAGCTGATCAATCAGGGCCTGGCCAACAAGGATATTGCCGGCAAGATGTCGGTGGCACCGGCGACGGTGAAAGCCCACATCCGTAACCTCTACGGCAAGCTGGGCGTGGGCCGGCGCACCGAGGCTCTGGCCCGGGCTCGGGAGCTTGGGCTGTTGGTGAACACGACCAAAACGTGATGCAGTTCACACTTTGCCCGAATTAAGCCCCCTCACTACGCCCTTTGGACGATTCGTTTACGCCCCCTTACGCCCTATCATTTAACCATGGTGAGGTTAGCGCCTTACCGCGAATTCTGAAATTCAGGCCTTCAGATTTCTTGTTCCGCGTTATTTCGACGCCCGGGTTCGTCAGAACCCCTTGATAAGAGCCACCCGATTGGGATGGCTCTTTTTTTATGGGCAAAGGGAAAGGTTCAGTATTCGATTACACGGCGGAACGGCGGCAGGGCATCCAGCAACAGCTGGCCATAGCGGCGGGCGACAATACGCCGGTCCAGGATGGTCACCCGGCCGGTATCCTGTTCGGTACGCAACAAACGGCCCACGGCCTGAACCAGCTTCACCGAGGCATCCGGCACGGTAATTTCCATAAACGGGTTACCCCCACGCTGGGTAACCCACTCAGCCAGGCTGGCGTCGATGGGATCATCCGGCACGGAGAACGGCAGGCGCGTAATCACTACGTGGTGCAGGTACTTGCCCGGCAAATCGATACCTTCGGCAAAGCTGGCAACGCCGAACAGCACGCTGGGCTTGCCTTCATCAATGCGGGCGCAATGCTGCTTGAGCACCTCATTCTTGGCCATGTCGTCCTGGGTCCGGATCAGTTCCGGGTATTCCGGAGCCAGGGCATCCCTCACCTGCTGCATCTGCCGGCGGGAGGTAAACAACACCAGGGTGGCTTTTTCACCGGCCCAGAGTTCCGGCAGGCGCTTGATCAGGGCATCGCCAAAACCGTCATCGGTGGGCATGGCATTCATGGCCGGCACTTCCACCGTGGCCATTTCGCCATAACGGAACGAGCTGGGCACCACCAGGTAACGGCTGGCTTCCGGCAGGCCGGCCCGGGAGCGCAGGCGGTCGAACTTGCCCAGCGCCGTAAGGGTGGCACTGGTGAGCACCGCACCATAGGCCCGGGACCAAAGCCGTGAATACAACAGGTTGTCGGCCAGCACCGGCGAGCTGTACAGGGTAATGTCTTCAGCGTGGTCCCAGCGCTGGCGAACCGCCCACCGGGCCGCGGGCGGGCCTTTGCGGATAACCGGGGCCGCGTCTGTACTTTCAGTTTGAGTGGTGGCATCGGAATCGGTCGCCCCTTCACACCAGGCCGCCCACAGGCGCAACTGCTCTTCTGCCCGGCTGTGGAAGGCACCGATCACCGGATACCAGGAATCGGCGGTGTCCCGGTCCAGTTCCGGATCTTTGCGTTCGTCGAAGGCATTCTGCAGTTCTTCAACCAGGGTGCCCAGTTGCCGGCACAGGCCGGCGGTCACAATGCGCGTTTCGGCCGCCAGTTCCGCCAGGGTATCCGGCAGCTCGCCATCCGGATAGCGCCACTGGGCGCTGCGGCGCTCGTCGTTGAATTCCCAGGCGGTATTAAGCTCCACCTCGTCGTACACCTTGGCAAGGGCAAGGTCGAGATCCCGGCCAGACAGGCTGATCTTGTCCACTGCCTTGGCTGCCTGCGAACCACCCGGCAACCAGGGCTGCATTTTCACCAGGGCCTGGGACAATTGCTTAAGCCACTGGCGGGTGGAGTTCAGGGGAACCGAGGCGGCAAAGTGGTTCAGGGCCTTGTCTGGCAGGTGGTGGGCTTCGTCGAAGATAAACAGGGCGTTTTCGGGCTCCGGCAGTATGGCGCCGCCGCCCAGGGCCAGGTCTGCCAATACGAGGTCATGGTTGGCCACCACCACGTCGGCGTCGTCCAGGTCTTTGCGGGCGTCGAAAAAGGCACAGCTGTCGAAATAGGCGCAGTGGCGATTGGTGCACTGGCGGTGGTCGGTGGTCACCTGGCGCCAGATTTCATCGGGGATCTGTTCCGGCCAATGGTCCCGGTCGCCATCCCATTCCCGGGAGCCGTAGCTGGCCAGCATTTTTTCAAAGGTAATCCGGCTGGCCGCTTCATCGTCGGCAGGCTGGTCCAGCAGGAACAGCGGCATGGTGTCGCTGTCGCCATGGCCTTCGTCGTGCAGCCGGGATTCCAGCCGGGACATACACAGGTAACGACCACGGCCCTTGGCCAGGGTCCAGCTGAAATCCAGCTTGCTGTGCTTGCGCAGGTCCGGCAGGTCTTTCAGGACAATCTGGTCCTGCAGGGCAACGGTGGCGGTGGAAATCACCAGGGTTTTGCCCAGCGCCTTGGCCACAGGGATGGCGGCAATCAGGTACGCCAGGGTTTTACCGGTACCGGTACCGGCCTCCACCACGCAGGTGGCCGGCGGCGAGGTGCGCTGGCCATCGTTGTCGGTGATATCGCCCATGTAGCGGGCAATCTCGGCAATCATCAGGCGCTGGCCATAACGGGCACGGATGTCCTTGCCGGCCAGCAAGTCGCGATAGGCCTGCTGGATTTGCTGCTTTACGTCTTCTGTCAGGGCCATTATCTCGGGCTCACCCAGTCCCTCACGGTACCAACACGAAAGTACTGGCCGTTCTTGCTGAGCACCACGCCGTCTTCGGTAATGCGTTCAATGGTGAGCTGCTCGAACCGGTCGCCGGTGCGCAGATAACGATTATTGATCATCACGCGGCTGGCGGACGGGTCCGAGGAATAGATATGGCTGTTGAAGGTCAAGTCGGGCACGCTCTTCTGAAAGGACAGGGGCAATTCTACCAGATGCGGCACCCTGCCCTCTGGCTGGGGCTGGGTCAAGCCCGGATTGGATTTTGACTGGCTGGGCACGATCACCACCGGTTCCGCCCAGAGCTCTTCGGTGCCGGAATGGGCTTCCGGTACATCCGGAATCGGTACCGCCGGCGCCGGCGCTGGCTCCGGTTGTACCGTTGCAACCGGTTCCGGTTCGGGCTTCACGTTCGGAGTTTCTGCAACGAGCTGTTCTGTGGGTGCCGCTTGTGCCGGGGCTGGTTCGGACTGAATGACGGTGGCAACCGGGCCGGTGTCCGGCCAGAACACATAGGCAATCACCCCGGCATTGACCAGCAAGGCCAGCACCACAATCCACACCACCGCGGGTACCCGTTTTTTCTTCGGCCGATACACCATTTGTACCTGGTGGCCGAGATCCGGAGCCTTGCCTTGCCGACGCTCGGCTTCGGACTTTCTGAGGGCATCAAGAATGTACGACATAACCTACCGGGTGCCTCCCGCCGGGGCTGTTACCAGGCGCGGCACCCGCACTTTCAGGTCGTTGTTCATCTGAATGATGGTCATGGCGCCGGGAATACCGTCTACCGTCAAACCTTTCTGCTCCTGGTACCAGCGCACCTGCTGCTCCATGGCCAGGCGTTTGACCCGGGTACTTTCAGGCCCGGTACCGGCCAGCCGGTCTGCGATTTCCATCATGCGGGCCCCGATCCAAAGCTCCTGGCCGGACTCATCGCCGTAGAAGCCGTCACCGGTCATGAATTCCGGCACCCGCCAGAGTACCTGGAAATCACCAAACCAATAGCGCTCCAGTTCCCGGAACGGAACCGTTTCGGTGCCCCCCGGAACCGCCAGGGTGGCGGTGTCGCCATCCAGTGAACGCAGCACCGCATAGCGGGCCTCGCCATTTTCCGGCTTGAGCACTAACAGGGCCGGGCGATCAATAAATTCCAGGCTGCGGCGGCTGCCCTGGCGCTCCAGGCAACGCAAACCTGAATTCCGGGCGTGGTCACAGGCGTTGGGGAAAGCGGTAGGGTTGTAGTCGTTGCCCCAGATACCAAACAGTTCAACAAAGGCCTCGGCGCGAGGCATGGCGTGGCTGTCGAGAACAAACGAAGCCGGCTGGGTGGCAGCGGGTTCGGCCGACTCGGGGCTTTGTTCGGCAGGGACAGGATCTGTAGTCTCGTCCCGCTCGATGGTGCCACCGGTCTGAACTTCCGGGTTGCTATCGGCCAGGGCCTTGTTCACCGAATCCGGGCTGTCCAGCAGCCACAGGGTGGCAATAATGGCCAGCAGAATACTGGCTGCCACCAGGGCCAGTTGGCTTTTGGCCGGCCCGCCGGAGCCGGTCCGGCGGCTGCCGTTACGGATACCACCGGTCACTTCTTTCGCAGCCCGCTTGATATGGGCGCGGGTTATCTGGTGTTCGCCCTCGGCATAGGCGCCCAGCAGCGCACGGTCGCTGATCAGGTTGATCAACCGGGGTACACCCTCGCTGGCGCGATACAGATTTTTGACCGCACCGGCAGAAAAAAGGTCACCGCGCAGGCCAGCCACGCTCAGCCGGTATTGCAGGTAGGCTGGCAGTTCCGCCTGGTCGATGGCATCCAGGTGGTAACGGGCGGTTACCCGCTGGTTCAGCTGGCGCAACTCCGGCAGGGCCAGGATGTCCTGCAGCTCCGGCTGGCCCAGCAGCACAATCTGCAACAGCTTTTTCTCGGCGGTTTCCAGGTTGGTCAGCAGGCGCAGCTGTTCCAGCACTTCTGCGGAGAGGTTCTGGGCCTCATCGATAATCAGTACCTTGTGCCGGCCGGCGGCGTGGGCCTTGAGCAGGTCCTGGTTGATGGCATCCACCAGGATCTTGATGGTGGCGTTGGCTGCGTGGGCAATGCCCAGTTCGTCGCAGATAGCCGACAGCAACTCCCGGGCCGAGAGCCGGGGATTCAGGATGAGCGCTATGTCGACGTGTTCCGGTGCGTTCTCGATAAAACAGCGGCAGACCGTGGTTTTGCCGGTTCCTACCTCACCGGTAATCACGATAAAACCGCCCTGCCCCTGCACGCCATACATCAGGTGCGCCAGGGCTTCTTTGTGGCGGTCACTCAGGTACAGGTAGCGGGGGTCCGGCGCAATGGAGAAAGGCGGTTCCCGAAAGCCAAAAAAATCGTAGTACATGTTTCCTCAGGACCTGGCCGGCGCAGTACCGCTGACCAGTTTCAATTCTACCGCCCGCCGGTTCTGCTGCTTAAGGCGGCGCACACAACGTTCGAGGGTCTTGGAAATCCGGGCATGGGTCCGGATCATCGAAATCTTCGGCCAGGTGGCCCGCTCGCCAGCCAGGATCATCTCGCGAACATACTCCGGGCTCGGGTTCGACAACATGCCGCGATAGTGCCGCAAGGAATACTCCGGGGCAATGGTTACGTCGCCGGAGTAACGCTGGGCCATGATGGTATACAGTTGCCCGGAGGCCTGCCTGAGCAGTTCCGGGCGCACCCGCTTGCGCAGGTAGTCGAACACGCCACGGCCATGGAACTGCACTTCCGACTTCAGGAAATGCATTGGCAGGCGCGGCAGCGAGAGTTTTTCGTCTGCCTGTTCCGCCAGGAACGGCACCACATGGGGGTTGGTCTGGCTGACGATGCTGAAATTGGCATCGTACAAATGCATCAGGCGCTCGATGGGCAGGTCACTGACCACGGAACCGTCCACAAACTGGATTCTGGGCATATACGGCAGCGCATTGCCGTAAAGGTCTTTCTTCATCAGGGTGACCGGCGGGAACACCCCAGGCACCGCAGCACTGGCCAGGGCGGCACTCCACACCATCAGGTACGGCGAGGTGTAACCGCACAACAACCGGGCTTTCTGATTGGACTGCACCGGCGACACGCTGATGTTAATGCTGCGGCCAGTGCGCTGATAGGCTTCTTCGAAGGTGTATTCGCCGATATTCGCGCGCAGGCATTGCTGCAGGGTTTGCTGGTCCATCAGGCCTTCGCCGCGCATGGCGCTGATCAGCCCGCGCCATTTCCAGGCCTTGAGGTTGTGGTTCTCCGGCACCAGCATTTCCGGTATCTCGGCATCGGTGTGTACCCCGAGAATACCCGCGATAATGGCGCCGATACTGGAGCCGGCGATCACCTGGGGCAGCAGCCCCTTTTCCCACAGTGCCTTGATGACTCCGAAATGGAACATGCCCAGCGATGCACCACCGCTGAGCAACAGCGTGGGCCGGCCGAAGCTGGTCAGGGTATCGCGGAAGAACTGCAGCTTGTCGTAAACCGGAAAGCCCGGCACCGGGTGATCGCACAGGTAATCCAGGGCTTCACACACCTGGCTGATGTATTCTTCGATCAGGTGCTTGGTGCCCACCCGGGAGCGGGTGTACAGGGCCGGGTTCCCCATATTGCCCAGATCGTGGTGCAGGCCTTCACGCAGCGCCCGCTTGAGGCGCTCGAAGTCATTTTGCTGGCGATACTGTTTGAGGTTGCTCAGGCGATCATAGATCAGCTCGTAGTGGTAAAGGTCAGAAACGAACTCTTCCTTCCACTCGGCATTGCCTTCCAGAAAATCCAGCTCCAGCCCGGCTTCCATCCACTGCTCATAGGTCGTAGCGCCGGCCAGGGCTTTGCGAAAACGGGAAATTCTGGGGTCCTTGATCACCTGTTGCCTCCCGGCTTTACTGCTCAGAAATCCTCGAGCATGAAATCGTCGTCGTCCGCGAAGGGATCTTCCGTGATCTTACCATCGTTAATCAGGAATTCACGACGCTGCAGGAAGGCATTGCGCACAAACGTGTACTGGTCCCCGGAAATAAAGCTTTCCGCTGGAATCAGGTCTGCCCGCTTATCAACAATCTGCAGGGTGCGCAGGTAATACCATTCCGGGCTGTCGACCGCATCCCAGGCTGACGGCAGCATAAAGCTGTCCGAGGCCAGGCCGGAAAAATGCCGTGGCGTGGACGGGCCCAGTAGCGGAAGCATCAGGTAAGGGCCGGAACCTACGCCCCAGTGGCCGAGGGTCTGGCCGAAATCTTCCGGTCGCTCGGGCAGTTCCCAAGCCGTGGCTACATCAAAAATACCGCCCAGTCCGAACACGGTATTGAAGGTAAACCGGCCAAAGGCCACCACGGCCGATTCCCCTTTCAGCTGAAACAGGCTGTTGGTGAAATTTCGGATTTCGGTGAGGTTGTTGAAGAAATTGGTCACGCCGCGATCTACGATGTCCGGGGTCACGGTCCGGTAACCACTGGCTACCGGGCGCAGGAACCAGCGGTCGATGGCATCGTTGAAGGCGTATACCTTGCGGTTCCAGTTCTCGTAGGGGTCGTCGGTATTGGCAGGCATCGCCTCGCCTTCCATGGGCGGCTCTTGCAGATTCTGGGCCTGCACGGCTGTTGCACCAAGGGCCAGTGCCGTAAACAGCAGCACGCCGGGCGCCCAACGCCGGATATCAAACTCTCTCATTTTGCACTCTCGGGTTGTTTAACCTGTTTCAGTTCGTCGACAATACCGGCGCTTTATTTTTCTTGTGTCACTGTTCCGGAGGAAACTCAGATGTCTGTACCGGGTAATCCCGTCAGTTCGCTGTCCATGGCCCTGCGCTGGGGCGATATGGATGCATACGGCCACGCCAATAATACAGTTTACTTCCGTTTTTACGAGGAAGCCCGCATTGTCTGGCTGGCGGAACTGGGTCTGGGTAAAGCAGAAGACCCGACCGGACCGGTTATTATAAAGACCAGCGCCACCTTTCTGAAGGAACTGACGCACCCTGCCAGTGTGGTTGTTGAAACTTATGCAGACAAAGCGGGAACGACCAGCCTCGACACCTACCATCTGCTGAAAGATGCCGACACCGGCGATGTTTACGCGGAAGGCTATGCAAAGATCGTGTGGGTAGACCGGACAACCCGCAAATCCACCCCGCTGCCAGACACCCTGAAGGCCCTGGCAGCGAGGTAAACCGGATTAGCGGTGGCGAACCACCACGCTGCCGATGGAATAGCCGGCACCGAAGGAGCAGATCACTCCCAGGTCGCCGGCTTTCAGGTCATCCTTGTGCTTGTGGAAGGCAATGATTGAGCCGGCCGAACTTGTGTTGGCGTATTCGTCCAGAATCACCGGTGCTTCCTGCTCGGTGGCATCCCGGCCAAGAACCTTGCGGGCAATCAGCTGGTTCATGTTCAGGTTGGCCTGGTGCAGCCACATGCGGTCCAGGTTGTCCGGTTCCAGGTTCAGGGAAGCCAGGTGATCCTGGATAGTGGAAGCCACCAGCGGTGACACTTCCTTGAATACTTTCCGGCCCTGCTGGATAAACAGCTTGTCCGCTTTGCCCACGCCACTGTCATCCGCCCGGTTCAGGAAACCGAAGTTGTTACGGATGCTGTTGGAGAACTGGGTCTTCAGACGAGTGCCCAGGATCTCGAAGCCCTGCCCCGGCTGGGTGTTTTCTTCCCGCTCCACCAGGATGGCGGTGCAGGCGTCACCAAAGATAAAGTGGCTGTCGCGGTCACGGAAGTTCAGGTGGCCGGAGCAGATTTCCGGGCTGACCACCAGCACGGCGCGGGCAGCACCGTTTTCCACCGAGTTCACCGCAGCCTGCAAGCCGAAGGTGGCAGAACTGCAGGCCACGTTCATGTCGTAGGCGAAGCCGTTAATACCCAGGGCTTCCTGCACCTCAATAGACACGGCGGGATAGGCGCGCTGCATGTTGGAGCATGCCACAATCACCGCGTCTACATCGGCGGCGGTTTTACCTGCCTGCTCAAGGGCTTCTTTACAGGCTGCAACTGCCATGTCGCACTGCACCGATGGTTCGTCGTTGCTGCGCTCGGGAATGTACGGTTTCATCCGCTTCGGGTCCAGGATTCCTTCCCGGTCGATCACGTGCCGGCGCTTGATGCCAGACGCCTTTTCGATAAAAGCAGATGACGAGGGTTGCAGGGCTGTCAGCTCGCCGCGGGCTATCTCTTCCGCGTGTTCGTTGTTGTACAGCTCTACATACTGGTTGAAGGCTTCGACCAGTTCGTCGTTCTCGATGATGGCGGGCGGCGTAAACAGGCCGGTTCCGCTGATGACGGCTTTAATCACAATAACCCCACGTCATGGTTATAAAACAGTTTTTGACAATTAACTGTCAGAAATACTAACACAGTCCGCCGGATTTGCCCGCTGGACTATCATCCTCGGGTACCAGGCTGGTGCAATTTATATCCGGGTGTTTTCCCACTGTTTATCCAGCCGCTTGACCGACACCGTCATGGCGGTGCCCAGTTGCTGGGCGAAGAAGGAGACCCGGTACTCTTCCAGCATCCACCGGTACAGTTCCAGTTCCGGGTCACGAACGCCCTGGCGTTTCTGCTGTTCCTGCCTGGTGGCATAACGGGCCCAGAGCGGCTCGATGGTGTGCAGAAACTCCCGCTCCCGACCCATTTCCCGGGGCATTTTCTCCAGCCGTATCAAAGCCGCTTCGAAATACACCCCGAATCGATCCAGCCACGTTGCCGGCGTGGCCACCAGGAAACCGGGATACACCAGGTGCTGCAACTGGAATTTCAGGTCTGCCATGCTGTTGGCGAGGGCCAGGTTGATCTTGCCTTTGAGTTGCTTTGCCACCTTCTGGTAGCCGCTCATGGCCTGGAACAGTCGCTCATCCGCCGCTTCCAGGGCAGGAATGAAATCGCCCCGGTGCTGCTCGTAAACCCGGTTGAAGGCGCCTTCATCCCTGGGCAGGTCGCCGGCCAGGAAGTGCTGCATCACCGCAGACAACAGCAGGTCATCCAGCAGTGCCTTCGCCTGCCCGACCGGGGCAAACATCAATGCCGACTGCTTGAACCGGGGCAGCTTGCGCTCCAGGTCTGACAGGGTGTTTCCGAAACGGTTGATGATCAGGCGGGCGATACCACGGCGGGTGGTATCCCCGGCGGTCAGCCGGTCCAGGCAGCGGATTTCCCGAACCTGTTTGCCCAGGTCTTCCAGGGCCGGGTACACGGTTACTTGCATACCGCCCTTTTCGGTCTGGACCTGCTCCGGCAGGCTGCCGAACTGCCAGTCCAGGTATTCCTTTACCTTATGGTCGCCAGTGTTTTCTCTGGTAACTGAGGCGAGGGCTTCGGTTGCCCTGCCCTCCAGCTTCGCCTGCAGCTCGTCGGTGTCCCGGCTTTCGGCAATGGTTTTATCCTTGTTGCCGGTTACCCGAAGGTTCATCCGCAGGTGTCTGGGTAATTCGTCTTCCGGCCAGGCCTGGGGGTCAATCTGCACACCGGTCATCCGGCGCAGTTGCTCGCCCAGCTTCAGGGCCAGCGGCTCGTTACTCGGCTGCATGTTGGCGAGCGCGGCATCGACAAAATCCGGCACCGGCACAAAGTTCCGGCGCAGGGATTTGGGCAAGCCTTTGACCAGCGCAATGCATTTCTCTCGCAAAAGCCCCGGCACCAGCCACTCCAGCCGGCGGGAAGGAATCTGCTTCAGGGCCATCAGGGGCACTTTCAGGGTCACCCCGTCACGCTCGCTGGTGGGTTCGAATTCATAGCTCAGGGGGTATTTCACCCCTTCCCACTCCAGGTAGTCGGGATACTGCTCCGCCGCGCCCTGGTCCAGCGGGCGTTGCAGCACATCGGCTTCGGTCAGTTCCAGCTTTTTCAGTTCTTCTGCCGACAGGCCTTTCCACCAGCTTTCAAAATGCCGGCCACTGACGATTTCCGAAGGCAGGCGCTCGTCGTAGAAGGCCACCAGCACTTCGTCGTCTACCAGCAGGTCCCGGCGGCGGGTTTTCTTTTCCAGGTTCTCGACGGTGTCGAGCATTTCCCGGTTGCGGGCAATAAAGGGGGCTTTGGACTGATAATCGCCCTCCACCAGCGCCCGCCGGATAAACAGGTTACGGCATTCTTCAGGGTCGACCTTGGCGTAGGGAATGCGGCGTTTGGGCACCACATCCAGGCCGTAGAGGGTGACCTTTTCATACCCCATGACCTGGGCTCGCTTCTGTTCCCAGTGGGGCTCGAAATAGTGGTGCTTCACAATATGACCCGCCAGCGGTTCTACCCACTCCGGCTGTATGCCCGCCACCATGCGGGCGAACACCTTGCTGGTTTCGACAATTTCTGCCGCCACGATCCACTTGGGGCCGGACTTGGCCACTTTCGAACCGGGGAAGATCATCACCTTACGGTTTCGGGTGGCCAGGTATTCCCGCTTTTCGACTTTCACTGCAATCTGGCCCAGCAAGCCGGCCAGAATAGCCTTGTGGATCCGGTCGTAGTTGGCCGGGTCCCGGTTCATGCTGAGCTTTTGCTCGCGACAAATCAGGGTCAGCTGGCGATGGATATCGCGCCACTCCCGCATGCGCATCCAGCTCAGGAAGGTCTTCTGGCACAGCTTTTTGAGCTGGTTCTGGGACAATTCCTGGCGTTGTTCCTCGAACCAGTTCCAGATATTCAGCAAGGTGGCAAAGTCGGATTCTTTGTCGTTGAACGGAGCGTGGGCCTGGTCTGCCGCCTGTTGCTTGTCCTGGGGTCGCTCCCTCGGGTCCTGGATGCTGAGGCCGGCAATCACGATCAGCACCTCTGCCAGGCTGCCGTGGTCTGCCGCAGTGACCAGCATCCGGGCCAGGCGCGGGTCCAGCGGCAGGCGGGCCATGGTACGGCCGAGTTTGGTGACACGGCGCTTGTCGTCAACCGCGCTCAGCTCTTCCAGCAGTTTGTAGCCATCGTTAACCTGGCGGCGGTCCGGTGCTTCCAGGAACGGGAAATGGCGAATCTCGCCCAGCCCGGAGGTGGCCATTTGCAGAATAACGGACGCCAGGTTGGTGCGCAGAATCTCCGGATCGGTGAACTCCGGGCGATTCAGAAAATCGGTTTCATCGTACAGGCGAAAACAGATACCCGGTGCCACCCGGCCGCAGCGCCCTGCCCGCTGGTTGGCACTGGCCTGGGAGATGGGCTCGATAGGCAGGCGCTGGATCTTTGAACGCACGCTGTAACGGCTGATGCGGGCAACGCCGGTGTCAATCACATAGCGAATGCCCGGCACCGTCAGGGAGGTTTCCGCCACGTTGGTGGAGAGCACAATGCGCCGGCCCTTGTGGGCCTGGAAAACGCGGTTCTGCTCCTGGTTACTGAGCCGGGAATACAGCGGCAGCACTTCGGTGTGCCGCAGCTCGGCATGGCGCAGCACCTTGCTCAGGGCACGGATTTCCCGCTCGCCGGGCAGGAACACCAGCACATCTCCCGGAGGCTGTTTTTCCGTACGCTCGTGCTGTTCGATTTCTTCCAGTGCCGAGAGCACCCCATCGGTCCAGCCCTGATCCCGGTCGTCTTCATCGCCGGCCAGCGGGCGGTAGCGAACATCCACCGGATAGGTACGGCCGCTGACTTCAATCACCGGAGCCTTGTCAAAGAACTCGCTGAAGCGCTCTACCTCAATGGTGGCGGAGGTGATGATGATTTTCAGGTCCGGACGCTTGGGCAGCAACTGGCGCAGGTAGCCCAGCAGGAAGTCGATATTCAGGCTGCGCTCGTGGGCTTCATCGATAATCAGGGTGTCGTACTTGTCGAGAAAGCGGTCGTGCTGGATTTCCGCCAGCAGGATACCGTCTGTCATCACCTTGATCCGGGACGACTCGGAGGTGTTATCGGTGAAACGCACCTGATAACCCACCTGCTGCCCGACCTGCTCGCCCAGTTCCTCCGCAATCCGGGCCGACACACTGCGTGCGGCAATCCGCCGGGGCTGGGTATGGCCCACCAGCCCGCGGATGGCCCGGCCCAGGTTCAGGCAGATTTTGGGAATCTGGGTGGTTTTACCGGAGCCGGTTTCACCGGCAATGATGACCACCTGGTTTTGCTCGATGGCCCGGCTGATGTCCTCTACCCGGGCACTGACCGGCAGGCTGTCCGGAAAACTGGCTGGCTTGTGCAGGGCTTGTCGCTTCCGCACCTTGTCCAGCCCCTGATCCAGCCAGCGTGCCATTTTCTCCAGATCCTTCTGCCCGGGCCTGCCCTTGCTCCGGCTGACCTGACGAATAATGCGCGCCGCCTCCTGCTGGTTACAGGCGTCCAGCTGGCTCATAAAAGCCTTCACGGCTGCTTGCGGGTCAGCGGTGATGGTATCGGGTGCGTTACTACGGGTCGGTTCTGTCATTGCTCGGTTTACGGGCTCTTGCTGGGGGCTGGATCTGTTCAGGCGCCACAGTCTAACGGGAAATCGCCCCTGCAGAAACACAAAGACCCCGCCGAAGCAGGGTCTCTGGGCTCTCCCGGGAGAGCAGGCAACACCAGGAATCAGGCGTTGGCTTCATCCCGCAGTTCGCGGCGCAGGATCTTGCCCACGTTACTCTTGGGCAGTTCGTCGCGGAATTCAAAGTGCTTGGGCACCTTGTACGCGGTCAGGCGCTCGCGGCAGAATTCCTTGATCTCATTGGCGGTAACGCCTTCCTGGGTGGGCACCACGTAAACCTTCACGGCTTCGCCACTCTTGGCATCCGGGATACCAACCGCAGCACACTCCACCACTTTCGGATGGCTGGTTACCACGTCTTCGATTTCGTTCGGGAACACGTTGAAGCCAGACACGATAATCATGTCTTTTTTACGGTCGACGATACGAATGTAGCCGTCTTCCTGGATCAGCGCGATGTCGCCGGTTTTCAGGTAACCGTCTTCAGTGAATGACTTCTGGGTGTCATCCGGGCGCTGCCAGTAACCACGCATTACCTGCGGGCCTTTCACGCACAGCTCACCGGGTTCGCCAACCGGGGTTTCATTGCCGTCGTCATCAATGGTTTTGATCACGGTAGACGGAATCGGCAGGCCGATGGTGCCAATCTGGATGGCGCTGCGGGGGTTGAAGGTAACCACCGGAGAGGTTTCGGTCATGCCGTAACCTTCGCTGATTTCACAACCGGTCACACGCTCCCACATCTTGGCCGTGTCGCTGGTCAGGGCCATACCACCGGAGGCGGTCAGCTTCAGGCCGGAGAAGTCCAGATCCTGGAATTCTTCGTTGTTGCACAGGGCGACAAACAGGGTGTTCAGGCCGATAAAGGCGGAGAACTTCTGCTTCTGCAGCTCCTTCACAAAGCCCGGGATATCACGGGGGTTCGGGATCAGGATGTTGTGGGCGCCGGCTTCCAGCATGATGCCGCAGTTCAGGGTGAAGGAATAAATGTGGTAAAGGGGCAGCGGTGCAATCACCACTTCCTTGCCTTCTTCAATCTGGTCTTCCAGCATCGGGCGAACCTGGGTCAGGTTAGCCACCAGGTTGGCGTGGGTCAGCATGGCACCCTTGGCTACGCCTGTGGTACCGCCGGTATACTGCAGTGCAGCCAGGTCATCCAGCTTGATGTCGACCGGGGTGAACTTCTCGCGGGCACCGGCGCTGAGAACGGCTGGCAGCTTGTGGGCACCCGGAATGTTAAACGGCGGTACCATTTTCTTCAGGTACTTAACCGCAGCGTTCATCAGGGTACGCTTGAGCGGTGAATGCATGTCGGCCACTTCGGTAATAATGACATGCTCGATACCGGTATGAGGCAGCACCTTCTCCGCGTTTTCCGCCATGTTAGCCAGCACCACCAGGGCCTTGGCGCCGGAGTCGTTGAACTGGTGCTCCATTTCACGGGTGGTATACAGCGGGTTGGTGTTCACCACGATCATGCCCGCACGCATGGCACCGAAAACTACTACCGGATACTGGGAAACGTTGGGCATCTGTACCGCGATGCGGTCGCCGGGTTTAAGGTCGGTTTTGTTCTGAAGCCATGCAGCAAAGTTGCGGCTCTGGGTATCAAGATCCTTGTAGGTCAGCGTAGCGCCGACTGCGGAGAATGCCGGGCGGTCACCGTATTTCTTAACGGCCTGCTCGAAGACATCCACCATGTTCTTGTATTTCTTAAGGTCTACCTCCCGGGGAATGCCGGCGGGGTATTTGTCTTGATAGAACTGCTCGAAATCCATCACCATCTCCTGTCTGAACGGCGCGAATTGATTAAAAAATCAACCCTACAAAAGTATCAGCCTCAAAAAGTGGTGGAGAGAATAGCAGTTTTGTTAATGATGAGGTAGGTTTCAGGACAACGAAAGCACCCCTTGCTGGAAACACCAATCACCGGAGCCTGTGATGAGCGACACCCTCGATACCCTGGAAAATATCACCTACAGCGAGCTGAACGAAGGCGATTCTGCCACCTTCACCCGGACCCTGACCGAAGACGAACTGGTGCTGTTTGCGGCCGTGTCCGGAGACGTTAACCCGGTGCACCTGGACTCGGAATTTGCCGCCGAATCCATGTTCAAGGAACGCATTGCCCATGGCATGTGGAGTGGCTCGCTGATTTCTGCCGCACTGGCGACCGTGATGCCGGGCCCGGGCACGATCTACCTGGAACAAAGCCTGGCATTCAAGCGGCCGGTGAAGCTGGACGATACCCTGACCGTCACCCTCACGGTGCTGGCCAAGGAACCGAAGAACCGGGTGGTGTTCGGCTGCGATGTGCGTAACCAGAACGACCAGCAAGTGGTAAGTGGCGAAGCCAAGGTGATCGCCCCTACCGAGAAAATTTCCCTGCAGAAACCCCGCCTGCCGAAGATTACCATCGAAGGCTGAACCGGCGCTGATCAGCCCGGAAGGAATTCAATCGGGAATTGAACCTTCCGGGTTTCTACCTGCGCCGATCCGAAGTTGAACATCCGCACCCGCATGGCGATACGCTGCTCAAGGCCGGGGTTACCAAGTTCTGAGCCCACCACCTGACAGGCCGAGACACTGCCGTCCGGCTCGATAACCAGTTCCAGGGTAACCTTGCCTTCCAGGGTCGGGTCCTGCCGCAGCTCCCGCTGGTACAGCGAATACAGCACACTCTTCTGGGCATCGAATACCTGCCGGATATTGCTCATGGCGCGCTGGCCAACCGAAGGCCTGGCAGCAGGTTTCGCCCGGGCCACCTGCACCTCTTCTTTCGGTGCCTGCACCTGACTCACCTGGTGTTCGGCAACCGCTACCTCCCTGACTGGCGCGTCACTGTCCTGCACGCCACCACTGCCGGCCAGCGCTTGCTCCCGGTTCACCTCGGGTTCCGCCACATCAGATTCATCACCGGTGATATTGGCCTGCCGTGCCACCGGTACCGGCGTTTGTTCTGCCCGGGTTAAGGCGGCCAGCCGGTCTTTCATGGCAAAAAGGCCCGAGCGTGCGGCGGTTTCCCTCGCTTGCTCGGTAGTCTGGGCAGGCTTATCCGCGACGGTTGCAGCCGGTTTTGCAGGTTCGGGCTGAGGCTCCGGAGTCGGTTCCGGCGGCGTCACTTCCTCGACGTTTGCGACCGGCTCTGGCTCCGGCTCCGGCTCCGGCTCAGGTTCGGGTTCAGGTTTGACCGGCTCAGGCGGTTCTACCGGCGCCGGGGTTTCGACCAGCCGGGCCAGTCTGGGCGGAACCTTTTCGGCCTCGGACCGCTCCGGCTCGGGCACGGTCAGCCCCGGAATGATCACCGCAGGCACCAGGAATGCCGCCAGCATCACGATCACAATTACGCCAAAGCGAATGCTTTCTGCCCGGTCACGGCTCCAGGGTAAACGGGTGCTTCCGACCTGCTGACGCTCAGCCATTGCGAACCTCCGCTTCCACGGCCAGCCGCACCTGGCGGAACTGCTCGTCTACACAGGTTTTCATGATCTTTCGTAACAGGCGATAGTCGGTCTCCCGGCCTGCCATAATGGTGACTTCCAGGCCCTGTTCCGGTATCTCCGCCCAGCGATTTCGGCGATAGGCCAGCTCTTCCGACAAGCCGGCCACGTGCAGGTCATCGGCACCGATGCTATCCACCCGGGCGACTTCCCGGCCCTGCACCAGAATGGACTGGCCGCTGACCTGAATGGTCAGGTTCTCAACGGCATCCTTCTCCGAGGTGGAAACCGGTAAAGGCACATCGGCGGTGTTCTGCATCACTTTTACATCAGAGGAATTCACCATCAGGAAGAACACGAGGATGGTGAAGATATCCATCAGCGACACCAGGTTCAGGCCTCCGGCCCGGTGCATCCTGCGGTAATGACGCTGGCGCAGCCTTGCTCTGCGGGAGGTTTTCATGCGCCCTCCCCATTTGCCGCATCTGCCCGTGCGGCCAGTGTCCGGCCCTCTTCAGCATCCATCAGGGAAACGTCCGGAAACAGCTCCGCTTCCACCACGCTGGCGGCCACCACCGCCGAATAGGAACGCACCGTATCCATGACGGTCACCAGGGTCTGGTAATCCACCTCCGGCCCCACTTCCAGGATCACATCGGTTTTATCCGGCACCCGGGACTTGATCTGCTGCAGCACCGAGCGCAAACCCTCGTAGTCCTGAATCTGCTCTTTCGCCGGCAGCACCTCAATCAGCCCGCGATCGCTGTCGGCTACTTCCAGCCCATCAGGAATCACGGTAACCACCAGCCGGAACTGGTCTGCCGGCGGAGCCTCTCCCGCTTCCATGCCCGGGAAGTTGAGTTCGATCATGCGGATCTGGGTGAACACCATGCCCAGCAGCAATACCGGAACCAGGACGATCATCAGGTTCAGAAACGCGGTAATGTCCAGGTCCGCCGAGGCCTCAAGCCTGCGATGTCGACGTCTCATATCGCCATACTCCTGTTTGTCCTGGCTTTATGATGCGGGCTCACGCAGCGACCGGTGCATCCGGGTCGGACACGATATTCAGCAGTTTCACGCCGGCCATCTCGAAGCTGTCGACAATTTCATTGGTGCGGGTTTGCAGCAAGGCGTGGAACAGCAGCAGCGGAATGGCAGAGATCAGGCCAAAGGCGGTGGTGTTCATGGCTACGGAAATACTTTCCGACAACAAGGTAGCCTTCTGGGCCGGATCCGCCGCGGCAACCGCGGTAAAGGCGGCGATCAGGCCGATGATGGTGCCAAGCAGGCCAAGCAGCGTGGCGACATTGGCCAGGGTTGCCAGGTACTGGGTGCGCTTTTCCAGCCGTGGTAAGACTTCCATCAAGCCTTCTTCCATGGCGTATTCGATGTCTTCACGGCGGCTGTTTGACAGCAGGCGCGAAATCCCGGCCCCCATCACGGCCGCAATGGCGCTGTCGGAGGTAGACGCAGCTTTCATGGCCCGCTTGAAATCCCGCTTTTGCAGGGCCGGCAGAATGCCCCGCTCAAAGGCGAGCCGGTTTCTGCGCCGCACCGCTCCCAGGTAGATGAAGCGTTCCAGTGTTATGGCCAGGCCAAGCGCCAGAACCAGCGCGATGGGGTACATGAATGGGCCGCCTTCCTGAAAAAATCGGATGATGGTGTCGAGCATGGTGCGTTTCTCCGTCTACTGCTGTGTCACGGTTGGGTCTGGCCGGGTGCTGCGGTTAAGGGCTGCAACACCAGCGGGTTCAGGGTCTGCCGGAACTGGCGATGGCTTTCCAGCGTCCGGGTTGAAAGCGGTTGATCCAGTTCCGGCGCTTCCCGGTTCAGTTCGGCCCGGGGCCGGCGCGGCAGGCTGGGTGCCTGCCAGGGCAAAATGTAGAGCACCCGGGGGTCGTCTTCGCCGCCACTGGCGGAAATTCCGGCCACCTCAAAGCCAGGCCGCTCCGGCGATTCGGCCTCGGTTGTGTCGGCACTTTGCGCCAACGCAGCAGGGGCAAAAACCAGCATCAGGGCGGTTGCGACAGCACGAATCACCGGGCTCATTGCAATCTCCTCTGAAGGTCGGCCATCCAGCCGGTGACGGCCTTGTCTTCCTCCGCGGCCAACTCGGTGTAGCGCTGGTAATGGTTAAGCGCAGCGGAAAGATGGAGCAGGTAAATTTCTGAAATAACGGCCAGGTTGTAATGGAGGTCAGCCACATCCGGGCTGCGCTGAATGGCGGTTTTGAGCACGCCGGCGGCTTCTTCAAACCGGTTTTGCTGCTTCAGCAGCAGGGCCAGGTTGTTGGCCGCCGCGGCGTCGGTCGGGTCCAGCGCCACGGCTTTTTGCAGTGCTTCAATGGCCACCGACGTCTGGCCTTGCTGGTGCGCGAGCATGCCCTGCCGGGACAGTTCCCGGGCCTGCTCCGGCGAACGTATAGGCTCCGGTTCCGCTTGTTTGGAGACAGGCCCGGTAGAAGCACACCCCGCCAGCATAACCAGTCCGATCAGTGCACCGACCGTACGGCAGCGAAGACTGAACTCAGGCATCGTCGTTACCCTCCATGTTCCAGCTCATCCATCGCAGTTCCCTCTGGTAACGGCCCGGATGCATACCTGCCAGCGCTTCCAGGCTGCGAGCGATCCACTGGTCATAGCCCTGCCCGGTAATGCGCTGATGGTTACGGGCATGCAGTGCCATGGCCCGTTCTTCCAGCGGGAAGGCTTCTTCCTCCAGCAGCATCTGGTATTGCATGGTTTCCATATCGTTCAGTTCGGCCGGCACCTCTGATGCCATCAGGTCACTGGCCAGGGTTCGGTAGAGCTCTGCCCGCCGGTACAAGACTTCGGACTGCACGTCCTCACCGGCAAAGGACTCCGCTTGCAGCAGGTAGGTTTGCGCCTGCTCCATGGCTTGCTGCTTTCTGGCGAGGGTGGTTTCGAGGGGCGCAGTCAACGCAATGGCTGCGAAACGTTCAGCAGCACCGGAGCCCAGCGCCAACGCAGCATCTGCGGCCCATTGCAGGGTCTCTTCCGAGTGCCACTCACTGGCGTCTTCCCGGGCCAGCAGGGTGTTCTGCTGATTCGAAACATCGATGCCGGACTCAATCAGGCGCTGACGCATACTCTGCTGCTGCAGGTGATCCCTCGCATCGGTGGGCTCAGGCGCAACGGCCAGCCACTGCTGGTAAAGATCGTTACGTTCCGGCTCAGCACCCGCCTCGTGGTACAGCGCTGCGGCACGCAATTTTATGGGCCAGGGCTCCGGCGCAGAACCGGCAGCGGCCATGAGTTCGCCCGCGGCTTTCACCGGCTGACCGGATTGTTGATAGGCGTAGACCAGCTTTTCACTGGTTTCAGCAGTAAGGGCATCTTCAGGAAAATCGAGGCGGAACCGGCGCAATTCATTAATGGCGGTTTGCCAGTCTGCAGCCTTCAGCAGGGTGTTGGCAGCATCGAAGCGGGCCTTGATGGCGATTTCCGAGCCAGGGAGGATGGTTTCCACTCGCTGGAAATTGGCAACGGCCAGTGCTGTCTTACCAGCGCCCGCGGCGGTTTCTGCTTGCCGGTATATTGCGGTGGCCAACTGGTTCTGGATTTTCTGCTTATCATCCCGGGCCTCGGCCACCTCCGGAGTTGCCTGCACCAGTTGCAGCGCCTGGCGCCAGGCTGCCTCCGCCTGCGGATAGTCGCCATCACCCTGCCGTACCCGGGCCGTAACCAGCCAGGCGGCGTACTGTTCCCGAGCGCTTGCTTCCGACCAGTCCAGCGTGGCGCGGGCATACAGAAGCGCCTGCTGGCCGTCACCGGCTTCAAGCCAGCGGTTGGCGAGATCGGCACGTAAAGCGGACAGCCTGGCATCCGGCCCGAAAGCATTGGTGTAGCGTTGTTCGGCGGAACTCAGGCTAGCCAGTGCCCCGTTAACAGGTTCGGAGCGGTTGCCCAGCCTGCCCCGCAGAATGCTGATCGCCGCCCAGGCAGATTCCGCTGAGCGGTCATGGGAATACGTGTAGGCCGCTTTCTCGAAATTCGCCAGGGCCTGGTCAAGGCGCCCCATCTGCAATCTTGCATCGCCGGCCAGGTGCAGGATTTCGCCGGTGTTATCGGCTCGCAACGCCAGGGATTCGTAATAATCAGCCGACCGGCTCCAGCGCTTGCCGGCGTAGTGATAGTCGGCCAGGAACCGGCTGTAATCGCGCCAGTTTGCCTTCTGGTTGCCGTTCAGGGCGGTATAACGCGCATCCGAAGCGAAGCGCGCAACATAATCGGAACGTGCGACTCTGGCGGCCCCGGCATCTCCGGCCATCTGCCAGAATTCAACGCTCTGAGCCAGCATATCCGATGCTGCAGCGTTGTCCGGATAGGCTGCCGCAAAGGCTTCATTGACCGCCACCGCCTGCTGGTAGCGGCCCTCATGGGCATGCAGATCCGCCAGCCGGTCATAGAGAATGGGAACCCAGGGCGCCGGGTTTCGCCCGGCAAGCCAGCGGTCCAGTGATCGCGCGTTATCGGAGCGGGCCGCCATCACGGCCAGAATACGGAAGCTGTCTTCGATCATGTCCCGGCTCTCGGCCGGCGGTGAATTCAGCCGTTCGGGCTCCGGCAAGTGCTGATCCAGTAACGCCATGAACGATTCCACCGAGCGATCCCAGGCGCCTGCCCCCTGCTTGAACTGGCTCCAGCCCATCATGTAGCGGGCTTTTGAGGCGATATCCTGTTTACCATCGCCATCAAGCAGTTGGCGATACCCCGCTTCGGCCTCCCGGTAACGACCGGCGGAAAAGTCGGCTTCAGCAACCCGGAACCGGGCTTCCGGCACCAGCGGAGATTTCGGATACAGGCCGATCAGCTGCTCAAGCCGGTCGATGGACTGCCGGTGCTGGCCGGTCAGCGCGTGGGCTTTCGCCATCTGGTACAGCAGTTCATCCAGCCGGCCGGAGAAGGACCCCCTGGCCAGGATGTCTTCATAGCTCTCCAGCACTTCCTCGTAGATACCCGCCTCCTGTTCGGCGGAAAAACCCACCTCCTGGCCGGAGCGATCACGGATGTTGTTCAGGCGGTTGAGGGCATCGATGCGCACTTCCGGTTCGTCAGAACTCTCGAACAGCTTCTGGTAGCGGCGAGCAACTTCGGCAGGCGAAATGGCCGGTAATGGCCGGCTTTCGAATTTCAGGAACACCGGGCGCATATCACCCAGGGTTTCGCCGTCGCGACCAAGCTCCACCCGGAAGGATTCCTGGCCCAGAGCCGGTGCCGATACCAGCGCTGCCATCAGCAAGCAGGTGCGTAACTTCACCCGGGCGGTGGTTTTCGTTGGGGCCATCGGGGTCATTAGCGTCATTGGGGGCTCTCCCCGCTGGCTTCATAGGCCAGTTTTTCCAGTGCCAGGTATTCGTACAGGTGCGCCACTTGTTGTTCGGTTCTGTCTATGGCGTGTTCCATGCGCCGGTCTTCGTTGGCCACAAAGCCCAGGGCCAGTTCGTCCAGTTGGCCGGACGCCTGCTGCCGGGTTTGAAGAACCTGCTGGCCAAGCGCCCGGCCAGTGGTGGCCAGTTCCCGGGCTGCTACCAACAGATCGTTCATGCCACCGTGGTGTTCGATAACCTGCGCAAATACTTCAAGGTTGTGCCGGTTCTCTTCAAGTATTGCCGACATCTCGTCCAGCCCGGCTACCCGGCGTACCGCGATCTGGGTGTCGGCTTTTTCCAGGAAACGAAGCAAATAGGCCATGCGTGGCTGGGTCAGGGTTCGGCTGTCCGAAAGGAACCACTCGGTCTGCGGGCCGCGGGCATCGGTTACCAGGGTTTTATAGGCGCCATCGCTTTTGATGCCATCTGCCAGCCTGGAAAGGGTTGTCCGCTCGCCTTCAAAGGCCACGTTGGCGGCCAGCCAGGACTCCCCGGCCTGGCCGGGATATCCCGCAATGTCGTAGCCACGCCCCATACCAATCCAGGCTTCCGCCACACCGGGAAACGCCAGGGGGAATTTCTTGGCCCGGTGCCAGCTCTGCATGGCGCCCCGGTGGTTTTCCTTGCCGGAAAGAGCGAGGCCATGCAGGTAAAGCGCCCTCGGAGCGTGGTAACTGTCCAGCGAGACCTTTTCCAGAAACCCCAACGCCTTGTCGTATTCCTCGTTATTCAGGGCCAGGTAACCGGCGCGCAGATGCAGCTGGTCGAGTAGATCACGGCTGCGTGCCGACTCGGTATCATGGGCCGCCATCGACATAGCCACCCGCAGGGCAACCAGCGCCCGGGACGGATCAAGGTCGGTCTCGGCAAAGTCAGCCGCCAGGTTCATGTAACCCACTGCGGCCAGGTAACCTTCCTTCATCCCGGCCAGAATCTGACCGGCCTTATCGAGCCTGCCCTGCTGCCGGGCCTGCTCGGCATCCTGCAGTAATTCCTTTTGCCGGTTGGGCCGGGCAATTGCAGCATTCCCGGCTTCAGAGGTCGCCGCCCCGGCCCAGGGCTGTTTGTCCAGGCTAACCCGGGGCTCGTAATCCGGCCCGGTCGCGTCGATGCTCATCTGCAGCTGCATCGCACCCGACACTTTGCGGAACGGGTGTACCACCTCACGACGGACAAACCGCTTGTTCACCGCCCTGGCATTGATAACGGCGGTCAGCTGATGATTGCCATCCGCCATATAGCCAGTAAACAGGGGGTAGCTGCGGCCGGCTTCAAGGGATTCCCTCTCGGAAAGGGTAAAGAGGTGATTACCAACCGGCCGGCCATTCAGGAACAGTTCGACAGAATCCAGGTCCAGTGCTTCCGGGTTGGCGAGGGAGAGGGATACCGCAACGCGGGTATCGATGGTCTTGCGCAGCTGTTTCTCAAGGGTGTGCACGCTGGCAGCATGGCGTGAGACCTCAGCCTCCAGGCCACTGATGGCGTTGTCGATGGCCGCAGCACTGGCCTGGGCCATGGCTGCAATCATCAACATAACAGGAAGACCGGATATCCAAAGCCCCCTGCTCCGTGGGGGTATCCGGCACTGTTGTGATTTTTGTCTGCCGAACATGCTGATCCTGCTGTGTAACAATTCGAAAGGAAGAGTAACACCGGCTACAAACCAAGAACGGTATCCAATTCACCAAATGGCATTTTGGGTCAGACGGCAAAAGTGTCGGTTTATTTGACAGATGACGGGGCCAGAGGGAGTAACCAGACAGCGATTTTCCGGTTAACTTATTGATCTTGCTTCAGAAGGGAAAGGGTTGGCCCCTGACTTGCTTTAACGGAAGGGGCGGGAGCGCTGAATGGGCAACCCCCGCTTGAATATGCCGAGCTTTTGCCGATACGTTAACCGCGCATCGGCTTTTTTTATTTGCTCAGCTGCTTCATGGCCGATTCCAGGCCTTCAATGGTAAGCGGGTACATGTGGTCTTCCACCAGCTGCCGGGTAATCCCCAGCGACCCTCCGGTACCCCAATAGCTCTCCGGTAGCGGATTCAGCCAGACCACCTTGTTGAAGTGCTCGGTAATCCGCTGCATCCATGTGGCACCGGCTTCTTCGTTCCAGTGCTCGATGGAGCCGCCCGGGTGGGTAATCTCATAGGGTGCCATGGTGGCATCGCCCACAAAGATCACTTTGTAGTCCGGCGTGTACTTGTGAAGGATGTCCCAGGTGCTACTGGTTTCATTCATGCGGCGAATATTGTTCTTCCACACACTCTCGTACACGAAGTTGTGAAAGTAGAAATACTCCATGTGCTTGAATTCCAGCCGCGCCGCCGAGAACAGCTCCTCGCAGACCCGGATGTGCGGGTCCATGGAACCACCCACATCGAAGAAAATCAGCACTTTAACGGCATTATGCCGCTCCGGAACCATCTTCAGGTCGAGGTAACCGGCGTTACGGGCGGTGGAGCGGATGGTGTCATCCATATCCAGTTGATCGGCCGCCCCCTGTCGAGCAAATTTACGTAACCGGCGCAGGGCCACCTTGATGTTGCGAATGCCCAGGGTGATGCTGTCGTCCAGGTCTTTGAATTCGCGTTTTTCCCAGACCTTAACCGCCCTGCCCTGACGACCGTCTTTCTGGCCGATGCGGAAACCTTCGGGGTTGTAGCCGTTGGCGCCGAATGGCGAGGTGCCGCCCGTTCCAATCCACTTGTTGCCACCGGCATGGCGCTCTTTCTGCTCTTCCATGCGTTTCTTGAAGGTTTCGATGAGCTCCTCGAGGCCACCCAGGGATTCGATTTTCGCCTTCTCTTCCTCGGACAAATGCTTCTCGAACTCGGCCCGCAGCCAGTCGTCCGGAATCAGTGCCTCGAGCAGATCATCCAGGTTTTCGATGCCTTCGAAATACGCCTTGAACGCCCGGTCGAACTTGTCGAAATGGCGCTCGTCTTTCACCAGGCACACTCGTGCCAGGTAGTAGAACTCTTCCATATCAGCAAAGGCCAGGCGCTGCTGGAGGGCTTCCAGCAGGTCCAGGAATTCCCGCAGGCTGGCCGGAACCTTGGCCCGGCGCACTTCGAGAAAAAAGTCGATCAACATAAAGCGAAACTCTTGCCAGAGATCAGTTGCGGCGGCGCGCCATGAACGCCAGCTTCTGCAGCAGGTGTACGTCTTGCTCGTTCTTCACCAGCGCGCCGTACAGCGGCGGCAGTGCCGAGCTGCTGTCTTTTTCCTGCAGTGCCTTGGCAGACAGTTCATCGGCCATCAGCAGCTTCAGCCAGTCGATCAGCTCGGAGGTAGACGGTTTTTTCTTCAGGCCCGGCACCTTGCGCACGTCAAAGAACACTTCCAGCGCGTCCCGCACCACTTGCTGCTGCAGCCCAGGGAAATGCACGTCCACGATGTCTTGCATGGTGTCGTGGTCCGGGAAGCTGATGTAGTGGAAGAAGCAACGGCGCAGGAAGGCGTCTGGCAGTTCTTTTTCGTTGTTACTGGTGATAACCACAATCGGGCGTTTCTTCGCTTTGACGAACTCCTGGGTTTCGTAAACGAAGAACTCCATCCGGTCGAGTTCCAGCAGCAGGTCGTTCGGGAATTCGATGTCGGCCTTGTCGATTTCGTCGATCAGCAGCACCACCTGGTCGTCGGCCTCAAAGGCTTCCCACAGCTTGCCTTTGACGATGTAGTTACGAATGTCTTTGACCTTCTCATCGCCCAGCTGGGAATCCCGCAGGCGGGAGACCGCGTCGTACTCGTACAGGCCCTGCTGGGCCTTGGTGGTGGACTTGATGTGCCAGGGAATCAGGCGCATGCCCAGGGCCGCCGCCATTTCTTCCGCCAGCAGGGTTTTGCCGGTGCCGGGCTCGCCTTTGATCAGCAACGGGCGCTGAAGCGCGATCGCTGCGTTAACAGCCATCTGCAGGTCATCGGTGGCTACGTATTTTTCGGTACCGGTAAATTTCATGGGGCTGTGTCCTGTTTGGTTTCTATGAAAATTATTTGCGTACCAGGCGGTAGCGAACGAGATCCAGTATCCACACCAGCAGCATCACCAGCGATGCCACGGTGAAGTTGAATATGGCGGAACCGGCCGCGCTGATGTCACCAAGAATCAGCTCGTAGCCGGCAAACAGCCAGGCCGGGATGTACCAGCCTGCCACTTCCGGTGATTCCACGGGGGTCAGCAGCAACACAACCAGTGCTGCCAGCAGCAAGGTGCGCAGCCCGTATAGTGGCAGCAGGCGGAACAGCGCTTTCATCATGTAGAAAAACACGACAAACGCAACGGCGTAGGCCGCCCAGAAAATCCCGTATGCCAGTGAGGCGTCAGTATCGATCATTACAAAATCCAGTGAATGATATGTTCTTCCCAGTCTTGTTCGGCAACGGCGTCTTCAGAAACCACCTTGCCCCGTACTGAAACACCGGCCCTGTGCACGGAATCCGGATCGCCGCTTCGCAGGGGGTGCCAGTCTGCCAGCGGCCGGCCTTCTGCCAGGGTGCGATAAGCGCAGGTTTGCGGCATCCAGTGGTACTCGTTCACCGTATCCGGCGTCAGCACCGTGCACGCCGGTACCTTTTTCAGGCGCTCGCTGTAAACCGTGCAGCGGCAGGTTTCCAGGTCCATATACCGGCACGCGAGGTCGGTATGGTACACCTCGCCGGTGTCTTCATCTTCCAGCTTCTGCAGGCAGCACAGGCCGCAGCCATCGCACAGGGATTCCCATTCGGCCGGCGTCATTTCATCCAGGCGCTTGCGCTGCCAGAAGGGAATCTCGGCAATCATCTTTGACGCTGCTCGATCTTGCGCTTGAAATCGACGATATAGGTTTCCTGCTCTTCCGGCATCTGGAGGAAGAAGGATTTATCGTGGATAGCTTCAAGGACTTCTTTCCCGGTCGTGCGGGCAAGTTTCTTGTCCGGTGTTAGCAGCAGGTCCATCGAATGGACCGGTTTGCCGAAGATGCTCCGCAATGCTTCCGGCAGATCGTCCCAAACCTGGCCGCGGCGTACGTAGATATAGGTGTCCATCTTCTTGCTGCTGCGAAACACCGAAACGAATTCACGGTCTGTCATGGTCTGAGAAGTTCCTCGATGTCTGTTTCTACCGGCTTCAGCAATTCGCCTCGCCAGCCTTGAAAAAATTCGTTTCCGGCCAGGGCGCCGTCTTGCAACACCTTCTCGATACGCTTCCTGGGAGCCAGAAGTTCTATCGGAATATCATGATCTTCCGCCGCCTTGTTAAAGCAACGCTTTACCTTTTTATAGACAGCTTGCTGGTCCCGGCTCAGGGGCCGGGGGATTGGCTCGAGGTTGGCATTATCGGCTTCCCGACCTTCGCGGACAAGTTCCAGCAGGTGCTCGCCATAGCGTTTTACGATACCGCCGGGAACGCCCTGGATGTCATTCAGCGTTCTCCGTGAACCCGGCAGGCGTTCGGCGATGGCAATCAGCAGGCCATCGCTCAGCACCCGGTTTCGGGGGCGGTCGACCTTCTGGCATTCCCGCTCTCGCCAGGCCACCAACAACCGCAAAACGGCCTGTTGCTCCCGGGTGAGGGTCCAGCCACCGCGCAGTTTCAGGTAATGCTGCTCCGGATCTTCCTGGCCTGCGGCTTCATCGGCAAAGCGCTGGGATTCCTCGGCCAGGGCCTGTTCCAGATTCCGCTGCTTCAGCTTTTCAATCACCCAGTTGTACAGGGGCTCCAGAAAACGGATGTCGTCTATAGCGTACCGCTGTTGCTCCGGCGACAGCGGGCGGGACACCCAGTCTGAGCGGGTAACGGATTTGTCGAGGGCTTCTCCGAACAGGGTTTCCACCAGCTTCGCGTAACCGAGCGAGAACCCGGCACCGGCCATGGCGGCGCCAATCTGCAGGTCCAGCAGCCCGGCCGGTGCCACGTTCAGCCAGTGGCGAAACAGTTCCAGGTCTTCGCTCATGGCATAGAGCAGCTTCGGGCGAGCCGGATCTGCCAACATATTACGAAACCCTGCCGAGCCTTCGGCTATGTCCGGGTCAATCAGCCAGTACTCCCCTTGCCCGCCCAGTTGCACCAGGCCGGGGATGGGGTAAAAGGTGGAGACCCGTTCAAATTCAGTATCCAGCGCCACCGGCGCGCCGGGCGCCAGCTGCTCCAGCCACTGATCAAGCTCCGCCGGGCTGCTGAGCCAGCGGACAGTCTCGGGGGCCGGGGGAACCGGTGCGGCCAATGGGCTATCTGTCATAGGAAAACCTGGAGTTATTCGGAAAGGGGTTTACGGCCCCGGAAGGCGTGTGTGAGGGTAAAACCGTCAACGTAACCCAGCTCGCCACCCACCGGAATACCGTGGGCCAGCCGGGTAATGAGGATATTCTGGCCATCCAGTCGGTCGGCAATATAGTGGGCTGTGGCTTCGCCTTCCACCGTGGGGTTGGTGGCCAGTATCAGCTCGGTAACGCCTTCTTCGCGCACCCGCCGGAGCAAACGTTCAATGCCGATTTCTTCCGGGCCAACGCCATCGATGGGCGACAAGTGTCCCATCAACACAAAGTAGCTGCCACGGTAGTCACCGGCCTGCTCGATAGCCAGCAGATCTGACGGGCTCTCCACCACACACAGGGTACCGGTGCGGCGTTCGGGCTTTTCGCAGATCTGGCAGATGTCGGTATCGGAAAAGTTCTGGCAACTGTCGCAGCGGCGCACACCGTCCATGGCCTGGCTCAGAGCGCCGGCCAGCCGGGTGCCGCCGGAACGACCCCGTTCCAGCAGGTGAAAGGCCATACGCTGGGCGGTTTTCTGGCCTACTCCGGGTAAACACCGGAGTGATTCCACCAATTCATCAACCAGGGGGCTGAACGCCATGAATACTCCTCAATTCCGATGGCAGGCTGGCGTCAGAACGGCATCTTGAAGCCGGGCGGCATGCCCATGCCAGACATCATGCCGGACATTTTATCCTTCTGGTTCGCCTCTACCCGGCGAACGGCATCATTCACCGCTGCGGCCAGCAGGTCCTCCAGGATTTCCTTGTCTTCGGACAGCAAGGAAGGATCGATCTCTACCTTTTTAACGTCGTGTCGACCGTTCATGGTGACTTTCACCAGCCCGGCGCCGGATTCTCCGGTCACTTCCGCCTTGGCGATTTCTTCCTGGGCCTTCTGCATCTGCTCCTGCATCTGCTGGGCCTTTTTCATAAGGTCGCCCATATTGTTCATCATCTGCTTATCTCCTGCCTGTCTCTGCGGGGCGGATGGATTCTTCTACCACCCGTCCTTCAAATCGTTCAACGATGCTCTGCACCACCGGATCTTGCCGGATGGCAGCTTCTGCGGCTTTCTGCCGGGCGACCCGCTGGCGCTCTTCAAACGCCGCCGGAGTATGGGGCCCGGGAATGCCCTGCTCTATCTTTAACTGTGTGGCGTCGCCAAAGTAGGATCTCAAGGCCGCCACAATTTTTTCTTCGTGTCGCGCGTTCAGCAGCCGGGCATGGCCTTCATCCAGGGTAAGCACAACGGTTTGCCCGTCCATGGCCATGGCGCTGTAGCTGGCCAGGTTGCCGGGCATGCCGGTGATTTCCAGCTGCCGGTAGTCACGTTCCCAGACAAAACCGTCCGGGTTAACCGGTTCGGCCGGCGCTACGGCTTCGGGCTCCGGATCCGGCTCGATTACAGCCTCCGGTGTTTCGACAGGCTGCGGGCTACGGGGTTCCGGTTCGCTGACCGGCTCCTGCGCTACCATTGGCTCCGGCGCCACCTCATCATAATACGGGGGTTCCGGCTCATCCTCCCAGGGCGGGGTATCCATAACCGGTGGTTCCGGCATAGCTTCTGCCGCAGGCTCCGGTGCGGGCGCGGGCGCAGGTTCCGGCTCCGGTTGCGGTGATGGCGCTACGGGCGGCGGCTCAGGTTGCGGATGTTCCGCTACCGGGGGCGATACCGGGCCAGGGTCAGGCTCCGGTTCGGCGCGGCCGGTGTTTTCCGTGTTACCGGAAGTCACTGCTGGCGGCTCACGACGGTCAGCCCCTGGCCGGAACGCGAGCATGCGCAGCATGGTCATTTCAAAACCCATGCGGGCGTCTGGCGTTACCGCGAGGTCTTTGCGGCCGATCAGGGCGGTCTGGTAGAACAGTTGGGCATCTTCGGCACTCAGCTGCCTGGCCAGCGCCTGCACCTGGGCGGCATCACCCAGCGCATTATCGGCACTGCCCGGCACTACCTGCTCCATGGTCACGCGATGGAACAGGGAAAGCAGGTCTGCCAGGATGACCCCGTAATCCGGCGCAAATTCCGAAATCCGGCTGATTTCCGCCAGCAACCCGGGGCCATCCCGCTCTACCAGGGTACTGACTATCCGTTCGATGTCCCGCTGGTCGATGGTACCCAGCATAGTACTGACATCGCTGGCACTGAGGTTCTCGTTGCCGAAGGCGATGGCCTGGTCGGTCAGGCTCAGGGCATCCCGCATACTGCCATCGGCTGCCCGGGCCAGCAGCCACAGGGCCGGCTCTTCAAAAGGAATGGTTTCTTCTGTCAGCACGTGTTTCAGGTGGCCGACAATGTGTTCCGGCGTCATCCGTTTGAGGTTGAACTGCAAACAGCGGGACAACACGGTAACCGGCAGTTTCTGGGGATCGGTGGTAGCCAGCAGGAACTTCACGTGCTCCGGCGGCTCTTCCAGAGTTTTCAGAAACGCGTTGAAGGACTGGTTAGTGAGCATGTGCACCTCGTCGATGAGGTACACCTTGAAGCGGCCACGACTGGGGGCGTACTGAACGTTATCGGTCAGTTCGCGCATGTCATCCACGCCGGTGCGGGATGCGGCGTCAATTTCGATAAGATCGACAAACCGGCCTTCCAGAATTTCCTTGCAGCTGTCACATTCGCCGCAAGGGTTCGGGGTAATGCCGGTTTCACAGTTAAGGCACCGGGCCAGCAGGCGGCCAATGGTGGTTTTACCCACACCCCGGGTACCGGTGAACAGATACGCATGGTGCAGGCGCTGGTGTTCCAGTGCGTGAACAAGTGCCTGCAGCACGTGTTCCTGCCCAACCATGTCTTCAAACGTACGGGGGCGCCATTTCCGGGCTAAAACCTGATAGCTCATGTTCCGTCAACTGCTGTGAAAAATGCGCTTAACTCTAGCATGGACCCGGTTTCAGAAGAAGGATGACGTGGCTATGAATCCATGCCGGCCGTGCGCTCCAGGGCGCGAATTCGCCGACGTTCATGCTCTTCGGTGAAGATCCGTTCCCGCAGGGCTTCCACCGCCGCCTGCCGGTCGGCCGGAGCCAGGCCTTCGTTATTATCGATCAGGGCCTTTTGCTGCCGGTATTCACCCAGCCGGTTCTGCCACTGATTCCGCTGTTGGTCGAGCTTTGCCAGGCGTTCGGTAGCTTCCGCACCATAGGCCTGCAAACGCAACTCCCGCACTTCGGCTTCCGAAGCACCCTGCTCCCGCAGTTGCTGAACCTGCATGGCTGTTTCGACCACGGTTCGGGACCGGCGCCGGAGTTCAACGGAATGCTCCGGCAACAGCTGGTCCAGCTGCGCCAGGGCGCGGTCACGCTCGGAAGCTGTCAGGCTTTCGTCGCTGAGAATCTTCTGGCGGTCGAGCATCACCTGCAACCGGCGCTCTTCTTCACCAAAAAAGCCTTCCGCCACATCCGGGTCGAGATGCTCCCGGCGCAGGTCATGAATCTGGCCCAGGGGCTGGCGAACGTCGTCAACGCTGTGGTGCTCGTTACTGGCCATCGCTTCGGCAGCTTTCCGGTAAGACAGGTAGTCGTCGAGAATGGCAAGAACCTGTCGCTGAATCTCCGGAGGTAAATCCTGTGCCTTGAGTTCAGACGCCAGGCGGGCCTTCAGGGTTTCGTAATGGGAGGCGCCCCCCGTCAGCCCGATAAAGAAATCCAGGTAACGGCGCAGCTGGCGGTCCAGCACCAGGTTGCCATTCATATCAAGGCGCACCTGTCCGTCCACTTCAATGTCAGAAACGCGGTCATCACGGGGTAAGGCAGGATGATTCACATTACCGGGCACCAGCGCGGAACCCGTTGAACCAGCAGTAGCTGCCGGTTTCTGATGCTCCTGCTCTACTACCGATGAGACTGGCTCCGGGGCCGTCTTGACGGGACCCGGCATAAGCCACCAGCCGACTGCTCCGAATATAAGCGGCAGGCCAGCCAATACAGCAAATCGTTTATGGTTCATAAAATCGATCCGTGGCGGGCCGCTGGGGCCCGCCTTCGGTTATCGGCTGTGTCAGAGGCCAAGATTCTTGAGACGGTTTGCCTGTTGCCGGTACAGCTGAACCGGATCCGTCACAAACGGCCCTACCAGCCCCAGCACCTGGTTCACTTCATCCAGGTGGTTGTGGCGGTAATCCACACCCAGCACCTTGCCAAGCTTCATGCTGCAGGATGGCACCATGCCATCGGAGGGTTCGTCAAAGATGGGAGTCAGGGCACCCAGCAGCAGATCGCTCGGGTCCAGAACATTGGTGACCGCTTTATTGCCGCCCCAGGAGTAGTAGCGGATGCCATTGGCCACTTGTGCGCCATCATTACCGCAATAAGAAGAAGGAAGGCCTGCCGGGAAGTCTGCGTTGAAGGCAATACTGCCTTCCGTGCTCAGTGACTGGATGGCAGCGGCGGTGTCTTGCGGCAGGCCGCCACCACCGGAGAAGGTATCGATCAAGCCGAAGAACCAGTCTCCCAGGCCGTCCAGGCTGCCGTTATTCAGGGTATCCGCCAGCGGGGTGCCCCAGTTAACGCCACCGACACTGGATACTGAAGCCACCAGGTCTGGCCGCACGCCCGCCACATAGCGGATGGTCGGGCCGCCATGACTGTGACCAATCAGGTGCACCTTCTCGGCCCCGGTTACAGCGATATATTCTTCAATCTGGGCCAGCAACTGCTCACCACGGATCTCGGTAGAGTTGGCCGCAGACACCTGGGGAACAAAGACTTCCGCCCCGCTTTCCGCCAGTTCATCCGGCACTCCGTTGAAATAGGAGACCAGGCCAAACAGCTTATTGAAGCCTGACAACCCGTGCACCAGGACAATCGGATGCTCGGTCTGGGTATAGGTATCCTGTTTGCTGAACCACCATGCGGAAGCCGGCTGGGCAGTCAGTGCTGCCGCCAGTACACCCGCTGTTACAACTGCTTTTGTTTTGGCACTTTTCATGTGTTTCCCTTTTTGTCTTTGTTGTGTTCGGGCAACGGCACAATACCCAACGGGCAGCATGCCAAAAACACTATAGACAGGGATAAGTGCCAACAGGGCCACATAACGCTCAATTGTGACACGGATCACAAAGCGGTACAGGAAAATAGAGAAAAATCGGAAAGAACGAACAACGAGGGGAAAATCTGGGGGTGACCCCACCAGCAATCCCCCGGCACACACATCCACCGCTTCGGCTGCTCCCTTCCGGGCCTGACCGGGTTCACGGTTTCATGTTGCGGAGGCACCAATGGGGCCACCATAACGGCGTTTCGGTACATTTCCCCGAAAGCGGCGCGAATAGTATCAGAAGGGTTTCAGGACTACAACGGCCTATAGCGGTAATGGCACTTCATCCTGCCGGAACCAGCAGGCAATGCTGTAACGGGTGCGCCTTGCCGGCAGAACCTCATGGGGTACCTGCTCGCTCAGGAACAGCACCGCCCTGCCTGCTTCCGGACGCACCTGCCCTACCACCTGCCCGGAATCAGCCGCAGAGAACACCCGCAGTTCTCCGCCATCTTCCAGCCCCCAGTCCTCGTTCAGGTACAACACCAGGCTGACCACGCGGGAGGCACGGCCACGAAAGCTGTCCAGGTGGCGCTTATAGAAATCGCCGGGGTGATAGGTGGCGTAATGGGCCTCAAACCGCTTGAGCCCCAGATACAGGCGCCGGTTCAGACCTTCCCTTATCTGTTCGAGGCACTCGAACAACAAACGCTGAGGCTCACTGTAACCATCCAGCCAGGCGATCTTGTCGCGGCGCACACTGCGGTCTTTCACCAGGCCCGAGCCCCGGCCGATACCGGCGCGGCTCATGGCCTCGGTTTTATCCAGGATGGCTACTTCGTTGCGCAACGCCGCCAGCAAACCAGCCGGCAACCGGGGGGTAAGGTCCAGCTCCATCCAGGCCGATTCACTCAAACCATCCGCCAGCTCATCCAGCCAGAAGCCATCAATCGCTGGCTGAACATCTGCCCCGGTAACGGTGCCTATCAGTTCGTCACCGGCAACCTGTTCGAGCTGGTCGGCAGCACGTTCCAGCACAGGGTCCGGAAACGAAATGATAATGGCCTGGTCGGTGTCTGAATGCATGGTGGGGCCTCGCGGAATTATCCAGCTATTGTAGGGTCAAACTCGCCGGCAAGCCGTATTTAATTTAATCTGCTGATAAGAAGATACACTTAAGGAAAAACCACCCGCCATGCCTGAAAGCAGCCACACTCCGCCGTCATCCGTCACCCCGGGCCAATGGTCGTTCACCCGCTGGAAAACCATTGGCCAGCTGGAAGCCCTGGAGGTTCATCATCCGGTATTCAGCTCTACGGTATTTCTGCAGGGCGCGCACATCACCCACTTTGCCGTAAACGACGACACCAACTGGCTGTGGCTGAGTGATACCGCCCGATTTGAACCGGGCCGTGCCATACGCGGCGGCATTCCTGTGTGCTGGCCGTGGTTTGGCGACCCGGCCCGCAACCCGCCGGAGATCCGCAAACGGGTGCACACTCCCTCTGCCCATGGCTTCGCCCGCACTGCCCTCTGGCGGCTGGAAGATGTCCGGGAAAGTGCCCACGAAGTGGAAATCAGCCTGTCGCTGAATGCCAATGAAGACTTTGAAGACCAGTGGGACGGCCACGCGCTGGCGCTGATCACCTTCAGCTTTTCAGTCCGCGGCTGCCAGATTGCCCTGACCACCACCAATCTGTCCAAACACCCGCTGGCCCTCAGCCAGGCCCTGCACACCTATCTGCCAACCTCGGATATCAGCCGCACCCGGTTACTGGGGCTGGGCCACAGCCAATATATGGATACCCTGAAAGACTGGGACTACTTTGAACAGGAGGGCCCGGTTTATTTTGACGGTGAAACCGATCGCATCTACGAATCGGCCGAACCCCTTACTCTGGTCACCCCGGCGGGAAAACGCAAACTGACATCTGTTGGCAGCGATTCCACGGTAGTGTGGAACCCCGGGCCCGGGAAAGCCTTAAGACTTTCTGACTTTCCTGGCACTGGCTGGCAAAAAATGGTGTGTGTCGAAACGGCCAATGCAGCCACCGACTACCGGGTATTAAATGAGGGCCAAAGCCACACGCTTGGCGTTGTCATTGGTCGCGGCTGACGGCCTGAAGTAATCGTCAACACAGGGAGCGGGCATGGGCCTGGCATCTTATCTGAAATCCCGACTGGTTCCGGCGGAGCTGGAAGAGCAGTTGAACCGAATTCGTAAACCCATCGGCAGCCTTGGCTACGACCCCTGGGGATTCAACAACGATGCCGTTAAGTACGGCTTCACCCTCACCCGGCAAATCTACGAGAAATACTTTCGGGTAGAGGCCTCCGGCGTGGAAAAGGTTCCAGCGGAAGGCCCGGTATTGCTGATCGCCAACCATTCCGGCCAGCTGCCCCTGGACGGCCTGCTGATCGGCTATGCGCTGGCTTCCCGCCCGGACCAGCCTCGCATACCCAGAGCCATGATCGAGCGCTTCTTCCCGACCGTCCCATGGCTGGGCAACCTGCTCAACGATGTGGGCGCTGTGCTGGGCGACCCCATCAACTGCGCCAAAATGCTGGAGAACGATGAAGCCGTCATCGTTTTCCCTGAAGGGGTTCGGGGCTCCGGCAAACTCTACCGGGACCGCTACCAGCTCCAACGTTTTGGCAACGGATTCATGCATCTGGCGATGAAATACAACACCCCAATTGTGCCCGTGGGCGTTGTCGGCTGCGAAGAAACCATTCCGGCCATTGCCAACATCAAACCCCTGGCCAAGGCGCTGGGCGTGCCCTACGTACCGGTGGCGCTACCGGTGATCTTCCCGGTGAAAGTGCGCCTGAACTTTGGCGAACCCATGTACTTCGACAACAGCGAGATTCCGGAAGAACAGGTGACCGAACGGGTTGAAACGGTCAAGACAGAAATCCGCAAACTGATCGACAAAGGCCTGAGCGAGCGGGAGGGGCTGTTCTGATGTCTGAGCAACGCAAGCCCAGAATCCTGGTGACCGGTGCAGCCGGCGCCCTCACCCAGCAAGTCATTAACCGCCTGCGCGATAACTGCGACATTGTCGCGGTGGACTTCCGGCAGCAGGTGTACCTGGGCGATGACATTCCCAGCTACTGCATCGACCTGAACAAACGCGGCTTCGAGGACCTGTTCCGGCAATACCGGTTTGACGGCGTTATCCACCTGGGCCGGCTGATGACCAGCGAACTGACCCGGATGCGCCGCTACAACGCCAACGTACTGGGCACCCAGAGGCTACTGGACCTCTCCCACAAATACGGCATCAACCGGGTGATTATCCTCTCCACCTTCCACGTGTATGGCGCCATGGCCTACAACCCGGCGCTGATTGACGAGGCAGCACCCCTGAAAAGTGCCGGGCTGAGCGCAGACCTGGTGGATTCCGTGGAACTGGAAAACCTGGCCAACATCTACCTGTGGCGGTATCCGGAGCTGAACATCACCATTCTGCGGCCCTGCAACATCGTCGGCCCGGGTGTACGCAACACCATGAGCGCCCTGCTCTCCAGTGAACGGGCGCCGGTGCTGGCAGGTTTTTCGCCGATGATGCAGTTCATCCATATTGACGACATGGCCGATGCCATCGTGCTGGCCTGGCAAAAGCCGGTTAAAGGCGTATTCAACGTGGCGCCCCACGATTGGGTAGCCTACCAGCAAGCCCTGAAAATGTGCGGCTGCAAGCGTATACCGATACTTTCCGTACCGCCCATCGTGCCCAAAGCCATCGCCAGGTTACTGAACCTGAAAAGCTTCCCCCACTACCTGCTGGCTTTCTTCAAGTATCCGGTGGTAATTGACGGGCGAAACTTTGCCAGGGAATTCGGTTTCAAACCCAAACGCCCCCTGAAAGAGATCTTCCGCTACTATCGCAACAACAAGCGCCCGGTGTAACCTTAACGGTTAACGGGGGCGCCATTTTCCGGAATTTCGATAGACGGAAAGCAGCGAACAGGGATACTCTGTATAAAATTAGTACAGAACTACGGTTCAAGGACTGACCGGATGCTCAGGGACCTCAGCCTGATCAGCTATGGCTCTGCCGCGGCAGTATTCGCGGTATTGTCTGTATTTGTTGCCACCCGCTACCTGCGCCGGGATATCGACCGCGGGCTGTTTCTGGCTGCCTTCGTGACCACCCTCTGGGCCGGCACACTGGTGGCGCAGGATATCTGGGGCCACCCAGGGTTCCTGATCCGCTACCTGCTGGAACTGCTACGCGACACCGCCTGGATCCTCCTGCTGTTTGCCATGCTTCGAACCGCCTTCCGGCAGGGCCGGCTGGCAGGCCAGATGAAGAAGGTGCTTGGTGCGGCGACCTTTGTGCTTATCGTCACACTGATAACCCTCGGCGCCATCGAGTTTATCTTCAGTGTTGATATCGTTAACGGCAAAACCATGCTGCTGGGCCAGATTGCCCTGTCTTTGCTCGGGCTTTCATTGGTTGAACAAATCTGGAGGAACTCCCCCACCTTTGGCCGCTCCAGCCTTAAATACCTTTGTATCGGCATTGCCACACTGTTTGCATTCGACTTTTTCATGTACGCCGATGCGCTTTTGTTCGGCAAGGTTTCTGAAGCATTCTGGAATGCCCGGGGCTTTGTGAATGCAGCGTTGATGCCCCTGTTCGCCATCAATGTGATCAACACTCGCAAACAACCGGTCGACTTCCAGCTATCCCGCTCCGCCGTTTTCCATGCCGGCACCCTCATCCTGGCCGCCGGCTACCTGCTCCTGCTGGCCGTCGGCGGTTACTATGTGCGGGCCTTTGGGGGCCAGTGGGGCGAGGCCCTGCAGGTGCTGTTAATTACCGTGTCCATAGCTTTCCTGGTCACCCTGCTGATGTCCCGCCGGGTGCGCGCCCGCCTGATGGTGTTTATCAGCCAGAACTTCTTCGACTACAAATACGATTATCGTGAAGAGTGGCTGAAAATGACCCGGGAACTGGCCAACCTCAGTGACGACCCACCCTTGCCGGAGCGGGTGATTCGAATTCTGGCCGGGCTGGTGGAAAGCAACTCCGGGGCTATCTGGCTGAAAGATGACCAGGCCGGTTATGCAATGAAGGCCAGCGCCAACCTGGCCACTCCCCGATACACTATTATTGACGACGATTCCGACCTGGTGCGCTTTTTCCGGGCACAGGAATGGATTATCGACCTTCAGGAGTATCAGGAAGACCCTGTCCGGTATGACCTGATGGAGCTGCCGGACATAATCCGGAACACCCCGGATGCCTGGCTGGTGATACCGCTTTACCTTGGTAACGAACTGTACGGGATCGCCCTGGTTGGCAAGCCCTATGCTCACGTAGAGCTGAACTGGGAAAACTTTGACCTGATCAAAGTGGTGGCCCGGCAAACCTGTAACCTGCTGGCCCAGACTGATGCCCAGAACCGGTTGTCCCGCGCCATGCAGTTCGAGGCTTTAAACAGGGCCTCCGCGTTTATGGTGCATGACCTGAAAACCCTGATCGCCCAGCTCTCCCTGCTGGTGAAGAACGCGCCGAAACACCGGGACAATCCAGCGTTCATTGACGACATGATTGCAACCACAGACCACGCGGTTCGCAAAATGTCGAACCTGGTAGACCACATCCGGAAGCCACATACCACTCCGGACCAGGCCACCGATACCAGCCTGGACCTGACCGGGCTGCTTGAGGAATTAATCGAGCACAACAGTCGACGCAGCCCCGCCCCCCGCCTGAAGGGCAATCCGGCCCCCATCATGGTTCGGGCCGACAAGGAGCAGCTTCGCAACGTGCTGGGCCACCTGATCCAGAACGCGCAGGATGCCACCCCGCCCGATGGCGAGATCACCATCAACCTCAAGCCTGCCAGGGACAACGTTGTGATGTTTATCCAGGACACCGGCTGCGGCATGACCGAAGAGTTTATCAGCGCCCAGCTCTTCAAACCCTTTGCCAGTACCAAGGGGCTGACCGGCATGGGAATTGGCGCCTACCAGGCCCGGGAATACATCCGGGAGCTCGGGGGCAGTATTGATGTAACCAGTGAGCCGGGCGTGGGCTCCTGCTTCTCTGTGCGCCTGCCTGTTGCGGCTTCTACCCAGCAGAACGCCAAGTATTTGCCGGCCACTACGAACCACACACCCAAACAAGGCGTCAACTAATTGACGTTTTGCAGACTTTTACAAATTCAAACATTGCAAACCGTCAACATTAAGTTAAGAATCGTAACAAGAGACAAACAAAGGATTGATTGTTGTTGTGAAGCGACTGCTGATAGTAGAGGACGACCCCGGACTGCAAAGCCAGATGCGCTGGTGCTTCAGTGACCAAATCGAGGTTTCGGTTGCGGCGGACCGCGATTCCGCACTGACTGCGCTGCGCCGCATGGAACCGCAGGTAATCACACTGGACCTTGGCCTGCCCCCCGATGCCGGTGGCGCTTCCGAGGGCTTTGCCCTTCTGGAAGAGATCCTCCGGCTGGCCCCGATGACCAAGGTGATTGTGGTGACAGGCCGGGAAGACAAGGAAAACGCCGTAAAGGCAATCGGCATGGGCGCCTCGGACTTTTACCAGAAACCCCTGGACGCCGACATACTGACCTTTGTGGTTAACCGGGCCTTCCGGCTGGCAGAGCTGGAACAGGAAAACCGCGCACTCATCGGCCAGACCAACGGCGCCAGCATAAAAGGGATTGTCGCCGCCAGTCCTGAAATGATGGAGATCTGCCGAACCGTAGAGAAAGTCGCCCCCACCGACGTGACCACCCTGATTACCGGCGAGACCGGTACCGGTAAGGAACTGCTGGCCCGGGCCCTGCATGACCTGAGCCACCGGACAGACCAGCCCTTTGCCGCCATCAATTGCGCTGCTATCCCTGAAAACCTGCTGGAAAGCGAGCTGTTCGGCTTTGAAAAAGGCTCCTTTACCGGCGCCACCCAGGCCAAGAAAGGAAAAATTGAAAGCGCCAACGGCGGCACCCTGTTCCTGGACGAAATAGGCGATATGCCCATGGCCCTGCAGGCGAAGCTACTCCGCTTCCTGCAAGAGCGCGTTGTTGACCGGGTAGGCTCGGTAAAACCGGTTCCGGTGGACGTACGCGTAGTATGCGCCACCCACCGTAACGTTCAGGAACTGATAGCCCAGGGCGAGTTCCGGGAAGATCTTTATTACCGTATCAGCGAGATAACGCTGGATGTGCCCGCGCTGCGCGAGCGGGACGGAGACGCCCTGGTAATCGCCCAGTCGTTACTGAAAAGCCTGGGCAAGCAACTGGACCGGCAAAACCTGAGCTTTTCCGAAGACGCCGTGCAGGCCATCACCAGCTATGCCTGGCCGGGCAATGTGCGGGAAATGATCAACAAGGTGAAGCGCGCCATCATCATGGCCGATGGCAAACGGGTAAGCGCCGGCGACCTGCAGTTAAGCACTGGCGAGGGTGAACCGGTCAACCAGCTGAACCTGAGGCAGGTGCGGGAACAAGCCGAGAAACAAGCCATTCGCCAGGCTCTTCATTGCACCTCGTTCAATATGTCCCAGGCGTCCCGGTTACTGGGGGTCACGCGCCCCACCCTGTACAACCTCACCGACAAATACAGGATAGAAACCTCGGCGGAGTCGCCCGCCTCCTGACCCATTTACCCGCTATTTTGCCTATCGTTATCAAGGAGCAGATACCGTGCACACAACAACAAATAACCGAACAAAACTTCGGCTCACAACACTGCTACTTGCCGGCGCCCTGCTACTGCCGTTACCGGTTCTGACTGGCTGCAACAACCAGAGCACGTCCAACGAAGCAACGTCCCATATTACAAGGGCTGAAACCTACGCAGACCAGGGCCAGTACCGGTCCGCCTTGCTGGAAGTAAGAAACGCGGTACAGGCAGAACCGGATAACGTTGGCCATATCGTCCACCTGGCTGAACTGTATCTGCAGATAGGCGCGTCCCGGCAGGCCTCCGAACTGCTGGAACCCTGGCTGAAAGACCATGCCTCACAGGTGGCCATTCCACTTGCCGAAGCCTATGTAAACCAGGGCAAACACCTTTCAGCCACCGAGACCCTGGCTCTTCACAATGCGTCCAACCCGCAGGAACAACTGCGGGCGTCGCTGGTGCGGGCAGAAGCACTGCGCCTGGCCGGCGATAAGGCCGAAGCCCTCTCCCTGTATCGCAGCCTGGTTGACAATAACCCATCAAACCTTGATGCAGTGGAGGGTGTTTTGCACACCCAGATGGACCTGAACCAGACCCCGCAAACCGTGCGCACTGCCGATGACTGGATGGCCAGGAACCAGCCCGAACCCCGGGTGCAGTACTGGAAAGGCATGGCCCAGTACCGGGAGAACGACCTGGAAAATGCTGCCGCAACCCTGACCGACGCAGCAAGCAACCTGCCTACCTCTGATGTCTTTCTGCCGGTGCGCCGACAAGTACTGACGGCACTTTCCCGGGTGCTGACCGAGCAAGGCAAGATTACCGAAGCCCAGGTTTACAACAAAATCCTGGCCGACAACCAGAATTCCGGTGCCCGGGAGCAAGGCGAAGCTGCGGTAGCGGCGCTACGTGAAGGCAACGTCGACCAGGCCAAAACCATTCTCCGGGACATGCTGAAGCTGGACCCGGAAAACCAGCAGGCGGCCCTGATGCTAGGGGCTCTTGAAACCGGCACCGGCGAGCTGGATGAAGGCGCCCGGTTGCTGACAGAGAACCTTGACCCTGAAACCACACCCACCCCCTTCCTGCGCGCCGCTGCCATGGCACAAATCGATCAGGGCGAACGGGAAGAAGCACTGAAAACTCTGGAACGGGCCATGCAGGCCCGGCCGGACGACAACGAAATCATTGCCATGCACGGCATTCTGGCCCTGAGCCTGCCCGGCAAGGAAAGTGACGGCGTGGCCAGCCTGAGCAAAGCCATCAGCAAAGAACCCGAACGCACCCGTTTGCGGTTGGCCCTGGCCCAGCACTATCTGCGCAACAACCAGCCCGAGCAGGCACTGGGCCAACTGCGAATGGCCTTCGCCGCCCAGCCGGAGGACTGGCACACCACCGGCACTTACATGAATGTGTTGCTGGCCCGCGGTGAAGAGACCGAGGCTAAGGAACTGAGGGACTCACTGGTTAATGGCTATGGCGATATGCCCCAGGCCGTCCTGCTGGCCAGCCTGGCCGACAGCCGGCTGGGCGACACAGGGGCCGCGGTAGAACGGATAAAAAAACTGGTACAGCAACAACCGGAACTGGCACAGCCCAGGCTGGCACTGGCCGCCATCCTGGCGCGCTCAGGCAACCGGGAACAGGCTATTGAAGAACTGGTAAAGGTTCGTGAACTGCAAGGCGGAGAGGAGACTGCCGAAACCGTCGCGGTTAACCGGTTGCTTGGCCAGTTACTGGTAGCCGAAACCCGCGCAGCGGTGCAAACCGGAGATTACACAAAGGCCCGGGCCAAAGCCGCAGAAGCAGTGGCCCTGGCGCCGGACAACCAGGGCCTGGCATTACTGGCGGTGGGGGTATCCCAGGCGGAAGGCAAACATCAGCAGGCACTGGATGAACTGCAGGCGGTGGAAGACAACCTCGGGGCAACCACCGCAACCGTACTGGCCAGAACGTCTATACTGGAGACCCAGAACGGTTCGGAAGCAGCCTGGACTTACCTGAATGAACAATGGCTTGAGCGCAACGAAACCCCGCTCCTGCCCACCCTGCTCCGGCTGGCCGGAAGCCAGGGCCCGGAAGCCCGGGGCGAACTCACCAGCCAATGGCTGGATCGGGAACCGAGTAGCGTTGCCGCCAACCTGGCCCGTGCCGACTGGCTGATGAACAACAACCAGAACGAACTGGCCGCAAGCCACTATGACTATGTTCTGGAGCAACAGCCCGACAACCTTCCAGCCCTGAACAACCTTGCCTGGCTGCTGCGGGAAAGCAACACAGAACGGGCACTGGAGCTTGCCCGCAAAGCCAGCGAACAAGCACCCCAAAACTCCGCTGTACTGGACACCTACGGGTGGGTACTGCACCTTGCCGGCAATCACCAGCAAGCCGTTGCCACCCTGGAAAAGGCGCTGGCACTGGCACCGGGCAACGAAGACATTACCAACCACCTGGAGAATGCCAGGAAAGCTTTGTAAAAAACCCTGACAAAACGTCTCTGCCACACGCACCAGAAGGGCCGGATCGCTATAAGCACCGGCCCTGTTTTTTGCGCTGTCGGAAACTTTTACACACGCCTATCGGCTGCCGGAGAAATTCAACGGAAATTCAAAGAGTTAAATGGTTGGCACGATAATCGCTTAAAACAAGAAGAGATCGGGGTTTATCCCGGTCAGGAGCCAAACCACCCGCGAGGATGGGACGGAAAGCCAAGGATCTCTGGTGAGTAGTCGAAGAGATAGCCTGGTTGCAAAGCGAACTACAGGGACTTAGAGCTTCACAACCGGAGAAGACCCATGAAAACAACACAAATCAGCCTGGCGATAGCACTATCAGCGTTGACCGCGGGAGCAAATGCTGCGTTTATACAAGATGGCAATGAAGCAAACCTCGATGAGATTATAAATAACTCGTTGATTGTTACCGGTACCGCAGTCAATGCTCTAGGTGATACCACGACCAATGATGCAATAACAAGCGGCTACTTCCGCAACTCTCCTGACGGTTTGGATAGCAGTGCAACGTTTCTTATAGAGATTACGTCTCTCGACACCAGCCAAACTTTTGGCATTTTTAACAATGATGATTATATCCAGCTGTTCTCTGGCTCTGACAGTGGTAGCTTTGCAACATCCGGAGGCTACACAGGCCCCGTTGTTGATTCAGGCACACGAGCCAGAGTTGGATTCGAGGTAAATAACGGGAACTACAAGGTGTATATTAACGATACACTTGAAGGCACATTTTCAAGTAACGAGTTCGGTTTCTATCTTGGCTACGGTGACGGTGGGGCGCCGGTTATCTATTCGGATGCCACCCGGAACTCTGATGGGCTAGAGCGCTTCGTCGGATTTCAGGGACAAAATCAGTACTTGAATCTGGGCTCAGAGCTAACCGATGGATGTAGCAGCAGCAATCTCAACAGTTGTGTGGTTTGGGGTCGGGACGACTACATCATCGGTTTTGAAGATGGTTCAGACATGGACTTCAACGATCTGATGGTTTATGTCGAGGACATCGTTCCAGTACCCGAACCCGGCACCCTCGCCCTGCTCGGCCTCGGACTCGCCGGCCTTGGTGCCGCCCGTCGTCGTCAAAAAGCCTGATCTTCCCGGGCTTTCGGAAAAGCCAGCTCCGGCTGGCTTTTCTCTATTTCTGGCTAGTTTCCGATAGCCCTGGTTCAAGGTATCCTTGAGACAATGTAGGAAAGCCGGCGAGAAACAATGTTAAGGAAAACATTAGATAACCTTCCCCAGTCTCTCCCCTACCTGATTGTTTCAGGCGTTTCCGTTATCCTTTTTTTCCCATCCTGGTTTCGCCTCTTCTCTATATGGGTTGAGTTCGAACAAGTCCTCGCCCATGGACTTGCCACTGCTATCATTTTTTTAGGCCTGCTACTGATCCACCCACCAAGCCCCTATCCCTCCACCAAACAGGCGCCCCAAAAGCCCTACCATGTAGTCGGAGGAATTGCCCTGATAGGAGTATCCTTAATCTGGCTACTCATTGAACTGGTCCGAATTGATACACTTGCATACCTGATACTTCCCTTTGGCATCACGATGGTCTCCTGGGCGTTGCTTGGACTGCAAAAAACACGCTGCTTCATCCCTTACGTTGCCCTGCTTTCTCTTTCTCTCCCTTTTTGGGCGGATATCGTTCCAGCACTGGTATCAATCGCAAGCGTGATTGTGGGGAGCTGGGTACGTCTTTTCGGGATGACTGCATTGATAGAAGGTAACAACATAACTCTGCCATACGGCCGATTGGTGATCGCAGATGGCTGCTCTGGGGTTCGCTATTTCGCAATATCTATCCTACTGGCCATGATGACCTCTATTCTCAACGATTATCGTTGGAAAGGCTGGTTGATCACTGTAGTTATAGCGATGATCATCGGGCTTCTGGCGAACTGGGTGCGCATTACGATTCTTGTATTCGTCGCCTATCAAACCAACATGGAGAGTGCACTGCTCACTGATCATGAAACCATGGGCTGGGTCGTTTTCGGAGTATTCGCTCTTCCTGCCCTGTACTTCTCACCCGTTCGCAAACGAAGCGATAGCAAGGAGCAACCCAATCTGAATATTGCCAAAACAGGTATACCTGCGATTGTGATTGCTTTAATTTCAGGCCCTGTTGCACTTTCGCTTGTCCAAACAAGCGGCGACCCAAAATCACCCTGGGAGTTAGAGCTCGCAGGGTATCAAGCGCGAACTGCTACCGGAGAGCTGCCCATACCGATTACACTGCCTTCGCGCCTCAACCAAAAGGTTCTGAGTGCCAATAATTCATGGGTTGCTCTGGCCCAAAGCCAGAAAACGACAGCAGACGAAAAACTTGTCCCCTACCTGCCGCCAATATTCGACAAGTCCTCGTGGCAAATTGAAGAGCACCTTGGCCCGGGCGTGTCGCTATACCGAAACATACTCACCCGAGACCGTGTGGTTATGGCCCAGTGGTATAAAGTTGGAACCTGGAGCAGCGTGAATTACCGCCACGCAAAATTACTGCAGATCCCAGCCGCTTTAACTAGAGAGAACCGGTTCGCGATCGTCACCATCCAGGTGCCATGCAACAACAAAAATTGTGACGAAGAGCTTGCCCGGATAGAGAAAACAAAGTCTTTGATTAAGCGTCAGATGTAACTCATGGTGGCTACAGACAAACAAGATACAAGTAGCAGCAGGCTCTGCCCATGAAAGAACACCGTTACCCCACCCGCATTCTCCACGTCACCTTCAACATGGGCTTCGGCGGCACCGAACAAGTCATCCGGCAATTAGTCACCAACCTGGACAAGAGTCGGTTCCACAACGAAATTGCCTGCATTGATGGGGAAGTTGGCGCTATCGGCCAGGCACTGGAAACCGAACACGGTATAAAGCACCATGCGCGGCAACGAGCCTCCGGCTTTGATCTAAAAACCATTCTCTGGCTGAGGCATCTGATCAAATCCGGCAAATTCGATATTGTCCACTGCCACCAATACTCACCTTACGCCTATGGCTGGTTCGCGCACTTGGGCACAGGAGCAAAGGTGGTTTTCACAGAACATGGACGCTTTCATCCGGACCAGCACCGCAAAAAAGCAAAGCTCATCAATCCTTTCATTGCGCGCACCTCCCACAAGCTTGTCGCGATCTCCTCCGCGACACGCGACGCTCTGGTGGAATACGAATACTTCCCCAGAGACAGAATCAGTGTCATCTACAACGGAATTGCCCCATTAGAAGTTAGTGAACAAGCACGCACTGCATTGAAAGAAGAGCTCGGGATACAACCAGACGAAACGGTGATTGGCACCGTTGCCCGACTGGACGCAGTGAAAAACCATGCAATGATGCTGAAGGCGACGCGAACTTTGCTCGACCAAGACGCCCCTGTAAGGTTACTCCTGGTGGGCGACGGCCCGGAACGCGACAACCTGGAAAAGCTTGCAGCTGCATTAAACCTGGGGGAGTCAGTTATTTTTACAGGCTTTCAATCAGAGCCGGCCGACTACCTGAGCCTGATGGATATATTCCTGCTGCCCTCTTTTACCGAAGGCACATCCATGACCCTTCTTGAAGCTATGAGCCTGGGAATTCCCACAGTAGCCACTCGTGTTGGCGGAACACCCGAAATCGTCGCCGATGGCGAAACAGGAAAACTGGTTGGTAGCGACGATCTTCCCGCCTTTACACGGGCGATTCAGGAGTTGTTGCAAGACCCGAACGCACTTTCCAAAATGTCGCAACAAGCCAAACGGCGTTTTGAGGAACGATTTTCAGCGGAACAGATGGTGCAACAATACGAACACTGCTATCAGTAGCTTCCAAACCAGCCTATTTGAAAGCAGCGTTATTCTCTCACCAATCGATTGCCGGCACCTTCATAAACCGCGCCATCACGGGTACCAATGGGCGCATCTATCGTATTGTTGATTGCCTTGGCACCACTGGTATCGAACCGGAATTCAATAGAGCGATTCAGGTTTCCCCGAGTAAACACCTCATTACCCTCAACGATGGTGCCTGGCGAACTCCAAACAATAATCGAACCATCGGATCCCCGTCGCCTCTGGGCACTGTAGAGCCCCTCGGCATAGTCAACGCGGTTATGTCGAATGACTCCACCGGAATGATCCATAGGCCGGTCCAGCAAACCAAAAGCGATGGCCCGGTCGACATTCACAAAGGAGTTGTTTTCCACGACGGTGTTGCGCGCTCCGTTCCACATCAAAACAACGGGCGCCCAAAGGTGATCCGCATGATCCGGTGCATGAAAATTTTCAAAGTGATTGTTCCGGATAACCCAATTGGCACCGGCATGGACATCCACGCCATTGGTATAGCCAGTGCCGCCTCCCCGATCGATCATAGGAGGCCCCTCGGTATAAGCGAAAACAGAATTCTCAACCAGGCCCCCATCAACGCCATCCCCAAAGCCAGATGGATTCGCTTTGATTAACTGCTTGCCGGTATCCAGTATCCGGATATTCTGAAATGTCGGCGATTCGGCTCCCGGGTTCAGAACTATGCCATGCTGATAGAAATCACGGATGGTGAGGTTCTGCACCGTAAGGCCGGATGCATCTGTCCAGATGCCATGCGGCGCGCCGCCATAGTCCGGATTATTCATACCCGCGCCTGCAATAATCACATCGCTGCACGCATCGCCAAGACCACGTATAGTTAAATGATCGGCGCGTACTGTGATGGTCGATGTTAGCTTGTACTCCCCTGGCACCAATAGTACAACGGTATCGGGCTGTGCCGATCTTACCACACGTTGAAGTTTCTCGACGCCATCAACCGTAACCGCCTTGGCCACGGGCTGCTCAGGGAAAGAGGGGCATGCCTTAACTACCCCAAAAGTACAGATTGGGAGAACGACTCCCAAACACATGCAAAATAGCCAATGCCTAGCCATTTGATCGATCCCCGCTTACGCTTAAGCGTGTGCTAAAATCCCATTCTGTATAAAATAAATCAGCCCGTCTAAAACGCCGACAGTTTTAGTAAGATGATTCCAGACATGAACATAGGTGGTAAGTTTGCGAGCCTGAACTCGTGTCTGATTAATAGATGACACAGTATTGAAAAACACAGGGATCGGCTTATTTTTCGATTTTCAAAAAAGACTTTTCGACCACCCGGTTCGTTTTCTTATCCCTCAAAAATCATGCGAAAAACCATGAACATACATAGAAAAAAGAGAGCAGTCAAATGGCCATTAATAAATTTACAGACTTCCTAAAATAGCGGGAAACAAGACGTCTATCTACAAACCCTGAAACCATTGAATTAAAATAGAGCCTGTAGATGAAAACCCAAATCAAAGATATCAGAATTTACAAAATAACTGAGAACGAACTATCTCAAACTGAATCAAATTGTGGTGTAACACGAGTATCCCCAATAATGGGCGCACAACTCGATGCCAAAACATACTTCAATTACGTCACAAAGCGTTACAATAAATACGGAAAATTATCTTCTCCTTCAGAAGTCGGCTGCACACTAACTCATATCAGTATATACGAGCTAATCTTAGCTCAAAACATGAGCGCTATTATTTTAGAATCAGACATAGTACCAACGGCTGACGAATTAAAAATGTCACTTCAAAAATGCAATAATGCGACCGTCGATTTCATACACCTAGGCTGGCACCCCTTCGTGCACCATGGTGTGTTTTTCAAAGGGAAATATTCTAAAAATCTCAAGCTTTTTAGGATCAACCCATACTCGGACTTTCACGGAACTTTCGCCTATTTTATAACCCCAAACGCCGCGAAATATTTATTAACTCTTCATAAAGAGGACTTTTTACCGGCTGATTCTTGGGCTAATTTCTTTTTCAATTTCCCGATAACTCCTTATTTCTTTCCAATATTTACGCATCCTAAGCATCGCGGTCAGATCCAGTCCGAACGTATATCTTTATCTTCTAAGGTCTATTCGCTTCAATTAAGTAACGTGGTGTTCTATGCTATCAAAAACATAAAACGATCAGCTTATACACTTTTGGGCTATAAAAGTATTAAGCCAAATAAATGGAAGTAGTTTTTTGCATCACAAAAGTTGAACTCAAATCTTTGGACCTAAATAAATGAACAAAGTTATAAAAAGCTCGTCTTTGCTCATCTTCCAGAGACTAATGCAGCGATCGCTAGGGATTGTAAGCACCATTATTCTTGCTCGGCTACTCACACCTGATGATTTTGGTATCGTAGCGATCGCGATGCTCGTGCTTTGGTTTTCCCAAACATTAAGCGACGCCAGTACCGAAGCATTCATTTTACAGCAAAAAAAAGTACGAAAAATCGATCTTAACTCTGCTTGGACATTGGACCTAATATTAAAATCTTGCGCTTACATGTTCATGCTTGCTCTGGCTCCTCACGTGGCCCAAATCAAAAACTTGCCCGAACTAACAGCAGTAATATCGGTGACAGGACTACTAATCGTCTTAGAATCCCTTAAAAACCCTATTTTCATGATATATAAAAGACGCCAAAAATATGAAGCAATAATAAAATTGACCATATACGCAAAAGTTATCTCTCTATTTATCTCAATACCAATCGCTCTCATTTACAAAAGCTACTGGGCCGTAATTTTAGCGGCAATATTTGCGGAAATCTTCTTAGCTATAAGCTCATATAAAATATCAAATTATCGCCCCAAACTGTCAATCGAAAAAATAAGCGCACAATGGAACTTTTCGAAATGGCTGATACCAAGGTCAATAATAGGCTACTTTAGAAACCATTTGGATACGCTGTTGGTTAGCAACGCATACACCAATGCAGAGCTCGGAGCATATAACAATCTCAAATATTTTGCTTCGATTCCAATGTTACAATTTCTAGCGCCATTGATAGAGCCTCTGCACACTGAACTTGGCAAAGTGAGTGACAATAAAGGCGAGATACGATACCAGTCAGATTTAACGATAAGGGCATTATCTATAATTGGCTCAATTATTATAGGATTTCTATATGTGAATTCCGAACTGATCATCCGCATTGTGTTGGGGGAGCAGTGGACTCAATACTCTACAATGTTTAGCTTATTTTCTTTACTTACTATCCCGTTTATTTTCATAAATCAATCATTTAGAATACTAATGATAGAAAACAGAACCAACTATATATTCATTTATGAAGCAATAAGTACAATACTTATAGCCTTATTCCTAGTTACCGCAATAAATTTTTCTATAGAAAATTTCATTATAGTAAAAGTCTTGGTTGAATCCATTTTATCTGTTGCTCTTTACTGTTACACATACAAAACAACTTTCGAATTGCATCCAGCCTTGAACGTTACTGCATTCTTTTTATTTACTGGCGCTGCTATTCTTTTAACCAAATGGGCTTCCGAGTCATTTGTATTTAGCCAAATTACTATAATTGAATTGGCCGCTAATGTTTTTATTTCAGCATTGATATTTGTAGTATTCTTTTTGATTTTTTATAATACGCTGATAAGCGAAAGAGAACGGAATTTAATCAAAGTTTTAGCAAAATCGATGGTCCGGAACTCTTAACGGTGATATTTATTTCTTCAAAACCATTTATGGTCTGGGCTAGAAGTTACGAGCACATATGTGGTCGCCTAGTCAGATACTTCTATCTTTTTATTAGTTATAAGTCGAAATTAACAAAAATTCACGATTGGAAAATTCCGAAATTCGCCTATAATAATAAAAATAAAACTTGACGGGGATTTTACAATGAGATCGCTTATCTTTGCACAAGCTATTGTTTTTTCAACATTCTCGATTAGCGCAGAGGCTCAGAATTTTTTCACTGTTTCGAGCTTGAAATATGAAGGTGCAGCGCGCCTACCCATCGCAACTTACGGAGAAAGCCGGATATCTTATACCGAGGGGACGTTCACGATAACGCCCGATGGTTCAACTATGTTTGTCGTCGGTCATGCCCAAGACCAGGCAATTGCTGAATTCGAGACCCCCAAACTATCTCTAAACGAAGACATCTCCGGGCTTCCGATGGCCCGGAATGTCCAGCCTTTCTCTAGTTTTTTGAATCGAATCCCAACAGGCAACCCGGAAGGGATCAGTCGGATAACTGGAATGCAATTGGTAGATGAAAAACTAATTGTTAATGGGGTGGAGTTCTATGACGGAGAGGCGAATAACACCGATACCACATTCATCATACAAAATCCACAATCACTCGAAGAAAGTCAGGTATCTGGTTTTTTTAAGCTTGATGGTGATAGCCATGCTGCTGGGTGGATTACAGAAATTCCAAATAACTGGCAGTCAGCTTTGGGAGGTAACTTCATTTTTGGATTTGCCAGCAACTACCCAATCAACGCACGCAATAGTATGGGGCCTAGTGCCTTCGCCGTCGAAATCCAAAACGTCTTAAATGCCTCAGCAGGTGACCGAATTTCAAGTCGACCATTACTCGATTACCCTGTTGACAATCCGTTGGTATTCGATCACTACAACGAAAAAGGCGGGAACGATTTATGGACAGAAGTATCGAAAGCGAATATTGGATTCATAGTCCCTGGAACCAATACATACGCAGTGTTCGGGTCCAGCGGAGGCCATGATTCGGGTGTCGGCTATAAGATCACCCAAGAAACCGGTTACGAGTGCGGCGGGGCATGCCCCTATGACAGCAGAGATGTATACAATTATTACTGGCTTTACAATTTAGAAGACTTATCGCAAGTGGTCAGCGGATCGTTGGCCCCACATTCGATTAAACCGTACGATTATGGGAAATTTACTATACCGTTCGAAAACATAGGTTATAAAACAAATTTAATCGTTGGCGCGAACTTCAATCGAAGCGAAGGGAAATTATACTTTTTATTAGGCGATGCCGACACTCTACAAAGTCGCTATGAAACAGCGCCCCTTTTAGTCGCCTTTTCTATCCAAGGCGACCAAATTTCACAGCCTAAACCCCCATCTTCAATTTCTATTCAGTAGAATATTGTCAGCATTAGAGATTGACGGCTGTTTCACTTGTGTTACAGCCGTCCCTCTTTATCCAAAATTCCCAAGCGATTAAATTAATTATCAGCATCATATAGAAAGGCTCGAATATTATTAAATCCAGAAAAACCGAACTAACGAAAAAGACTAGCAGCGAAATCGTTGACGATAATAATGCGTAACTCAGAAATGAGGTTTGATCATATCCATGAGAGCGAATTGCCAAAAATCTCTTTAAAATCGTATAAATCAGCAAAAGATAACATACGCCAGCTATTAGTCCAGAATTTACAGAAAAATTTAAAAACGTATTATGGGCTACGTGCTGGGTTTTTCCTGGAAAATGGACCCGTGACGCAGCCTCAAACTTCTGAACTCCAGCTCCAAATAATGGATACTCTGGAATTAACTTTAAGCCTACGCTCCATGAAATCAGTCTCGGATTAATTGGCTCGTCATTACCTACTTGAGCTTGCTCAACTGTGTCCGTGGCTCGTTGCAGCATCAATGCGCCCTGGTAGGATACAAAAACAGCAAACGATATTCCCAAAATAATGTTCATTTTTTTTGACCGTACAACAAGCGCTATAAGCAGCAACATGACTATAGAACTTAATAGGGCTGCTCGTGAGCCGAATAAAATTAACGAATGCCAAGAAAAAACCACAAACAAAGCAAGAACCAATCTAATTGCCCACCCCCCTCGTCTACCGAACTCTAAAATCAAGAACGGCAGGGTCATTAATATTAATACAGACAAAACATTGCCATCTGCGTAGGGACTCGATGCAGGTCCTTTCAGCCGATTATTTGAGAATAAATGCCAGCTTTCGGTAAAGTAAGCGGAATTTGCCCAATAAACATAATAAACTCCTACTAAAACAAATATGCTGCAGAAATATTTTAGAGGTTTCTCTGCGTTAAGGACAGGTAAAAGCACGAAATACATTATAAGTATCGCATCAATTGTATCCAAAACTATGGCGGGACTAACAGAAGCTGCGGCATTGGTGAAAGGTGAAAAAATATCCGACAAGTGCATCCACACCCAAATACCCATTAATAGAAAATTCTGAGGACATTTATAAATTGAAAACTCAGATTTTCTTTTTGCAAAAGTAATTAAAAAAGAAAGTATGGCTAGTGCAGCGGTAATTTTAAAAACGGGGATTCCGTCAAAAACCCAATGCCAGATATATTGTGGCTGCAACAAAGAATTAGCAACATATGCCAACGCCGAAAACCAAGGAGTCGCAAACAAACACAGCCCTGAAAGAATTAAAAGGAAAAATAATAAAATTCGAGCCACACGCTAAGACCTATTTAAGAACTTTAAGGCGATACAGCAACTTTTCGCCCAATTGGATAACCCACCGAAAGTATATTTTTATCAACAGGAATGTTTTCTTAATTTTGAAATATTGAAAATCATTTCGTAAAATCACATTGAGGCTGTCTTTTAAATGGCGTCGCCAATAATATTGCTCAGCTAACTCCACCCGCTTACTCTCAAGGCTTTTAAGTACCGCAAAACGATAGTCTCTCGGAAAACGTTGATTTTTCACTAAGTCTGCAATCACCTCGACTCCTCCTTCAAGATTTCTAAGATAGTTAGAGGAAAGATTATCATCGCCTCGACCAAGATGCACTAATGGTTTCGAAATATAAATGCTTTTGCCAAAGGCCACTGCTCTTAACGTAAGATGAGCTTCCTCTGATCCAACAACCAATAGATTTTTATCTATACCCCCGATTCGTTTGTATAACTCTCCACTTATCGCAAAAGCTGAAATCATAATTGGCTGAATACTTAACAAACTATTAAAAAAAAGATTATTCAATCGAAAAACATTGTGCGTTAATTGTTCTGATACACTGTCATTTAGGTATCCTTTTTGCTCTAACTGTTTGATTCTGGGTTTTGTCTCTCCATCAACGATATAGTCAGTAAACACTACATCAATGTCTGACTGCGCAAGGGCGTTTTCAAGACAAGCGAGGTAGCTTGGATGCCAAAAATCATCACTATCGCAAAAACAAAACCAAGAACCAACTGCCTGATCAGCGGCGGCTCCTCGGCGATTTTCAACCCAGTTGTCCAAATGACCGCGTTTAAGCGGCCAATTTATTGCGCTCTATTTCCTGCAATTTGCCAGGGTTGAGCGATACCGGTCCGGTTACTTCCCAGTTCCGGGTATTGCCAGACCAGCGCCGTGG
>NZ_JADARC010000102.1:0-2863 GCF_016464245.1 Marinobacter sp. bablab_jr003
AGGGAGAGTCGATGAGAAAACGACTTCAGGAAATTGACTGAACGTGAACACCCGGGGTACAAACCTCGGTGGGTGATGCGTTAAGAAAAAGGGTGTTCACGTTCAGCCAGAATGGGCGTTCACGTTCGCCGGAATACGCAAACGATCAACTGGAGCTGGAAAGCTGGCTGCGAACAAGCACGCTGAGTCAGAATCTTGTTCTGCGAGCACGAATCGTTTTGGCCCTGAATGCCGGTGAATCACCCAAAGTCGTTGCGGAGCAACTGGGAACCACGACGGCCACGGTATTTAAGTGGCGTAATCGTTACACCGAACAGGGCCTGAGCGGTCTTCGGGATGCACCAAGACCTGGACAACCCAGAAAGCTGGATCAGAAAAAGGTTAAAGCAATTCTTGATGACACGGTCAAAAAGGTGCCCAAGGAATCTACCCACTGGAGCATCCGGTTGATGGCCGAATATGCCGGTGTCAGTCGCTGGCAAGTGCATCAGATCTGGAAAGCCGCTGACCTGAAACCGCACCGGCTGAAAACCTTCAAAATAAGCAATGATCCGGACTTTGCTGAGAAGGTTTTCGATGTCGTTGGCCTGTACCTGAATCCGCCGGATAACGCGCTGGTGCTGTCGGTTGACGAAAAAACGCAGATCCAGGCACTGGATCGCACTCAACCAAAGCTGCAACTGAAACCCGGCCAGATCGAGCGCCGTACCCACGATTACAAGAGGCACGGGACGACCAGCTTATACGCGGCTCTGAATATCCTGAACGGCGAAGTGATTGGGCGCATTACACAACGCCACCGCGCCAAAGAGTTTCTCGACTTTCTGCGACAAATTGATCGAGAAACACCGAAAGAGCAGGACCTTCACCTGATTCTGGACAACAGCTCGACTCACAAAACACCAGAAGTGAAAGCCTGGCTGGAAAAACATCCCCGATTCAAGCTTCACTTTACGCCAACCAGCGCCTCTTGGCTGAATGCCGTGGAGGGCTGGTTTGGTCAACTGGAACGCCGTGCTTTGTACCGTGGCATTTTTACCAGTGTCGGCGAACTGAAGAAGGCGATTCGTCGCTTTATCCAAACTCACAATGAGAAACTGGCAAAGCCGTTCCGCTGGCACAAGAGTGCAGAATCGATTATGACTTCAGTGGCGCGAGCAAAGCTGAGTGTTATTGACAATAAATAAACGGATTACCCGGACGGGACACTAGCTCTAATTGTTTTTTCAACACGGTTCACGGATTAGTGCCAATTAGTAATTCGTTCTGCTAATTAGTAACTAGCTCTACTAATTGATACTAAGCCCTATGTGTCAGCGTAGTTGTCGCCTGAACATTTCAGAGGACAACCATGCCCCATTATTCACCGGAACGTAAAGAAGCCATTCTCCAGAAGATGGCCCCACCTCACAGTCTGACTGTTGCCGAGTTGGCCAGCCAGGAAGGCATCAGTACCGCAACCTTGTACAATTGGCGTAAAGCCGCCAGAGGGGGTCACCCCCGGATCTAGAACCCAACAACGCTCATTGTGTGTGTAACCAATCTGACCATAGTATGAGTTCGCTGCCGGCGCTGCGATGAGTATCAATTTACAAAGCGGGCCCAGGTGTTCTTGGGTCAGTGACTGCAATCGCTTACCTATGCCTGACCTCTGATAGTTTCTATGAACGGCCAGATCTGACAGGTAGCAAGCATAGTGAAAGTCAGTGACACTGCGGGCAAGACCGACAAGTAGAGAGTCATCCCAAGCGCTTACGATGAGATTGGAGTTGGAAACCATTCCCTCCATACAATCTCGATCGTGAATTGGCCGACGCTCCCCAAGGGTAGAGCTATCCAGCAAACCGATGAACTGATCCGTGGTAATGGGATGGTTTACCTTGAAGCTGATCTCCATACCTCTCCCTGGCAATTAACGCCTGGCTTTGCGGCGTGCCGAAGCGCCAGCGTAGGCGCGTCCGGCAACAGCCTCTTGTTAGAACATATGGCCACCGAATTATACCTCTACCAACTCGGCGATTTTTTTCGCGACAACTTCCATTGAGTCATCAGCAGTATCCAATCCAGTTCGAGAGGCAAGCATGGGGCTAACATTTCGAAGAGCTTCATAGGATGTGTTGTGCACGATGGGAATGAGTTGGTTACGTGCCAGCAGTGCTGAAAGCTCTTTGTCTGCGACGCTCTCTTTTGGTAAGCGTTCGAGCATCGCTGGGGTGACCAGTACAAGTCCTATTCGCGAATTCGCCAAACCCCTGTCGATGGCCCGCATCATTGGTACGCCAAGCCCAAGATCGTTCTCGCTGAACCAAACTTTTACGCCAGAAGCCACAAGCAAATCATGCAGGTCTTTAGCCGCTTCTTTACGATCGCCCCAGGCATGACACAAGAAAACATCACGAAGATCAGGTTGTTGTGCTGCTCGAATCTCTACGGTTTCTCGGATGGGTTCGAGAGACTGCACTTGAGCATATGTGTACGGTACAGAAGAACCTGATTTCGACCAGCGTGGCTTTGCACTGCGGCTTGATCCGCCGCTGCTGCTACTGCTCCGAGACGAGGGATAAGATGGAATCGAGTATGGACTGTAGCCTCCGCTTCCGTAACGACTATAGCGCCCGCCACATGCAGGGCAGTTGGCCGCCGCGCTCGCTGAACGATGTCCTCTTGCTGGTGCTGTGCATCTACCCATGTTTCCTCAACCCTCCATGTGAATCATCAGTTCTAACGAGGCCGTAGAAAAACCCGATTCCGAGTCATTCCCAGCGCCTGATTCCTGTAATTTTTATCGCGGCCTTCAACTGGCCGATTCTCGTGATTTCTATATTCAGCCATCCGCTTTGGCCTTTTGGGGCTTTTGGCGCCG
>NZ_JADARC010000103.1:0-274 GCF_016464245.1 Marinobacter sp. bablab_jr003
CGGCTGAACACCAGTGTGTTGGAGGGAATGAACAACAAGATCAAGGTGATCAAGCGGGTGGCCTACGGCTACCGGGATAACGACTACTTCTTTCTGAAGATAAAAGCAGCATTTCCCGGTAAAGCGCGATGAACCTTTTTTTGGGGATCAGGGTCATGGCAGCAAAGAGAATTCCAATGCGCAAAATCAGAGAATTGCTTCGCCTGAGGCTGGACGCCGGGCTCTCGATCCGGCAGATCAGCGCCAGCACCAAGACCAGTGTCGGAGCCATCCA
>NZ_JADARC010000104.1:0-54763 GCF_016464245.1 Marinobacter sp. bablab_jr003
CGGCTGAACACCAGTGTGTTGGAGGGAATGAACAACAAGATCAAGGTGATCAAGCGGGTGGCCTACGGCTACCGGGATAACGACTACTTCTTTCTGAAGATAAAAGCAGCATTTCCCGGTAAAGCGCGATGAACCTTTTTTATGACATTGGCCAAAGCGGCCGGGCCGGGATTACCAGAGCGACCAGGCTTCGTCTTCGTCATCCTTTTCTGCAGCTTGCTCGGCAGCTTCAGGCTGCGGCTCACTTTCCGGCTTCGCAGCTGCCTGAGCGGGCGCCCTGGATTCGGGAGCAGCCTCTGCAACGACCACCATCCCGAGCGCCTTCTTGGTTTCTTCATTCAGGGTACCGCTGGCTTCCAGCCCCTGATCTTGCTGATATTGGGTTAACTCGGCCCGGGTATGTTCATCCAGTTTGGGGTTCACATTGTTTATATCGTACCCGGCGCCATATAAAGCGTGCTTTAGTGCGACAACATCATTGGCGTGGGACAAAGAGGCAGTGCCAAGGAGCGCAACGGCTCCCGCAGCGAGGACCAGTTTGTGCAATGGATGGCTGGCAGTTTTCGTGGTAAACACCGGCTTACTCCTGATATCGCTTGAATATCTTGTTATTAGGGTAATGCGGCGCCCATCTCCACGGTCGAGGGCATTAACCCGACCCTAGCACAAGCTAATCCTCATCCTTGCTACCTGGTTCACATTCTGGCCGGGAAGCATGGGCCTCTTCGCCGAACTCCCGGATAAAAATCCCCCAGAACGCCATAAACAGCGCCGCCACCAGCGGCCCCATAACAAAGCCATTGATGCCGAACAGCACGATGCCACCGAGGGTGGACAGAAGCACCAGGTAATCCGGCATCTTGGTGTCCCGGCCCACCAGTATCGGGCGCAGCAGGTTGTCGGCCAGGCCGATAACAATGGTGCCAAACGCCGTCAGGATGATGGCCGGGATGATATCGCCAACGGCAGCCAGGTAGACCGCTGCCGGCACCCAGACAATCGCCGCCCCCACTGCCGGCAGCAGCGAGACAATCGCCATCACCACCCCCCACAGCAAGGCGCCGGTAATACCCAGGGCCCAGAAGATCAGCCCCCCCAGCGCACCCTGGATAATGGCAATCAGCAGGTTACCCTTCACGGTAGCCCGGGTAACCTCGGCAAACTTGGCAAACAACAGCCGCTCACGCTCATCCCCTAGCGGCAACGCCTTGATCAGCAACTCAACCAGTTTATGGCCGTCCCGCAGCAGGAAAAATGCCATGTAAACCATCAGCGCCAGCCCCAGAAAAAACTGGAAGGTGTTCTGGCCAATGCCGAGGGCCTGCTTGGCCAGGAACTGGCTGCCGCCCAGAATGGCGTTCACCGCGCGATCCCGAAGTTCACCGAAGTTGATGTCAAACTGGGCCAGGAAAGCCTGAATGGCCGGAAAGGACCGGTTCACCTGGTCAATGTATTCCCCGGGCCGGATTTCCCCTTCCTGGATTTTCTGATAGATGCCAACGCCCTCGGCAATCAGGGCGGTCCCGAGAAACAGCACCGGAATCACCACGATAATCATGCAGATCATCAGGGTGATCAGGGCATTAATGTTGGGGCGCTCGCCCAGGCGCCTGACCAGCAGTTGCTGGACCGGGTGAAAAATCAGGGCAATGGCCACGGCCCAGAAAATCGGCCCGAAAAACGGCTTCATCAGCCAGATAAAAGCAAACGACACACCCACCAGCATGGCCAGAAAGGTCCGTGTCTCGAGTTTTGCGTACATATCAAACATTCCTGAAGCAATGACGTTCCCGGCGAACCGGTTTTCCAGCCCCGCAGACTACCACGAGAGCGTGGCCACTGTAGCCGGATTCACGTTATAGTGGCAGGTTATCGAACAGCAAATAAACAGGCCATGTTGTTGGATCCCGATAGCTTTACCATCGAAACCGCCCTTGAGGCTGCCACCGAACTGCAGAAGGTGCTGGCCGCCCGCACCCATCGCCGGAAAGTGATGGGGCAGGAGGTATTGGTGCCCGGGCAACTCGGCGAAGCCCTGCACCTGCCCCGCACCATCAGCCGGCTGGCCAGCAAGCAGTTACGGCAACGGGAAAGAGGGCTGGAAGACTTCCAGGAACTCTGGCCCACGCTTTCCGAGTTCACCCGGCGCAAGGTAACCGACCGGCTGGGCTGGTACGACCCGAAAGACCTGGACTGGGACGACAAACGTTCCAACCGCCGCCCGGTAGTCGATCCTGACGCCTGATACGTATAACTGCTGAACCCGAACCATGGAACGCCCGCTGGCAGACTTTGAATTGTCACAAAGCGTCCCTATGGTAGGTAGATCAGGAGGAATTCTTATGACACAACATCAACACTTCAATGCCTTTCTGGCAGAAAGAAGCGCAGTACCCACGCTGCTGTGCGGACATTGCCGCTCGATCCTGTCCCGGGCCCGGATTTTCCGGAACCAGGGCGACAACCACCGGGACATCTGCTGCGACACCATCGGCCTGTGCTCGGCCGACGACTGCGGTGCCGTCAACTGTTGTGACGAAGCCCTCGCGCAGGTCGACAACCCCGAGCGCCTGTTCGATATTGCGTCCTGATTCAAAGCCGCAACGCTCTGTTACCGAACTCAAACACAGCAACATTCCATCTGCATTATCCTGAAGACTGAACATTGTCACCGCGACAATCGCGCAACCTATCAGTCAGGACAGTCGATGGCATGCGTATTCTGAGAACTGACGAAGCCCGCTTCGCAGGCCTCCCGGATTACCCTTTCTCCCCCAACTATCTGGATGTCGAACCGGGCCTGCAAATGCACTTCGTGGATGAAGGCCCGAAAAGTGCGGCACCGGTAGTGATGCTGCACGGTGAGCCTTCCTGGTCGTACCTGTACCGGCACATGATTCCCGTGGTTGCCGATGCCGGACACCGGGTACTGGCGCCGGACCTCGTCGGTTTCGGAAAATCGGACAAACCCGTCGACACCGCAGACTACACCTACGACAACCACGTAAACTGGCTGACCCGGTGGATTGAAGAGCTGGACCTGTGGAATATCACGCTGGTGTGCCAGAACTGGGGCTCTTTGCTGGGCTTGCGGCTGGCCGCGGAAAACCACCGGCGCTTCAGCCGCATTATTGTCGGCAACGGCATGCTGCCCACCGGAGACTCACCGGTACCGTCTGTTTTTCGCCTGTGGAAAGCCTTTGCCAGCCACAGTCCCTGGTTTCCCGTAGCACGGATCATCCAGCTGGGTACCGAGAGAACCCTGTCCAGCGGCGAACTGGCCGCCTACGAAGCCCCCTTTCCGGACGCTCGCCACAAAGCCGGGGCACGGGCTTTTCCGAAACTGGTGCCCACCTCGCCCTCGGATCCATCCAGCGCAGCGAACCGGGAAGCCTGGCGGATACTGGAAAAATGGCGCAAGCCGTTTATTACCTGCTTCAGCAGCAGTGACCCGATTACCCGGGGCGGAGACCGGCTGATGCAGCGCCGCATTCCCGGCGCTTTCGGCCAGCCCCACATTACCCTCAGTGGCGGTCACTTCCTGCAGGAAGATTCACCCCGCCAGTTTGCCCGGGTGATACTGGACGCCCTGAAGGCCGAGATGGCCGCCTGACGCCCGTTCCAGGCTTATCCGAACACGGTAACCGTCTGCCGGCTCAGCGCCACCAGCTCACCGCTGGCAGTCCAGACACCGGCATGGGTGTGGCCGTAGCCCGCCCCAGCCTGGTCAATGGTGGCCCGGTACAGCAGCCAGTCACCGGGCTCGATCACCGGCCGGGGATGCACAATTTCCAGCGCCCAGCTCAGGGAACTGGCCGGCACACGATCTTTCAGGTGCGGCAGTACCGCCGGCGGCCAGGCATCTACCAGCGCAACAATATGGGCATCTGTGAACACTTCCGGAGTTTCCCGGAACTGCATCCAGCCGCCCATTTCACGGCCACCCTTACCGGAAAACGGCAAATTGCCGAACGCCCAGCGCATCTCGATGTGCTGGGTGAACTCCGGAGTCATGCCCTTGATGTAGGGCAGCCCCTGACACTGGTCGACCGGCCTGGCTTCGGGCGCCGGAAGCGGCTCCACCTGAATGGCGGATTCCCGGTCTCCGCCGAAGCTGGCCAGGCAGACCAGGCGAGGCTCGCCATTCTGCAGAATCCGCCCCTGTACTTGCGAAACGGCCTTGCCTTCGCGCAACAGTTCGGCCTCGAACTGCGCCGGCACGCCGGGCTCCACCGGCCCGACAAAGGATACCTGCAGGGCTCTCATAGCCCGGCCTTCCGCTACCTTTGCTGCCATCACATCAAATGCGAGGGCCGCAACCAGGCCGCCAAACGTGGCGCGCCCCTGAGCCCAGTCAGAAGGAAGGGTCACTGTGCCATCCTGGCGTACTTCGGCCAGCAGCTGATCAAAGGTCATAGGCTTATTTTCCAGTTGGTTAGTATGCAAACCTCATAGACTGCACCAATCGCAACACGCCCGCAATAACCTTGCCCCGGCAACTACCTACCACCAAACCGGCATTATTCATATTAAAGCAGCGACAAAACGACTATAATGTTTCAAAATCACGCACTGCCCTGCGGTGCAATACCCTCCGAATACCGAGTACATTCATGTCAGAATTGTCTTTTGCCGAACTGGGGCTGGATCCAGCTGTACTGGAAGCCGTCTCCGCTGTTGGCTATGAAACTCCGTCGCCCATCCAGGCGCAATCCATCCCTGCCCTCCTGGCCGGTAACCACCTGTTGGGCGTTGCCCAGACCGGTACCGGCAAGACCGCAGCCTTTGCCCTGCCGCTGCTGAGCCGCATCGACGCCAACATTGCTGAACCCCAGATCCTGGTACTGGCTCCTACACGAGAGCTGGCCATCCAGGTGGCAGAGGCCTTCACGACCTACGCCAGCAAGTTCCGCAACTTCCATGTACTGCCCATTTACGGCGGCCAGGACTTTGCTCCGCAGATTCGCGGCCTCAAGCGTGGCGCCCAGGTTATTGTGGGCACCCCGGGCCGTATGCTCGACCACCTGCGCAAAGGCACGCTGAAACTGGGCAGCCTGAAGGCACTGGTGCTGGATGAAGCCGACGAAATGCTGCGCATGGGCTTTATCGACGACGTAGAAGCGATTCTGTCGAAAACCCCGGATACCTGTCAGCGCGCCCTGTTCTCGGCCACCATGCCGCCGCAGATCAAGAAAGTTGCGCAGACCTACCTGAAGAACGCGACTGAAGTAAAAATCGAGAGCGAGACCCGCACGGTTGAGCGTATCTCCCAGTTCGTTCTGCCGGTGTACGCCGAGCGCAAGCTGGATGCCCTGACCCGCATCCTGGAAGTGGAGCCGTTCGATGCCTCCATTATCTTTGTGCGCACCAAGGCCGAAACCACCCTGCTGGCTGAAAAGCTGTCAGCCCGTGGCCACGCCGTGGCACCCCTGAGCGGTGACCTGAACCAGCGCCAGCGCGAGCAGACCGTTGAAGATCTCAAGCGTGGCAAGAAAGACATCATCATTGCCACCGACGTAGCAGCTCGCGGCCTGGACGTGCCCCGGATTACCCACGTCATCAACTACGATGTGCCCTACGACACTGAAGCGTACATTCACCGTGTTGGTCGTACCGGTCGTGCCGGCCGTACCGGCAAGGCTATCCTGCTGGTCACTCCGCGTGAGCGCAGCTGGCTGCGTACTCTGGAGCGGGCCACCAACTCTCCGATGGAACCGTACCAGCTGCCGTCACCGGCTGCCCTGCAGAAAATGCGGGTAGAACAGTTTGAAGAGCAGCTGCTGGGCTTCACCAACGATCCCCGTTCTGGCAAGGCTATCGCCCTGCTGGACGAGATTGCCGAGCGTAACGACATGGACATGGCGGCCGTAGCCGGCGCCCTGGCCTGCCTGCTGGAAGCCTCCCAGCCGGATTCCCTGCCGCTGGAGCAGCCGGAAGCCCTGCCGGAGATTTCTGCCGCACCCCGCCGTGATCGCAAAGGCCCGCCTCCGGGCAAAGGCGGTTTCCGTAAGGGTGCCCCAGGCAAGAAGTTCAGCAAGGATGGCAAGCCGGGCTTCCGCAAGAGCGGCCCGAAATCTGGCAAGCCCGCCGGCAAGGGCGGCAAGCCTGCAGCCAAGGGCCCCAAGCGCGCCCCGCGCTGAGGCCTGTTCAGCTAGCCGGTCAGCTTGACCGGCTACGCTGGTAGACTACGAAACTGTAGTCGTAAGGATTGTTGTCTGACGCGGAGAAGTCTTCGCGTCCGATTTCTTCCCACTCGTCCCAGTTCACTTCCGGAAAATATGCATCTCCGTCTACCTCGGCGTGCACCTGGGTGATGTACATCCGGTCGACCATTGGCAGGGCTTCAGCGTAGATCTGACCGCCGCCGATGATCATTACTTCGTCTCCGCCTTCCAGCTCAGCCTGCGCTTCCGCTTTGACCAGTGCCGCTTCCAGTGATGACGCAGCAACGGTGCCTGCGGGTGCCTGCCAGTCTGCGTTCCGGGAAATCACCACATTCATCCGTCCGGGCAGTGGCCGGCCGATAGAATCCCAGGTTTTCCGCCCCATGATGATGGGCTTGCCCATGGTAGCCTGCTTGAAGTACTTCAAATCCCCCGGCAGATACCAGGGGAGCTGGTTGTTCCTCCCGATGACCCGGTTCCGGGACATGGCTACGATCAGTGCCTTTCTCATTCTTTTCTACCTCGAATCTTGCTGCCTTGCCGCCTTAATTACCGCTTGCCTAGTGCTCCCGCAAGGGGTTGGGAAGGCTTTCCAAAAACCGCTCCTTGCGGCACATCCATGTGGCGCTTCTGCTCCGCCATCCATGGCTCCGCACATTTTTGGAAAGCCTTCCCAACCCCTTGCAACCTAGCACCGGAGAATGTCGTCGACTCAGATTAGATTGCTATCGGAGCTTTGATCACGGGATGGGGCTCATAGCCTTTGAACTCAAAGTCTTCCAGCTCATAATCGAATATCGATTCCGGCTTGCGCTTGATGACCAGTTTCGGCAGCGGCCGTGGCTCGCGCTTCAGCTGCTCGAAAACAATGTCGTCCGTCAGGTGGTTCTGATACAGATGACAGTCGCCAAACGTATGAACAAACTCCCCCACTTCCAGATCACATTGCTGGGCGATCATATGCGTCAGCAGCGCGTAAGAGGCAATATTGAACGGCACGCCCAGAAACAGGTCGGCGCTGCGCTGGTACAGCTGGCAGGAGAGTTTGCCGTCGGCTACGTAGAACTGGAACAGGCAGTGGCATGGCGCCAGGGCCATGCGGCCTTGTTTCACGTTGTCTTGCGGGCCGATGGATTCGTCGGGAAGTTCGGCCGGGTTCCAGGCGGAGACGATCAGGCGCCGGGAGTTGGGTTTGGTGCGGATCTGGTCGATGACTTCGCTGATCTGGTCAATCACGCGGCCGTCGTGGCATTGCCAGCTGCGCCATTGTTTGCCGTAGATGGGGCCCAGGTCGCCGTTTTCGAGGGCCCATTCGTTCCAGATGCTGACTTTGCGTTCCGCCAGCCAGGTGTTGTCGGTGGAGCCTTTCAGGAACCACAGTAATTCGTAGATGATGCTGCGCAGGTGCACTTTCTTGGTGGTGACCAGCGGGAAGCCGTACTGCAGGTTGAAGCGGATTTGCCGGCCGAATACCGAGCGGGTACCTACGCCGGTGCGGTCGCCTTTGTCGAATCCGTTGTCGACTACGTCTTGCATCAGGTCGAGGTAGGCTTTCATTGGGCGTTTCTCCGGTAAGCAAGGATCATCAGGGCGGCGCCGGCGGCGATCATGGGGGTGGAGAGCACCTGTCCCATGGTGAGCCAGTCAAAGGCCAGGTAGCCCAGTTGCGGGTCTGGCTGGCGCACGAATTCGGTCAGGAAGCGGAAGCTGCCGTAGCCCACCAGGAACAGGCCGGAGACGGCCATTTTCGGGCGGGGTTTGGAGGAGAACCACCACAGCAACGCGAACAGCACCACGCCTTCCAGGGCGAACTGGTAGAGCTGGGACGGGTGCCGCGCCAGGCTGTCCGGTGCCTGGGGGAAGACCATACCCCAGGACACATCTGTAGGCTTGCCCCAGAGTTCGCCGTTGATGAAGTTGCCGATGCGCCCGGCACCCAGCCCCACCGGCACCAGGGGTGCAACGAAGTCCGCAATTTTCCAGAAGCCGGCCCCGGTTTTGCGGCCGAACCACCACATGGCCAGCATCACGCCCAGCAATCCGCCGTGGAACGACATGCCGCCTTCCCAGACCCTGAGCAGCCAAAGCGGGTCTGCCAGGAAGGTGTCGAAGTTGTAGAACACCACGTAGCCGAAGCGGCCACCGAGGATGACCCCCAGCGCCAGGTAGAACAGCATGTCGCCCACCTGTTCTTCGTGCAGGGGCGACCAGGGCTTGCGGGTGCGCAGGCGGCCCAGCCACCAGCCGGCGGCAAAGCCGAGCAGGTAGGTCAGGCCATACCAGTGAATTTTCAGCGGGCCGATGGCGATGGCCACCGGGTCAAATTGCGGGTGTTGCAGCATGGAGTGTCTCTCAGCTCAGCAGGAATCGGAGGCCGACGATGATCAGGACGATGGCGAAGATTCGCTTCAGCAGGCGGCCGTCGAGTTTGTGCGCCAGCTTTGCGCCGATGCGGGCAAAGAACACGCTGGTAACCACAATACCGATCAGGGCCGGCAAATATATGAAGCCAAGACTCATTTCCGGCAAACCCGGGTGTCCCCAGCCGGTCCAGATGTTGGCAGTGGCTCCGGCCAGGGCGATAGGCAGGCCAAGGGCGGCGGAGGTTCCCACCGCCTGCTGCATTTTCACGTTACACCAGGTCAGGTAAGGCACCGATATGGTGCCGCCGCCAATCCCGAAAATGGCGGAGGCCCAGCCGATAAAGCCGCCGGCTACGCCAAGGCCGGTTGTTCCCGGCACATCCCGGCCCGGCTTGGGGTTCACTTCCAGGATCATTTTCAGGGCCACCAGGATAGCGAAGGCACCGATGATGGTTTCCAGGGCCGGCCCGCTCAGCAAAGACGCTGTCCAGGCCCCTACCACCGCACCGCCGACAATACCCACAGTCAGGGGCCGGAACAGTTCCCAGCGCACCGCCTGGTGCTGGTGGTGGGTTCGGATGGAGCTGATCGAGGTGAACACGATGGTGGCCAGGGACGTGCCGATGGCCAGATGCGCAGCGATTTCAGGGCTCACGCCCACAAAACCGAAGCTGAAGATCAGCACAGGCACGATCACCAGGCCGCCACCAATGCCGAACAGGCCCGCCATGGTGCCGGCCAGGGCGCCGAGCAGCAGGTACAGAATAAATACGCCGAACAGGGTCATGAGTCTCAAGGGTCCCGGTAGGATTTCAGGCTGGTATGATACGCATAGTTGACTGTATCTGCAGCCTCCCGAACCAAAGGAAACGCCTGAACCATGTGCCTGATTGCCTTCGCCGTTGGCCAGAATCCCCGCTTCCCGCTGGTGGTGGCGGCCAACCGGGATGAATTTTTCCGGCGCCCCACTGCCGGCATGGATTGGTGGCAGGATTCCCGCGGGCAAAAAGTGCTGGCAGGCAGGGACCTGGAATCCGGCGGTACCTGGCTGGCTATCTCTCCGGACGGCCAGGTGGCTGCGGTTACCAACGTGCGCGAAGGCAGTACCGAAAGCGGTCGCCACAGCCGGGGTGAGCTGCCACTGCTGGCACTGGCCCGGCCACGGGAGGAATTGCAACACCAGCTGAATTCCGAACCCGGCCGCTACGCCGGGTTTAACCTGGTGTCGCTGGCCGGCTCCGGCGGCTGGTATTACAGTAACCGGGACGCCCATCCCGGCCGGCAGGTATTCCGGGGCATGTACGGCCTGAGCAATCACCTGTTGCAGACGCCCTGGCCGAAGCTGCTGCGCCTGCGCACCGCCGTGGGCCACTGTGTCGAGCAGGCCGGCGGCGATGCCGGCGCACTCCATCAGCAACTGATTCCCCTGCTGCAGGACAACAGCCCGGCCCCGGACCACGAACTGCCGGATACCGGCGTGGGCATCGAAACCGAGCGGTTTCTGTCGGCGCCCTTCGTTACCGGTGAGCACTATGGCACCCGGGCTACCACGGTGGTGACGGTCTCCCGGGAAGGCGAAATCCACGTAACGGAACAATCCTGGGGGCCGTTCGGCGCCGCCCTTGAGCGACGTCAGTTCAGCTGGCAGCGGTAGCCCGGGGACTCTGATATAATCCGCCCAATTTCTGACACACCGGACCCGGAGGGCCCCATGGCCGGCGAGAGCAACAACAGCACATCCATTGCCGACTTTGAAAAATCCCTGGACGAACTGGAAAAGCTGGTTCGCGACCTGGAGCAAGGCGAGCTGTCGCTGGAGCAGTCCCTGGCCGCGTTCGAGCGGGGCGTCAAACTCACCCGGGAATGCCAGAGCGCCCTGAAATCCGCCGAGCAACGGGTGGAACAACTCGTCCAGAACAGCGATGGTTCGCTGGAAACCCGGCCCTTTTCCGCGGATGACAGCAACTGATGACCGACAGCACTTCCCCGGCCCTCGCCTACCTGGAACACTGCCGCACCCGCATTGACCACGAACTTGCCCAGGGCATCCAGCAGGCCTCGGTTTCAGACCGCCTGCAGGAAGCCATGCGCTACAGCGTGCTGGGAGGCGGCAAACGGATTCGCCCGGCGCTGTGCCTGGCCGCCGCCAGGGCAGTGGGCAGCCTGGAAGATGCCGCCGTGGCACCGGCCTGCTCACTGGAACTGATCCACGCCTATTCGCTGGTGCACGACGACCTGCCCGCCATGGATGACGACGACCTGCGCCGGGGCCGGCCTACAGCCCATATTGCTTTCGACGAAGCTACCGCGATCCTGGCCGGCGATGCGCTGCAGACCCTGGCGTTCACGCTGCTCGCTGAAGCACCGCAACTGTCCGATACCCAGCGGGTTCGCATGATTGCCGAACTGGCCCGGGCCAGCGGCCATCAGGGCATGGTGGGCGGCCAGGCCATTGACCTGGAATCGGTCGGCCTTGCGCTGAACATCGAACAGCTGGAAACCATGCACCGGCACAAGACCGGCGCGTTGATTGAAGCCAGCGTGCGGCTGGGCGCCCTGACCGCTCCGGGGGTCAGCGAGCAGCAACTGAGTGCCTTGTCGGATTACGCCAGCGCCATTGGCCTGGCATTCCAGGTGCAGGACGACCTGCTGGACATCGAGGGCGACACTGAAATCATCGGCAAGCGCCAGGGCTCTGACGCCGCCAAGGCCAAGCCCACCTACCCGGCCCTGCTGGGGCTGGACGGTGCCCGGGAGCGGCTCGGGGCGTTGCTGCAGCAATCCAAGCAGGCGCTGGACGGGTTTGGCGAAGAAGCCGCTCCGTTGCGGGCCATGGCAGACTATGTGGTCAGCCGGAACCACTGACCGGATTATCGCCGCAACATACCTTTTTGTAACAACTGGCCCGGGAAGTATGAAACAGCCTGTCCTGTTCCCTTATAATGCCCGCCAGAGAATTCATCTTTCCGACAAAGACCCGAGCTGATGCAGGACACATATATTTTCAGGGAAATCCCGTCACAGCGGCCCAACACTCCGCTACTGGACCGGATTGAAGTTCCGGCCCGGCTGCGTGAACTTCCGCCGGAAGATCTGCCCCAACTGGCCCGGGAGCTGCGAGCATTCCTGCTCTGGTCGGTGGGCCAGACCGGTGGGCATTTCGGCGCCGGCCTGGGGGTTCTGGAACTGACCCTGGCACTGCATTTTGTATTCAACACGCCTGAAGACCGGCTGGTATGGGATGTGGGCCACCAGGCCTACCCCCACAAGATCCTGACCGGCCGCCGCGAGCAGATGGGCAACATCCGCCGCAAGGATGGCCTGGCCGGGTTCCCGAAGCGGGCCGAAAGTGAATACGACACCTTCGGTGTGGGCCACTCCAGCACGTCTATCAGTGCCGCCCTGGGCATGGCCATTGCCGCCCGCATGCAAAACACCGGGCGCAAGAGCATTGCCGTGATCGGCGATGGCGCCATGACCGCAGGCATGGCCTTCGAGGCCCTGAACCACGCAGGCCACCTGCATGCCGACATGCTGGTAATCCTGAACGACAACGACATGTCCATCTCCCGCAACGTCGGTGGCCTGTCCAACTACTTTGCCAAGCTGCTGGCCAGCCGCACCTACAACCAGGTTCGCGACAGCAGCAAAAAGGTCTTGAAAGGCACGCCACACCTGATGGCGCTGGCCAAGAAGACCGAAGAGCACTTCAAGGGCATGATCGCACCCGGCACCCTGTTTGAAGAGCTGGGCTTCAACTACATCGGCCCCATCGACGGCCATGATCTACCCCTGCTGGTGGAAACGCTGGAAAATATCCGCGAGCTGGAAGGCCCGCAGTTCCTGCACGTGGTGACCACCAAGGGCAAGGGCTTTGCCCCGGCCGAGGCCGATCCGATCGGCTACCACGCCATCAACAAGATCGAACCGGTGCCGGCCAGCAAACCGGAGCCGGTAAAACCCGCCTCGCCCAAACCCAAGTACGCCAACGTCTTCGGCCAGTGGCTGTGTGATGCGGCAGAACAGGACGAGCGGGTTGTCGGCATTACCCCGGCCATGTGTGAAGGGTCAGACCTGCTGGCCTTCTCCGAACGCTTCCCGGAGCGCTATTTCGATGTTGCCATTGCCGAACAGCACGCCGTAACCCTGGCGGCCGGTATGGCCTGTGACGGCGCCAAGCCGGTGGTGGCCATCTACTCCACCTTCCTGCAACGGGGCTACGATCAGCTGGTGCACGATGTGGCCATCCAGAACCTGGATGTGCTGTTTGCCATCGACCGGGCAGGCCTGGTGGGCGAAGACGGCCCCACCCACGCCGGCGCCTTCGATATCAGCTACCTGCGTTGCATCCCGAACATGGTGATCATGACGCCGTCGGATGAAAACGAAACCCGCCAGCTGCTGCACACCGGCCTGGAATTCCAGGGCCCGGCGGCGGTGCGTTATCCCCGGGGCACCGGCCCGGGCGCCGACATCCAGCAACAGCTGCAGGCGCTGCCCATCGGCAAGGGCCGCCGGGTTCGGGACGGCAGCCGGGTGGCCATTCTCAATTTCGGCACCCTGCTGACACCGGCACTGGAAGCGGCCGAAGCCCTGGATGCCACCGTGGCCGACATGCGCTTTGTTAAACCGCTGGACGAAGCCCTGGTGCTGGAACTGGCCGAACAGCATGACCTGCTGGTGACCCTGGAAGAGAACGTGGTTGCCGGTGGTGCCGGCAGTGCAGTGACCGAATTCCTGAACGCCAGCCTGGTTACCATGCCGGTGCTGCAGCTGGGCCTACCTGACCGGTTCGTGGAGCACGGCAAGCACGAGGAACTGCTGGAAGAGTGCGGGCTGAATGCCGAAGGGATTCGCGAGGCCATCGCCCGGCGCCTGGAGCAACTGGGTTACCCGGGGCTGACCGCCACCAGGTAACCGGTACGCGGGCAACCCGGGTTGCCCGCAGCAATCAATTATTCAGGCCAGGTCGTCGTCCTGGTGGGTCTCAAGCCAGTGGCCAAGCTTGCTTTGCTTGGTATTCAGGTAATGCTCGTTATGGGGGTTACGGCCCACATGCAAAGGCACCCGCTCGGCAATCCGGATGCCGTAAGATTCCAGCGCCTTCACTTTCCTCGGATTATTGGTCATCAGCCTCAGGCTGGTAATGCCCAGATGCTCCAGCATGTCTTTGCACATGCTGTAATCCCTCAGGTCTGCCCCGAAGCCCAGCCGCTCGTTCGCCTCGACCGTATCTGCGCCCTCATCCTGCAACCGGTAGGCCCGGATCTTGTTCAGCAGGCCGATACCCCGGCCTTCCTGGCGTAGGTACAGCAGAATGCCACGGCCTTCCCGGGCAATACTGCGCAGCGCTTCTTCCAGCTGGTAGCCACAATCACAGCGCATGCTGTACAGGGCATCACCGGTCAGACACTCCGAGTGGGTACGGGCCAGCAGTGGCTCGCCTGAGCTGATATCACCCAACGTCAGCGCTACATGCTCCTTGCCGGTATCCGGCTCTTCAAAGCCGTGCATGTCGAAAACACCGAACGGGGTGGGCAAACGGCAGGTCTCAATGTAACGAACAGCCACTGTAATTCCTCGTGGTTCTGACAAATGGGGCGGGCATTCTATCACGGTGGTACTAGGCGGGCGTAGTGCTGCAACCGGCGCCGGCAACCCAGTGACCGGAACGACCACCTTTTTTCTCAAGCAAACGGACGTTATCAACCACCATACCCTTGTCCACCGCCTTGCACATATCGTACAGGGTGAGGGCCGCAATGCTGGCTGCCGTCAGTGCTTCCATCTCGACACCGGTCTGGCCGGAGAGCTTGCATCGGGTCAGGATATGGACCGAGGCGCCATCGTCCCCCGGGGTCAGCTCCACCTTCACCGAGGTAAGGTTCAGTGCATGGCAAAGGGGAATCAGGTCGTGGGTCCTCTTGGCCGCCATAATGCCGGCAATTCGTGCAGTGGCCAGTACGTCACCCTTCGGATGCTCGCCATCCACGATCATACGCAGGGTTTCCGGCTGCATGCGGATGGTCGCCTCGGCCCGGGCCTCGCGCTCGGTTACGGCCTTGTCGGTTACATCGACCATCCGGGCTTCGCCCTTATCATCAAGATGAGTCAGCTTGCTCACGATTGTTTCCGCCTCAGTCATTCAATGGGTTATTTCAGCAAGGCCCGGTTACCACCAGAAACCGATCCCGGCAATCCCCTGGCCGCCAAGGGCCCTGGCCTTTGCTATGTGGCCGGGCTGCATACCGCCCAGTGCGTAGACCGGCAGCCTGGCTGCAGCGACCAATTGCTCAAAGCCCTCCCAGCCCAGGGTTGGTTCTCCCGGGTGGCTGGCCGTGGGCAACACCGGCCCCAGAACCGCGTAATCCGCTCCCAGGCGCTCCGCATGGCGCAGTTGCTCCGCGCTATGGCAAGACACACCCAGCCAGGCATTACCCGCTACAGGGCGCTCTGAAAGCCTTTCAGCTTCACGCCAGGGCAAATGCAGGCCGCCAGCCTCCGGGAATTCCGAAAGCAGGGCTGGTCCGCCATGGAGCATTACCCCGACCGATGAGCCGGAGCAGCGCGCCAGCGCCATCGAGGCCAGTTGCCGGTACTGCTCCGGAGCCAGCCCCGGCGCCCTTAACACTACCAGTCCATCGGTAACCCGCGGCAGGGCCTGGTCGAGCCGGCCTTCAGCCTCGCCTGGCCCAGCCAGGGAACCGGTAATGTGCAAGGTCCGGGGCAGTCTCAGGGCCCGGATGATCGGCCGGTTCGCCGCAGGAAAGTCTTCATCCCGTAGCTCTTCCGGGGTCAGCCAGAACACCGGCTGACCTTCCCTGCCCTCGGCTTCGCCTTCCGCCGCTGCGGTCTGCCAGACATCCAGGAACACTTGCTTGTCGCCGTAGTCATGGCGAATACCAATCACCGGTTCCAGCGTTTCAACCGGCACCCGAAGCCCGGTTTCTTCGGCGATTTCCCGCACCAGGGCCTGCTGTACGGTTTCTCCCGGCTCCACCTTGCCGCCGGGAAATTCCAACAATCCTCCCTGATGTACGTGCTCCGGCCGCCGGGCGATCAGTATCCGACCATCACGCACGATTACCGCTACCGCCACATGGATCAGTTTCTTCACTGCCATGGCCGCGGGCTCAGGTGCGGTATTCGGCATTGATGGTCACATAGTCGTGGGAGAAGTCGCAGGTCCACACGGTTTCGTGGACATCGCCCCGCTTCAGGTCAATGGCGATGGTAATTTCTTCCTGGTCCATTACTGCCTGGCCGCGGGCTTCGGAATAATCATCGGCCCTGCCGCCGTTGCGCACCAGACAGACATCGCCCAGATAGATTTCCAGCGCTTCCAGGTCGAGATCTGGTACTCCGGCGCGGCCCACGGCTGCCAGGATCCGGCCCCAGTTCGGGTCTGACGCAAACAGGGCGGTCTTTACCAGCGGCGAATGGGCCACGGTATAGGCCACGTCCAGAGCTTCCTGCTGGTTACCGGCGCCGGTTACGTCAATGGTGACAAACTTGGTGGCACCTTCGCCGTCACGAACAATGGCATGGGCCAGGTCCATATACACCTGCTTCAGGGCCTCTTTCAGCTTCGCCAGCAACGGGCTGTCTGCGGTAATTTCCGGGCCGGAGTACTGGCCCGTGGCCATCAGCATGCAGGCATCGTTGGTGGAGGTGTCACTGTCGATGGTAATCCGGTTGAAGGACTTCTCGCCCAGCTCGGAGGCCAGGCCCTGGAGCACGTCCGGCGCAATATTGGCATCAGTGGCGATAAAGCCCAGCATGGTCGCCATATTGGGGCGAATCATGCCAGCGCCCTTGCTGATGCCGGAGATAGTTACCGTGTGGCCATCCAGGTCCACCTGGCAGCTGGCACCCTTGGGCCGGGTATCCGTGGTCATAATGCCGCTGGCGGCTTCCGCCCAGCAATCTTCACGGGTGCCCGAAAGGGCTTCCGGCAGCGCAGCAACAATCTTGTCCACCGGCAGGGGTTCGCCGATGACGCCGGTCGAGAACGGCAGAACGTCAGCCGTCCGGACACCAGCCTGCCCGGCCAGCTCGGCGCAGCAACGTTCGGCATCGGCCATACCACGGGCGCCGGTACCAGCATTGGCGTTGCCGGTGTTGATCAGCAGGTAACGGGGAGCACCCTGCTCCAGGTGGCGCCGGCTCAGCACTACCGGCGCGGCGCAGAACTGGTTAGTGGTAAAAATACCGGCCACCCGGGCACCGGGTGCCAGCTCGAACACCACAACGTCTTTGCGGCCGGGCTTTTTGATGCCGGCGCTGGCAATGCCAATCTTCACCCCGGCCACCGGGAAAAACTCGGGTAAGGTTCCTGGACCTACCGCCATGCCTGTCTCCTTGAATAATCCTGATCAATAAACGACAAAACCCGCAAGCTGCCAGCACTCTGGCGGTTTGCGGGTTCTGGTGCTTCGGTGCCGGGCTGGTCGGTTAGCTGACCTTGCCGCAGCACTGTTTGTATTTCTTGCCAGATCCGCAGGGGCAGGGCTCGTTTCGGCCCACTTTTCGCTCCTGGCGTACAAAGGTATCCGGCGTGGTCTGCTGGCCTTGCTGGCCGTCTTCGCCGTCACCTTCACCTTCCGCTACCCGGGCGGCACTGGTTTCGTCATGGCGGAGCTTGGCACGGGCCATTTCCCGCTCCAGCTCTTCCTTGCGACGGCGTTCGATCTCTTCCATTTCCTCGCGGCTCTGCACCCGAACGTGGCTCAGCACCCGGGCAACATCACGCTTCATAGTATCGAGCATGGTCTCGAACAGGTTGAAAGCCTCACGCTTGTATTCCTGCTTCGGGTTCTTCTGGGCGTAGCCACGCAGGTGAATACCGCGGCGCAGGTGATCCATGTTCGACAAGTGTTCTTTCCACAAGGTGTCGAGCACCTGCAGGAACACCTGTTTTTCGAACTTGCGCATGGCTTCGGCGCCGGCGATTTCTTCCTTGGAGCGGTATTCGGCCACAATCGCGTCGAGGATCTTCTGGCGAAGGTTCTCCTCGTACAGCTTGTTGTCTTCTTCCAGCCACTTCTGCACCGGAAGGTCCACGGCCATCTCGGACTGCAGCTGAGCTTCCAGGCCGGCCACATCCCACTGCTCCGGCATGCTCTGGGGCGGAATGAACTCGCTGATCAGGGCATCCACCACATCGGCCCGGATGGTGTCGACCATCTCGGAAATATCGTTGGAGGCCATCACCTCGTTACGCTGATCATAGATCACCGTACGCTGGTCGTTGGCCACGTCATCGTATTCCAGCAGGGTTTTACGCATGTCGAAGTTACGACCTTCCACCTTGCGCTGGGATTTCTCGATGGCGTTGGAAACCATGCGGTGCTCGATGGCCTCGCCCTTTTTCATGCCCATGGCCTGCATCAGGTTCTTCACCCGCTCCGGGGCAAAGATCCGCATCAGGTTATCTTCCAGTGACAGGAAGAAGCGGGAAGAACCCGGATCGCCCTGGCGGCCGGCACGGCCCCGCAACTGGTTGTCGATACGGCGGGATTCATGGCGCTCGGTGCCGACAATGTGCAGACCACCGGCGTCCAGCACCTGGGTGTGACGCTCGGTCCACTCGGCCTTGATGCGGGCAACTTCTTCCTCGGAAGGGTTGTCCAGGCCGGCCACTTCGTGCTCCCAGTTACCACCCAGCACAATGTCGGTACCACGGCCCGCCATGTTGGTGGCGATGGTCACCGCACCCGGGCGGCCCGCCTGGGCAATGATCTGGGCTTCGGATTCGTGCTGCTTGGCGTTCAGGATCTTGTGGTCGATCCGTGCCTTTTTCAGCAGCATGGACAGCAATTCAGACGCCTCGATGGAGGCCGTGCCCACCAGTACCGGGCGACCTTCAGAGGTTACATCCTTGATCTCGTCGATAATGGCGTGGAATTTCTCTTCCTGGGTCAGGTACACCAGGTCGTTGTAGTCAATCCGCTGGATCGGCTTGTTGGGCGGAATCACCACCACGTCCAGGCCGTAGATCTGGCGGAACTCGAAGGCTTCGGTATCGGCGGTACCGGTCATGCCCGCAAGCTTCTCGTACAAACGGAAATAGTTCTGGAAGGTTGTGGAGGCCAGGGTCTGGCTCTCGGCCTGGATCTTCAGGCCCTCTTTCGCCTCGATGGCCTGGTGCAGGCCTTCGCTCCAGCGACGGCCCGGCATGGTCCGGCCGGTGTGCTCGTCAACAATCACCACCTGGCCACCCTGAACGATGTAGTCCACATCTTTCTGGAACAGGTGATGGGCCCGCAGGGCTGAGTGGACGTGGTGCAGCAGGCTCAGGTTAGCCGCGGAATACAGGCTTTCACCTTCCTGCAGCAGGCCACGGCCCAGCAGCAGTTCTTCCACTTTCTCGTGACCGCTCTCGGTCAGCTCCACCTGACGGGATTTTTCATCGATGGTGAAGTCGCCGCTGGCTTCGCCCGCTTCGTCTACCTCACCTTTTTCCAGGCTCGGTACCAGGGCGTTAACCGCCTGATACAGCTTGGAGGAATCTTCTGCTGCACCGGAAATAATCAGCGGGGTACGGGCTTCGTCGATCAGGATGGAATCCACCTCATCCACGATGGCATAGTTCAGCCCGCGCTGGACCTTGTCTTCAATACTGAAGGCCATGTTGTCGCGCAGGTAATCGAAGCCGAACTCGTTGTTGGTACCGTAGGTAATATCAGCCTGGTAGGCCGCGCGTTTTTCTTCCGGCGGCTGGCCGGCAACCACGACGCCGATGGTGAGCCCAAGGAACCGGTACAGCTTGCCCATCCACTCGGCATCACGGCTGGCCAGGTAATCGTTCACGGTAACAACGTGAACGCCCTTGCCCGGCAATGCGTTGAGGTATACCGACGCGGTAGCCACCAGGGTTTTACCCTCACCGGTTTTCATCTCGGCGATGCGGCCTTCGTGCAGGGTCATACCACCGATCAGCTGCACGTCGTAATGGCGCATGCCCATTACCCGGCGGCTGGCTTCACGTACGGTGGCAAAGGCTTCGGGAAGCAGCGCATCCAGCGCTTCGCCTTCTTCAAGGCGCCGGCGGAACTCCGCCGTCTTGCCTTGCAGCTCTGTATCCGACAAACCGCCAAATTGTTCTTCAAGGTCGTTGATGCGCAAAACCGCCTTGCGCATGCGCTTGATCTCTCTGGCGTTTTTACTGCCGAACATCTTGGTTGCAAGCTTTGAGAACATAGACCACTGCTTCTTCAGTTAAACGGAGGAAGCCGGCATTCTAACCTTATTTGGCGACAGGACAAAAGGCAGGGTTCACGGGAATGATATCAGCGGCTTGCCCGCTGGATATATTTGACAGGATCTTCGGTCTTTCCGTTACGGATAACTTCGAAATGTACGTGCGGCCCGGTAGAGCGACCGGTGCTGCCCATCAGTGCAACCACCTGGCCTTTCTGGACCACATCGCCGATCTCGACCTTGACGGTTTTGGCGTGGGCGTAGCGGGTAACCAGGCCATCGCCGTGGTCCACTTCTACCAGGTTGCCATAGCCGTAACGCTCGCCGGCCCAGGTGACCACACCACTGGCCACGGCAATAATGTCGCTGCCGTCCTTGCCGGCCAGGTCCACGCCACCGTGCCAGGTACGTTTGCCGGTGAACGGATCGGAACGGTAACCGTACTTGGAAGACAGCCAGCCCCAGGTGATCGGCCGGCCCTGCACATAGCGTTCATCTTCCAGCTTTTGCCGGGACGACACCTTATCCAGCAGGCGCAGTTGTTTCTCGCGGTCTTCCAGCTGACGCTCCAGCTGGAAAATCATTTCGGTCAGCTCCGGGGCACTGTAGGAATCACCGGCAAGGCCCAGTTCTTCCGGGCCACCCACTGCCGGCGGCTGGTCGAAATTGAATTCGTCACTGGCCACCAGGCCCGATTCCATAAAGCGCTGACCGAGGGCATCCAGGCGCAGCATACGGCCCTGGATCTGGCCCAGGCGAAGGGTCAAGGCGTCGACCTGCTGTTGTACATCTTCCCGAACACGGGCAAGCTGGGCCTTCTGCTGCTCCAGCTTTGAACGCCATTCAGCCACCAACTCGGATTCGGTCGGTTGTGCAGCGGCGGCCTTGGTAACGGCTACCTGATAGCCCGCCCAGCCGGCCGCCAGGATAAGCGCCAGCACAAGGAAAATCAGCCCGGCCAGAACACCGCCATTCAACGCGACAGCCTTTGACTGACCATGGCGTTTGCCAACGAAAATTACATTCATATCGTCATTCGGTGTCATCGAAGAGTCGCAACCTGTTCCCTGTAGTGCTGCGACCCGGAAAATTTTCGAGTGGGTCTGCTATCCTTGCAACAACTACGTATTGAATAGACGCAGTGCCAGCTGGACACACTCTCGCGCAACAATGTAAAACGGGAGCAATGCTGGCACCATCAAAAAATCGTGCCGAAGTGTAACCAATCGTAAACGGGCTCGTCGAGACAAAAACTGTCAATGAATGAAAAATCCGATCAAAAAATGATCTTCCGCACAAACAGCGGCCCGGCCCCCGCCTCCACCCTGAAGGAGCTGATGGCCCGGGCGGAACTGCATTTACAGGCGGAACAACAGGTGCTCGAAGCCATACCCGCAGAACTTCGGACAGGCACCCGATTTGTCAGCTGCCAGGATGGCGAACTGGTTCTGGCTACAGATAACGCCAGCAAGGCCACGCGATTGCGCTTCCGCCAGCACGAAATTATGGAGGCATTACGGGAGAACGAACTGTTCCGTTTTGTCTGGAAGGTGCGCATCAAGGTCAGCCCGCTCAGGTATCGGGCGCGCAAGAAGGTCGAAAAAATACCTTTGAGCCAGGAAAATGCCCGGCTCCTCAAAGAGGAAGCCGGGCACACGAAGGATAAAGCTTTGCGCGAGGTTCTCGAAAAACTCGCCAGCCACGTGCGGGATTAAGGCGTCCGGCCTTAACCCACCGCCAGCACAGGCTTCATATAAGAGATAGGTGCAGTGGCTTCGTCATCGAAGGTCACCACTTCCCATGCATCTTCTTCAGCCCTGAGCTTGCGCAGCAGCTTGTTGTTCAGGTCGTGACCTGATTTGATACCACGGAACTCACCAATCAGGCTGTTGCCCAACAGGTAAAGGTCGCCGATGGCATCCAGTACCTTGTGCTTGACGAACTCGTCGTCGTAGCGCAGACCGTCTTCGTTCAGGATCTTGTAGTCGTCAACTACGATGGCGTTGTCGACGCTACCACCGAGGGCCAGGTTCATGGCCCGCAGCTTCTCGATATCCCGCATAAAGCCGAAAGTACGGGCACGGGATACTTCCTTCACGAAAGACGTGGAAGAGAAGTCTACCGTTGCGGTCTGGGCGCGACCCTTGAACACCGGATGGTCGAAGTCGATACCGAAGCTGACCTTGAAGCCTTCGAACGGCAGGAAGGTTGCTTTCTTACCGTCTTCTTCCACGGTAACTTCACGCTTGATGCGGATGAAGCGCTTGGCGGCTTCCTGCTCGGCGATCCCTGCAGACTGCAGCAGGAATACAAACGGGCCGGCGGAACCATCCATGATCGGCACTTCTGCCGCACTGAGTTCGACGTAGCAGTTGTCGATTCCGAGACCAGCCATGGCCGAGAGCAAATGCTCAACCGTCGCCACACGGACACCGTCTTTTACCAGCGTCGTGGACAGCATGGTCTCACCCACATTCTCCGCACAGGCACGGATCTCGACCATCGGGTCCAGATCGGTGCGGCGGAAGATGATTCCTGCATCGACAGGTGCCGGCTTCAGCGTCAGGTAAACCTTTTCCCCTGAGTGCAGGCCTACACCAGTCGCGCGGATGGTGTTTTTGAGTGTCCGTTGTCTGATCATCGGTTCATTATTCCGTCACAAAAGTTCGATATTCTGAGCAAAAAACTGCCCCCAGAATATCAGAATTCAAGACTGAGCACCATTTAACCAGCATGACTTTACTTAACTTTTGCAATAGTCATCGGCTATGGTCAATCAGCTCACGTTTGACCAAGGCTTTCGGTTCCCTGAAGAAACACCAGGAACCGGACCTCCGTCACATTTGAGACAGATTATCAATCAGCCTGCCGGCGAAGGAATGCGGGAATATCGAGATAGTCCACGCCCTGCTCTTCGCTTTCTTTGCTCTGGTCCAGCGCCACATTACCCTGGGTTACCGCACGACGACGCAACACCGCCGGGCGATCCAGCTGGTTGTAGTCGGTCTTGCCATCCAGGGTACGGGTGTTATCCACCACCTTGGTCGGCTTCTCGCGCTCACCGCCCAGACCGGTCGCAACCACGGTAACCTTCAGTTCTTCGGTCATTTCCGGATCGATCACGGTGCCCACCACCACGGTGGCGGAGTCAGACGCGAATTCGCGAACGATATCGCCCACCTCGGAGAACTCACCCAGGTTGAGGTCCATACCGGCCGTGATATTAACCAGAATGCCCTTGGCGCCCTGCAGGTTGATATCTTCCAGCAGCGGGCTGCGTACGGCCGCTTCTGCTGCTTCACGGGCACGGTTCTCGCCAGTGGCGCGGCCGGTACCCATCATCGCCATGCCCATTTCGGACATTACGGTTTTCACATCGGCAAAGTCGACGTTGATCATACCGTTACGGGTGATCAGGTCGGCAATACCCTGCACGGCGCCAAGCAGTACGTCGTTGGCAGAGGCAAAGGCATCCAGCAGGCTGGTTTTCTTGCCCATGACCGCCAGCAGTTTTTCGTTCGGAATGGTAATCAGGGAGTCTACACTCTCTTCCAGTTCCTTCAGTCCGGATTCCGCCACGCTCATGCGCTTGCCGCCTTCGAACTGGAACGGCTTGGTGACCACGGCAACGGTCAGGATACCCAGTTCACGGGCAACCTCTGCCACGATCGGCGCAGCACCGGTACCGGTACCACCGCCCATACCTGCGGTGATGAACACCATGTCTGAGCCGCTCAGGGCCTCGGCAATGCGGTCACGGTCTTCCAGCGCAGACTGGCGACCGACTTCCGGGTTGGCGCCGGCACCCAGGCCCTTGGTGATGTTGCCACCGAGCTGGATGATCTGGCGGGCGTCCAGGTTTTTCAGGGCCTGGGCGTCTGTGTTGGCGCAGATAAATTCCACACCTTCAATGTCGCTGTTAAGCATGTGGCGAACAGCGTTACCGCCACCACCGCCAACACCGACAACCTTGATTACTGCGTTTTGCTGAACATTATCAACGAGTTCAAACATATCCCCTACTCCTTCGTGCGGTTTCCGACCTGTCCCGGCCGGCTATTTCGATCGTTTTTTGCTTTTCGAGAAACCTTCGTGCCTTACCCCCGGCCTACCGTCAGAAATGACCGGTAAACCAGGCTTTCATCCGCTCAACCAGTGAGGGTGCATCCTCACCCTTGAGCGCCGGCGCCCGGCCAAGATCCATTTGCCGGAAGCCATGGATCAGCAACCCCACGCCCGTGGCGTAGATCGGGTTGTTGACAACTTCCGTCATGCCGGAGACTTTCTGCGGACAGGCAAGCCTGACCGGCATGTGGAAGATTTCTTCGGCCAGTTCCACCACCCCTTCCATGGTGGAGGAACCGCCGGTAATCACGATGCCGGCCGGAACCAGGTCTTCAAACCCGGACCGGCGCAGCTCCGACTGAACCAGGGTGAACAGCTCCTCGTAACGGGGCTCCACCACTTCTGCCAGGGCCTGGCGGGACAGATCGCGGGGTGCGCGATCGCCCACACTGGGCACCTTGATGGTTTCGTCGGCGCCTGCGAGCTGGGTCAGCGCACAGGCATATTTGATCTTGATCTCTTCTGCGTTCTGGGTGGGCGTACGCAGTGCCATGGCGATGTCGTTGGTCACCTGGTCGCCGGCGATGGGAATCACCGCGGTATGGCGAATGGCACCGCCGGTAAACACCGCGATGTCGGTGGTGCCGCCACCTATATCGACCACGCACACGCCCAGCTCTTTCTCGTCTTCGGTGAGAATGGCGTGGCTGGAGGCCAGCTGTTCCAGGATGATGTCGTCCACCTCCAGGCCGCAGCGTTCCACACACTTTTCAATATTCTGGGCAGCATTCACCGCGCAGGTCACCAGGTGCACCTTGGCTTCGAGGCGCACGCCGGACATGCCCATAGGCTCCTTGATGCCTTCCTGGTTATCGATCACAAACTCCTGCGGCAGGATATGCAGGATTTTCTGATCTGCCGGAATGGCCACGGCCTGGGCAGCATCGATCACCCGGTCAATATCCGCCTGGGTCACTTCCCGGTCCCGGATGGCCACGATGCCGTGGGAATTCAGGCTCTTGATGTGGCTGCCGGCAATGCCGGCATACACCGAATGAATCCGGCACCCCGCCATCAGCTCCGCTTCTTCCACGGCGCGCTGGATAGCCTGAACAGTGGTTTCGATATTCACCACCACACCACGCTTGAGGCCGCGGGACGGGTGGGAACCGATCCCCACTACTTCGATCGTTCCATCCATCTTGCGCTTGCCGACAATCGCAACCACCTTGGAGGTTCCGATATCCAGGCCGACAATCATGTTTTCCGTTTCAACCGATGACATGTGTTTCACCAAACCCCAGGTTCGTAATAATCGTTATCAGGATTTCGGAGTGGCCTGTGCCACATCCGCTTTCCACTGCACCGCGACTCCGTTCGAGTAACGGGCATCAACCCGGCTGACTTCGCTGACTCTTGAAGCCAGCCGGTTCTCGTAAACTGTTATAAAACGCTCGAAGCGCTGCTCTACCTGGTCCCGGCCCAGCACCACTTCGATGCCGTTGGCCAGGGTAAGGGTCCAGGCCCCCCTTTGTTCAAGGGCCAGGCCGGCAAAGCCCAGCCCGTATCCCAGTAATTGCTCGCTCATATTGCGGGCCATGTCGATGACATCTCGCACCCGCTCGTCAGGCCCTGCCAACCGGGGCAGCTTGCCCGCCACCTCCGGATTGGCCGGGGCAAACAGTTCCCCGGCGCGGCTGACCAGGCGACCATCTGTCCAGTAGGCCAGTGGCTTTTTCTCCCGGATGTCGATTTCCAGGCGACCGGGCCATACCCGCCTGACGGCAGCAGACTCGACCCAGGGCCGGCGCTCCAGCTCCGCCTTGATGTCGGCCAGGTCGGTGGCAAAATAGCTCTTGCCGACCCAGGCACTGGCTGCCCGCTCTACGTCCACCGGGTTTTCACCAACAAAGTTGCCGCGCACATCCACCGCCAGAATCTGCTGATCCATGGCCGTCAGCAGGCGATCGGTTCCCCAGGGCACCATGGCCGCCAGCAGAACCACCAGGGCTCCCAGCCCTACCTGCATCCAGGGCACAGTCGCCAGAATGGCTTTCAACACTCCAAACCGGTCCCGCTCCGGGCCCACGGAGGTTGCCCCCCGGCGCCGGGGCTGCTCGGGCGGTACCGCCCGGCTCCGGATCTGCAGTGTTTCAAGCATTCGCAGCCTCCTGCACGGTGTCCTTCAAGATGCGCACCACCAGTTCTTCAAAGCTGATGCCCGCAGCCCTTGCCGCCATCGGCACCAGGCTGTGGTCGGTCATGCCCGGCACGGTGTTTACTTCCAGCAGCCAGAACTCACCATCGGCATCCTGCATGATGTCTACCCGGCCCCAGGTGCGGCAGCCCAGCACCCGGAAGGCTTCCAGGGCCAGGTGCTGCAGCCGCAGTTCATCATCCGGCGCCAGTCCGCAGGGAATGCGGTAGCGGGTGTCATCGGCCAGGTACTTGGCGTCGTAATCATAGAAATCGTGGTCGGTGCTCAGACCGATGGCCGGCAGGGCCCGGTCCTGCAACAGGCTGACGGTGAACTCCGGCCCTTCGATCCATTTTTCCACCAGCACCAGATCGTCCATGGCGGCAGCCGCTTCATAGGCTTCTGCCAGCTCGCTGGCACTGCGCACCTTGCGGATACCGATGCTGGAGCCCTCGTGGGCCGGCTTGACGCTGAGGGGTGTACCCAGAGCTGCCACAATAGCCTCGGCTTCATCCACCGACTTCATGGCCCGGAATGCCGGTGTCGGCAGGCCGCAGCCTTCGAACACATACTTGGTGCGCAGTTTGTCCATGGCCAGTGACGACGCCAGCACTTCGCTGCCGGTGTAGGGAATACCCGCCTGGCCCAGAATCGCCTGCAGGGTACCGTCTTCACCGCCACGACCGTGCAGGGCAATAAACACCCGGTCAAACTCCGGATTCTCGACGGTACGCAGCAGGCAGCCCCGGATATCCATGCCCACGGCATCCACACCAGCAGATTGCAGGGCCGACAGCACAGCCTGGCCGCTCTTCAGCGACACTTCCCGCTCGGCCGAGTCGCCGCCCATGAATACCGCCACCCGGCCCAGGGCTTTCACCAGCCCGGGCGATGCCTGATACGGCTGTGCGTCGGTATGCGTCAGATCACTCACTTGCTGTTACTCCTGCTGCGGCCAGTCTTGCCGCTACTCCACCAATGTCTCCTGCACCCTGGGTAATCAGCAGGTCGCCATCCTGCAACACGTTGGTCAGGAGACTTTCAATCTCGCGGTTGTCTTCCACAAACACCGGCTCCACCTTGCCCCGCTGCCGGATGCTCCGGCACAGGGCCCGACCGTCAGCGCCCGGAATGGCGGGTTCGCCGGCGGAATACACATCCATCAACAACAGGCCGTCGACTTCTGCCAGCACCCGTACGAAGTCTTCATACAGGTCACGGGTACGGGTAAACCGGTGCGGCTGATACAGCATCACAATACGGCGGCCCGGCCAGGCATCCCGGGCGGCACGGATGACGGCTTCCACTTCAGTGGGGTGATGGCCGTAGTCATCCACCAGGGTCACAGTACCTTTCGGAATCTGATACTCGCCGTAAACCTGGAACCGGCGGCCGACACCGGCAAAGCCGGCCAGCCCGCGACAGATCGCTTGATCGTCCACGCCTTCGTCCGTTGCCACCGCGATGGTCGCCAGTGCGTTCAGCACGTTGTGGCGACCCGGCATCTTCAGTTCCACGGCCAGGTCTGGCCGGCCACCGGGGCGGCGCACCACAAAGCGGGTTTTCAGGCCGTCCGAGGTAATCTGCTCGGCGCGGTAGTCCGCGTCGGGGTTATCGATGCCGTAGGTGATGATGGCGCGGGAAATGCGGGGAATGATTTCCTGCACATAGTCGTCGTCTACACACATCACTGCCACACCGTAAAACGGCAGGTTGTGCAGGAAATCGACGAACGTCTGCTTCAGCTTTTCGACATCGCCACCGTAGGTGTCCATGTGGTCCGCTTCGATGTTGGTGACCACGGAAATAACCGGTGTGAGATGCAGGAACGAGGCATCGCTTTCGTCGGCTTCCGCCACCAGGTAGCGGGAACCGCCCAGCTGGGCATTGGTGCCGGCGCTGTTGAGCTTGCCACCAATCACGAAGGTCGGGTCCAGCCCCGCCTCACCCAGCACCGAGGCAATCAGGCTGGTTGTGGTGGTCTTACCATGGGTGCCGGCCACTGCAATGCCGTGGCGGTAGCGCATGATTTCCGCCAGCATTTCCGCCCGGGGCACAATCGGCACCCGGCGGCTGCGGGCCGCTGCCACTTCCGCGTTATCACTGCCCACGGCGGTGGACACCACCACCACGTCTGCCCTGGCACTGTTCTCGGCACGGTGGCCGATCTGCACTTCCACGCCCATGGCCCGAAGCCGGTCTGTTACCGGGCTTTCCCTGATGTCGGAACCGGACACGTCGTAGCCCTGGTTCTTCAATACTTCGGCAATACCGCTCATGCCGGCACCGCCGATACCGACAAAGTGGATATGGCGAATTCGGCGCATTTCCGGCACCTGGTACACCAGCGGCGGATTGTTTGCATCAGCCATTGGCGGCCTCCAGACAGTAATTCACGACTCTCTCCGTTGCATCGGGACGGGCCAGCGAGCGCGCGGCCTGCGCCATTCCCAGAATTTTTTCCCGGTCACCGGACAACCCTTTCAGGGTGTCGGCCAGTGCCTCGGGGGTAAACCTTGGCTGCGGCACCAGAATGGCGGCACCGGCCTTGACCATGTGCTGGCCGTTGCGGGTCTGATGGTCGTCCACCGCGTGGGGGAACGGCACCAGGATCGCGCCTACCCCGGCGGCACACAGCTCCGACACCGTCAGGGCGCCCGCCCGGCACACCACCAGGTCTGCCCAGGCGTAGGCTTCTGCCATATCCGCAATAAAGGGCTCTACGCTGGCCTTCACGCCGGCAGCATCATAGGACTGCTGCGCGGCTTCGAGATTCTTTTCGCCACACTGGTGGCGCACCTGCGGCCGGTCGGCTTCCGGCAACAGCGCCAGGGCCCTGGGCAACTGTTCGTTGAACACCTGGGCGCCCAGGCTGCCGCCCACTACCAGGATGCGTACCGGCCCGGTTCGGCCGGCCAAACGCTCTGCCGGCTCCGGTAACCCGGCCACATCCTTGCGCACCGGGTTACCGGTGCAGCGGGTAATGACCTTGTCGCCGAAACTGCCGGGAAAAGCTTCCAGCACGGTTTCGGCAAAGCGGGTCAGCCAGCGGTTGGTCATACCGGCAACCGCGTTCTGCTCATGCACCACCAGCGGCCGGCGCTGCATCCAGGCGGCTACTCCACCAGGGCCGGTCACAAAGCCGCCCATACCCACCACGCAATCCGGATTGATCCGGCGCAGCAGTGTCCAGGCCTCGCCCAGAGCCCGCATCAGGCGGAACGGCGCCAGCAGCAGCGCCAGCTTGCCCTTGCCGCGCAGGCCGGAGATATGAATGGTGGACAGCGGAATATCGGTGTTACCCACCAGCCGCTCTTCCATGCCGCCACTGGCGCCGAGCCAGTAAACTTCATGGCCGCGCTCCTGCAGCGCCCGGGCCGTTGCCAGGGCCGGGAATACGTGGCCGCCGGTACCACCGGCCATCATCAGAAAACGGCGAGGTTCAGTCATACACAGCCCCTCCCCGTACCTTGTTTTTCTTTTCCTGTTCGGACATACGAACCCGATCCAGTCGTTCCATTTCAACCCGTACCAGTACCCCGATTGCCACGCAGGTGACCATCAGGCTGGAGCCGCCATAGCTCACCAGCGGCAGGGTCAGGCCCTTGGTGGGCAGCAGGCCGGTGGCAACGGCCATGTTGATGCCAGCCTGCAAACCGATCAGCAGCGTCAGGCCATAGCTGAAACAGGCCCCGAACGGCATGCCGGATTTTTCTGCCCGGCGGGCAATCACAAACCCGCTCACCACCAGGGCGGTAAACAGCCCCAGCACAATCAATGCACCGACCAGACCGAACTCCTCGGCAATGATCGAGAAAATAAAGTCTGTGTGGGCTTCCGGCAGGAAGAACAGCTTCTGCACCGAATTGCCCAGGCCAACGCCGAACCACTCTCCGCGCCCGAAGGCAATCAGTGACTGGGTGAGCTGATAGCCGGAATCAAACTGGTCCTTCCAGGGGTCCAGGTAACTCACTACCCGCTTCAGCCGGTACGGCTGGGTAACCACCAAAATGGTGCCCAGCACCGCCAGGATGGCGATCAGCGGTGCGAAGCGGGTCAGCCGCACACCACTGAGAAAAATCATGCCCGCCGCAGCGGTCACCAGAACCACCGTGGCGCCAAAGTCGGGCTGGATAACCAGCAACACCGAAGCTACGCCCAGTACAACCAGGGGCTTCAGAAAGCCGGGCCAGGTATTCAGCAGCTCTTCCCGGCGGCGCACCACGTAGCCTGCCAGGTAGGCAATCAGGCACAGCTTGGCCACTTCCGATACCTGCACGTTGAACACCAGCATCGGGATCCAGCGGGTAGAACCGTTAACAGTCCGCCCCAGTGGCGTCAGCACCAGCACCAGCACCGCCAGGCCAATACCCAGCATCAGCCAGCCACTGCGCTCCCACCAGCTCACTGGCACATTCACCGCAATCAGGGCTGCGACGCAGCCCATGGCCGCATACAGCAACTGCCGGATCACATAGTGATAGCCATTGCCCAGGGTGGCCTCGGCCATATCCATGGAGGCCGAGGAGATCATCACCACGCCTACCACCAGCAGGGCAACCGCAGACACCACCAACACCGGCAGCGGCTGCAACTGGCCGTCCCAGGTCCTGGTTTGCGGTATGGTCATACCTGCCTGCATCACAGTGCCTCCACCAGGGTGCGGAACTGATCACCCCGATCGTTGTAATCCCGGAACATGTCGAAGCTGGCGCAAGCCGGCGATAGCAATACCCGGTCGCCCTCATGGGCCATTTCCCGGGCATCAGACACCGCCCGCTCAAAACTGCTCGCCATCACCGTTACCACGTCTTCCGGCAAGGCGGCGGCAATCGCCGGTGCATCACGGCCAATCAGCACCACCGCCCGGCAATGCTGTGCCACCGGCTGAGCCAACGGCTGGAAATCAGCACCCTTGCCATCACCGCCGGCAATCAGCACCACCTTGCCCTGCTCGGGGGCCAGGCTTTCAATGGCGGCAACCGTGGCACCCACGTTGGTACCCTTGGAATCGTTGATGTAATCCACGCCGCCCAGTTGCCGGATAAACTCGCAGCGATGAGGCAAGCCACGGAACTCACGTGCCACCTGCAGCATCGGTTCCATCGCAAGGCCGGCGGCGTGGCCCAGGGCCAGCGCAGCCATCACATTGCTGATGTTGTGCAGGCCCATCAGTTTCAGTTCGCTGGCCAGCAGCAGGTTGTCGAAGCCGAAGGTAATCCAGGTGCCCCGTTCGTCATCCCGGGTGCTGAAGGTTTCCGGATTCACCCGGTTAAAACCGAAACACAGAAATCTCAGGTTATCCCGGGCCATCGGCGTGCTCAGGGCATCGTCCAGGTTCACAATGGCATTACGGCAGCCGCGATAGATCCGCTGCTTGGCCTGGAAATACGCCATCTTGTCCGGGTAACGGTCCATATGATCGTCACTGACGTTCAGTACGGTGGCAGCCTGGGCATTCAGTTCCGCCGTGGTTTCCAGCTGGAAGCTGGACAGTTCCAACACATACAGATCAGCGACCTGACCCAGCAGATCCAGGGCCGGGGTACCGATATTGCCACCTACCTGAACCTTCCGGCCGGCCGCCCTCGCCATTTCGCCCACCAGGGTAGTCACCGTGGTTTTACCGTTAGAACCGGTAATGGCGATGATCGGTGCGTCTGCGGCTTCCGCAAACAGGTCGATGTCACCACGAATCACGGCGCCTTTCTGCGCAGCACCGGCAATGGCGGGCTCGGCAACGCTGATGCCCGGGCTGACCACCAGTTCGTTAAAGCGGGCAAACAGCTCTTCATCGAAATCGCCCAGGTACACCGGCACATCCGGCCAGCCGGCCTTCAGCTCATCCAGCCCCGGAGGGTTACTGCGGCTGTCGGCCACGGCAATGGCCCTGCCTGTTCCAGACAGATAGCGCACGCAGGAGAGCCCGGTTTTACCGAGCCCTACCACCAATGTGCGACGATCCGAAACAATGACACTCATAGCCGTAGCAACTTCCTATCGGATTTTCAGACTGGCCAGGCCAACCAGGACCAGGACCACGGTAATGACCCAGAAGCGCACGATAACTCGCGGCTCGGGCCAGCCCTTAAGCTCGAAATGGTGGTGCAAAGGTGCCATCCGGAAAATCCGGCGACCGGTCAGGCGGAACGATGCCACCTGCAGGATCACCGAGATGGTTTCCATCACAAACACACCACCCATGATGAACAACACGATTTCCTGGCGGACGATCACAGCCACCACACCCAGGGCCGCCCCCAAGGCGAGCGCACCTACATCACCCATAAATACCTGGGCCGGATAGGTGTTGAACCAGAGGAAACCCAGGCCCGCGCCCACCAGGGCACAACAGAACACAATCAGCTCGCCGGTTCCCGGCAGATGCGGAATCAGCAAGTAGTTGGCGAACTGGGCATGGCCGGACACATACGCGAAGATGGCCAGGGCGCTGGCCACCATCACCGTAGGCATAATCGCCAGGCCGTCGAGGCCGTCTGTCAGGTTCACCGCGTTACTGCTGCCGACAATCACGAAGTAGGTCAGCAGAATGAACATCACCGGCCCCAGGGTGATAGACACATCTTTCAGGAACGGCAGGTACAGGGACGTTTCCTGGGGCAGCGAGGAGCTGAAATACAGCCCTACCGCCGCTGCGGCACCAATCACCGACTGCCAGAAATACTTCCAGCGGCCGGGCAGGCCGCGCGGATTACGCTCCACCACCTTGCGGTAGTCGTCTACCCAGCCAATGGCACCGAACAACAGGGTGACCAGAAGCACAATCCAGACATAGCGGTTGCTCAGGTCTGCCCACAACAGGGTGGAAATCGCGATAGCCACCAGAATCAGCGCGCCGCCCATGGTGGGAGTGCCTGCCTTGCTCAGGTGGGTTTGCGGGCCATCGTCCCGAACCGCCTGGCCAATCTGGTACTGGCTGAGTTTCCGGATCATCACCGGGCCGATCAGCAGCGAGATCAGCAGCGCCGTCAGCACACCCAGAATGGCGCGCAGGGTCAGGTACTGAAACACCGTCAGTGATGAAAAGTATTGCGATAGTATCTCTGTCAGCCAGAGCAGCATGTGTTTGTCACCTTTTTCTGAATTCCCTCCACCACGCGATCCATGGCGGAACTGCGAGAACCTTTCACCAGTACAGTGGTATTTCCCTGCCGGCCATTCAGAATGGCCTCCATCGCCTGTTCATGGCTCTGGACCTGCTCGGCATTTGTTCCGAAACCCCGGGCGTAGCCTTCGCTACCGGCACCCACCGCCAACAGGCGTTCGATACCCGTTGCCCGGGCGTGGGCGCCTACTTCCTGGTGCAGCGCCTCAGCGCCTTCACCCAGCTCAGCCATGGCGCCGAATACGGCCACCCGGGTACCCGGACAGGCCGCCAGGACATCCAGCGCCGCCTTCATGGACGCGGGATTGGCGTTATAGCTGTCGTCGATCACCGTGAAATCGTCGGTCAGCTTCAGTACCTGCAACCGCCCTTTTACCGGCTGCACACCGCTCAGCCCGTGCACCAGCTGCTGTTCGGTCGCACCCAGCTCCCGGCATGCCGCCAGCGCCAGCAGTGCATTGGTAATGTTGTGTTCACCCGGCAGCGGCAGCACCAGACTGCAATGCCAGCCGTCAGGGCCGTCAATCTCCAGCGCCTGGGACTGGTCTGCCTGGATTGCTGCCCGGGCGCGGTAATCCGCTTGCGGGTGCCCCATGCTGGATACACTCACGACCCGCTTCGATCCGGCCCGCTGTAACCACTGGTCAAAGGCAGGGTCGTCCCGGTTCAGCACCACCGCACCATCGGCGGCCACGCCGTCAATAATCTCGCCCTTGGCCTGCACGATATTCTGGTAACTGCCGAAACCTTCCAGGTGCGCCTGCCCGGCGTTGGTCAGAATGACCACCTGTGGGCGAACAATGTTCACCGTGTGGGCAATCTCGCCCAGCCCGCTGGCACCCAGCTCGATGGCACCGTAACGATGTGCCGGCTCCAGCCGGAACAGAGTCAGCGGCACCCCGATATGGTTGTTCAGGTTGCCCTCTGTCGCCAGGGTAGCGCCCATCTGCGCCAGAATGACGGAGGTCATCTGCCGGACTGTGGTCTTACCACTGCTACCGGTAATCGCCACCAGCGCTGCCCGGCTTTCGTTACGGTTCGCTGCCGCCAGGCCCGCCAGGGCATTGACGGTATCAGCCACCACCAGTTGCGGCATGGCAACAGAGTCGTCTGCGGTATCCACCACTACAGCCACCGCACCCTGTGCCCGGGCCTGTTCCAGAAACTTGTGGCCATCGAAACGGTCGCCGCGCAGCGCCAGAAACAACTGACCCGGCTTGACTGCCCGCGTGTCCGTCGACACACCATCAAAGCGGAGCGTATCCGCATCCACCGGCGCGCCGGTCAGTGTGGCCTGCAGGAAGCCCTGAGCTTCCGCCAGCGAAAAGGCGCGCATCATGCCACACCTCCATTGAGGTTCAAGTGGTGGCGCACCTGCTCGGCATCACTGAATGGCAGCTTCTGGCCAACCACTTCCTGGTAGGCCTCGTGGCCCTTTCCGGCCACCAGCACCAGGTCGTCCGGACCGGCCATGGCGATGGCTTCGGCGATAGCCGCCGCACGGTCATGGATAACCCGGTACGCGGCACCTGCAGAAAAGCCCTGCACAATATCGGCAGCAATCTTCGCCGGATCTTCAGAGCGCGGGTTGTCGTCAGTCACGATCACCACATCTGCACGCTTTTCTGCTTCTGCTGCCATTTCCGGGCGCTTGCCGGCATCCCGGTCGCCGCCACAGCCGAATACACAAATCAGCTTGCCTGCTGCATGGGGCCGCAAGGCCGCCAGGGCATTGGCCAGGGCGTCCGGAGTATGCGCGTAGTCCACAATGACATGCTTGCCATCGGCACCGGTGAAACGCTCAAGCCGGCCCGGAGGCGGCGTGAGGTGGGAACTGGCTTCGATGGCACGCTCCAGCGGCACACCCAGGGTGAGCACGGTGGCCAGGGCCGCCAGCACGTTACTGGCGTTAAAGCTGCCCAGCAGCGGCACCTGCAGCTCAAACTCGCCCCACTGGCCATCCACCAGGGCACGGAAGCCGGAGGCTTCAGGTGTGAATTCTTTCAGCCACAATTCGGTCTGCGCCTCGTGCAGGCTGTAGCGGACACGGTCACACGACCCTTCAAGCTGGCCATACAGCTGGCGCCCGAACGGATCGTCAAAATTAATCACCGAGAAGTGCAATTCCTCACGCTGGAACAGCCTGGCCTTGGCCTCGCCATAGGCTTCCATGCTGCCGTGGTAATCCAGGTGGTCCCGGGTCAGGTTGGTAAACACGGCTCCGGTCATGGTCAGCTTGTCGATCCGGCCCTGATCCAGGGCGTGGGAAGACACTTCCATCACCGCAGCCCTGCCACCATCGGTCCGGATACGATGCAGCACACGATTCACCTGCACCACGTCCGGCGTGGTATGGGTGGCCGGCATCAGGTTGCCCGGCATGCCATAACCCAGGGTGCCCAGCACGCCGCACGGGGTGCCGGTGTCTTTCAGCAACTGGGCGATGTACTGGGTTACGGAAGTCTTGCCGTTGGTACCGGTGACCCCAATCAGCCGCAAATGCCGGGACGGATGCTCGAAGAATCGGGTGGCGACGCGCCCCAACTGGGCCCGCAGACCGACAACCGGAACAATCAGGGCGCCCGAGCGTTCATGGCATTCCCGATGCTCACTGGCTTCCAGCAACACTGCGGTAGCACCGGCAGCGATGGCATCATCCACATAGTGTTCCGCTGACGTGGCAGAACCCGCCAGGGCAATAAAGGCGTCGCCCGATCGTACCGCCCGGCTGTCCGTCTGAAGGCCGTGGATGGTCACGTCAAAGACCGATGGCACGTCCACAATGCCCTGAAGCAGAGTGCTGATTGATGTGATGCACATGGCGTTAACCTCTCTCTCCGGATGCCGTCGCCTTGGCGTCGGACACTTCCAGTTCAGGCTTCACATTCAGCAGTCGCAATGCGTCTCCCATAACCCGGGCGAATACCGGGGCGGCAACTTCACCACCGTAGTATTCCCCGGACTGCGGCGCATCAACGGCCACAACGGTTACGATTCGCGGATCATCAATGGGTGCCATGCCGGCAAAAATGGCCTTGTACTGGCTGTCTTCATAGCCCTGGGCACCCACCAGGTGCACCGTGCCGGTTTTGCCGCCAGCGGCATACAGGCCAGGCTGGGCCCGGCCACCGGTGCCCTTGGCAACGGCGTTCCTCAACATGTTCCTGACCGCCAGGGTTACCTCTTCGGACAACACCCGGTGGCCCTCTGGCTTCTGGTCCTGCTTCAGCAAACTGACCGGATAACGAATGCCGCCGTTAGCGAGCACCATATAGGCCTGGGCCAGCTGCAGGGCATTCACGCTCAGCCCGTAGCCGTAGGACAAAGTGGCTTCTTCTACCGGGCGCCATTTCGGACGGGCCGGCAGCACACCGACTGCCTCACCCGGGAAACCGATACCGGTGGCCTGGCCAATGCCCAGGCGCGCATACAGGTTTCTCAGTACATCGCCACCCAGCTCGGTGGCGATCCTGCTGACCCCGACGTTGCTCGATTTCACAATGATGTCGTTCAGGCTCAAAGCGCCGTAATCACGAAAATCCCGGATCGTAAAACGGCCAAAACGCCGGTAGCCCGGCGAAGTATCAATCAGGGTTTCCGGTTTGTACTTGCCGGATTCCAGCGCCGCAGCAACGGTGATGGGTTTCATGGTGGAGCCCGGCTCAAACAGATCGGTAATGGCCTTGTTGCGCAGATTGGCCGGATCCAGCTGGGAACGGTCGTTCGGGTTGTAGGAGCCCTGATTCGCCATCGCCAGCACTTCGCCGGTGTTCACGTCCAGCATCACCAGGGTACCGCCCCGGGCCTTGTGGGCACCGACCACGGCCTTGAGTTCCCGGTAAGCGAGGTACTGCAGGCGCAGGTCGATGCTCAGCTCCATGTCCTTGCCGGGCCGGGCGTCCCGGATCAGCATGAGATCCTTGATCACCCGACCGCGATTGTCTTTCAGTACGCGCTTGCGGCCTGGCTCACCGGTCAGCCACTGGTTATACGCCAGCTCGATACCTTCCTGGCCGTCTTCGTCAATATTGGTGAAGCCGACAATGTGAGCAGTTACTTCGCCCGCAGGATAGTAACGACGATACTCCTGCCGTGAGTAGATGCCGCCAATGCCCAGCTCTAACGCTTCGCGGGCCATGGCAGGCTGAACCTTACGGCGCAGATAAATGAACTCACGCCCCGCGTAATCACGCAGGCGCTGGCGCAGTGCGCCTTCAGACATGCCGATAACCCTGGCCAGTGCCGCAAGGCCGGGATCTTCGGGATCGGTTTCCGAGGGGTTGGCCCACAGGGTCTGCACCGGCGTACTCACCGCCAGCGGCTCGCCATGGCGATCCGCCACCACACCCCGGTGGGCGTCAATAGACTCCACCCGGATGGTGCGCACATCGCCCTGCTGGCGCAGGAACTCGTTGTCGACCACTTGCAGGTCAACCAGACGCCAGCTGATGCCAGCCACAACCAGCAGGAAAACGCCCAGCACAGTGCCGAAGCGCCAGGCCTTCAGGCCTGTCAGCACCCGCTGTTTCCAGCTTGTCGCCTGCTTTCCCTGACTGGACAAATCAGCCACCCCAAGAGTTTGTTGTTGCTATTATTTGGCTGCAACGGTGGACATCAGCGGCACCAGGACAATGTCCTGACGCTCTGGCACCACCATGTTGAAACGCTGGGCCGCCAGTTTCTCGACCCGACCATGATTGCTCAGTGCACTCTGCTCCAGCAGCAACTGACTCCATTCCCGCTGGTAGCCGTCGCGCTGCTCCTGCAAACCGGACAAGGTATTGAACAGTTCCCGGTTCTGGTGGGAGCTGATCACTACGCCAATAGCCGAGGCGGTCAGCACCAGCACCAGGGCGAGGGTAATCACCACCTTCGGCTCCCGGGTTACCTCGAATACCTGGCGGGACAGACGCACCGCCGTAGCCATGCCATCCCGCACCCGCTCCCGGGTAATCCGGGTTGTCTTTACTGGTTGTTCGATCGCTACCGCACCCATGGCGTCGCGCTCCCTTTCAAATCCGTTTAATTGGTTACCCGTTCCAGAACCCGCATAACTGCACTGCGGGCCCGGACGTTCTCTTCAATTTCCTGCTCATTGGCCTTGCTGGCCTTACCCACCAGGCGAAATCCCGACTGCTCCTGGTCTGCAGTAACCGGGACACCCCGGGGAATCTTCGGCCCCTTGGCCAGGTCTCTCATAAACCGCTTAACCAACCGGTCTTCCAGTGAATGGAAGCTGATGACCACCAACCGGCCACCCGGTGCCAGCCGGTCTACTGCCGATTTCAGTCCGGCTTCCAGGTCTTCCAGCTCCCGGTTGATAAAAATCCGGATCGCCTGGAAGGTCCGGGTGGCCGGATGCTTGTGCTTTTCTTTCTTGGGCACAGCTTCTGCCACCAGTTCCGCCAGCTGGCGCGTGGTTTCGATCGCTTCGTCCTGACGGCGGGCCACAACCAGGCGGGCAATACGACGGGAAAAACGTTCCTCGCCGTAACGCCAGATCACGTCTGCAATGTCTTTTTCGTCGGCGGTCGCCAGCCACTGGGATGCGCTGGGTTCCTGCTCCGGGTTCATGCGCATATCCAGCGGACCATTGCGCAAAAACGAAAATCCGCGGCTGGCGTCGTCTAACTGGGGCGACGAGACCCCCAGATCCATCAAAACACCATTCACCTGCGCCCACTCTTTACTGCCCAGTGCCTCGTCGAGCTGCGCGAAGGAACCGTGGAACCACGAGAACCGGGCATCATCCGCTGCCAGCTTCCCGGCTACGCGAATTGCCTCGGGATCTTTATCAATACCCAGCAACTGGCCGGACTCGCCCAGTTGCCCGAGAATCAAACGGCTGTGGCCACCACGGCCAAAAGTTGCATCCACATAGCAACCGGCCGGATCGTTGACCAGGTAATCCACGGCCTCGTCGAGCAGCACCGAACGGTGTTTGAAGGCTGCTGCGGATTCCTGCTGGTTATCCGTCATAGTGACAACGCCTCCATTTCCGGCGGCATGTCTTCGTCACCGGACGACTCGTCCAGCCAGGCGAACCAGCGCTCTTCACTCCAGAGCTCCAGCTTTTTGCCCTGACCAATCAGCATCAGCTTTTTCTCCAGGTGTGCGTAACTTCTGAGCGTTGGCGGCACCAGAATACGGCCGGCACTGTCCAGCTCCATGGGCGCCGCATTACCAAGAATCAGGCGCTGGAGCCGGCGGGCGGCTTTATTCATATTCGGCAGCGCTTCAATTTTGGGGCGCAGCTGCTCCCACTCGGGCTCCGGATACAGCAGCAAACAGCGCTCTTCATCAGCATTGGCAGTCAGCACAATACGGCCACCACAAAGCTGCGCGAGCTCCTCGCGCAGCTTTGTCGGGATCGCCAGGCGTCCCTTCGCGTCCATATTGATGGCATGACTGCCAAGAAAGTTACTCATTTATGCTGAATCCAAGGGTGCGATATCCACAAAAAACCACCGTAAACCACTTTTTCCCACTTCCGCACACTATAGAAACACGCAATACACAATGCAAGCGCCGCAAACGGCACCACATCATGAAAACTCCCTTTAACGACAACGAGTTACAGAGCGAAAAGTTACGAGGATATTAAAAAGAGGTAAAGAAAAGGAGGAAAAACAAACACCTGCAAATAACTCTGAAGAGCAAACTTCAGGTTTAAGATTTTTTGGCTATAAAGGCCATTTTGTGAGATTGATGAACATCACATTCAGGAAGGGAAAAAAGCGAGCTCGCCGATAAGCCGGGTTCTGTCTTGGACAGTCATTCATCTAGGGCCTGCGTCACCACAGGCCTCAAGCAACCTACCCGAATCCAGCGCGGGCCACGCCAACGGATTCCTATTTGGTCTTGCTCCAGGTGGGGTTTACCATCGCCGTGGACTGTTGCCAGCCACGCGGTGCGCTCTTACCGCACCATTTCACCCTTACCGGCACCCGAAGGCGCTTAGGCGGTTTACTTTCTGTTGCACTTTCCGTCGGCTCGCGCCGCCCAGGCGTTACCTGGCACCTTGCCCTGCGGAGCCCGGACTTTCCTCCCCCGGTAAAACCGGCGGCGACTGCCTGGCGAGCTCGGCGCCGACAATACCTGTGCCGGCACCGCCATGCAAGGCTTTAATCAGGTTTCAGCGCCAGTGCTCGCTGGTAAAGCTCATTCTTGCCCAGCCCGGTCAACTCCGACGCAATCTTCGCCGCCTTCTTTACCGGCAACTCGGCAATCAGCAGCTCCAGCAACTTGTCGGTATCCACCGAAGAGCCAGCATCCTCCGGGCCGGCATCAGCCCCGCGCACCATCACCACAAACTCGCCCTTCGCCCCGTGAGGGTCCGCCTGAATCTCACCCAGCACGGTTTCCGCACTGCCGGAGTAGAAGGTTTCGAAGGTCTTGGTCAGCTCCCGCCCAAGCACACATTCCCGACCGGCACCAAACACCTCGACCATATCCTGCATCAGGTCGGAAATCCGGTGGGGAGACTCATAGAACACCAGCGTGGCCGGCTCCTTTCGCAGCTGCTCCAACGCTGCCTGGCGCCCGGACCGCTTGGCGGGCAGAAACCCGGCAAACAGGAACCGGTCTGTCGGCAAACCGGCGGCCGACAAGCCGGCAATCAGGGCGCAAGGTCCCGGAACGGGCGTTACACGGTAGCCGGCGGCGCGAGCTTCCCGAACCACCACATAGCCGGGGTCGGAAATCAGCGGCGTCCCGGCATCGGAAATCAAGGCCACTTTCTGGCCCTGCCCCAGTACCTCGAGCACCCTCTCCACGCGGCCACGCTCATTGTGATCATGCAGCGCCATCATTGGCCTGCTGATACCCAGGTGCTGAAGCAATCGCCCACTGTGCCGGGTGTCCTCGGCCGCCACCAGGTCTGCACTTGCCAGCACCTGCCGGGCCCGTTCAGAGAGATCATCAAGGTTACCGATAGGCGTAGCGACAATAGAAAGCACGCCACCGGAATGATCGGACGAACGCTCTGAACTGGACATAGAAAACTCCGTTAAAGGGGCAACAACTGCCGGGACACCGGCCCGATGACAGTCACGTCATGTGAATTATGCCGGGAGCTGGTAAACTTGCCACCGAAACAGCGGCATCACAAGCCCATTAATCCGGAGACGACCGAGCCTGCCATGATCAGACACTGCAGCCACAAACCGGCTTTCGCCCTGCTAGCCCTCATTCTGCTACTGACCGGCGGTTGCGCCACCGTCAATCTCGACAGCCACATTGCCGAATCCCCGGAACAGGCGCTTGCCATGGCGAGCGATGAAAGCAACCAGATGGTTGCCCAGCGCTACCTGCTGAGAATCGCCAGCCGCTACCAGAACAGCGGCAACCATGAAGACGCCCGCCTTCTGCTACGCAGTGAACAGATGGCCAATCCAGTTCCGGAACTGGAAAACCAGTACCGGCTGCAGGCCATGGCCAGCGCCCTGGAACTGGAAGATACCGACTGGGCCACCGAACTGACGGCCAACAGCAAGGCCGATGACTTCCTGGGCTATCCGAACGAAACCATGGCCCGTGCCGCTACGCTCCAGGCCCGCACCCAGGCCCTCGCCGGCGAGCCTCTGCCGGCGGCACTGACACTGATCCTGCTGGCCCAGACCGACAGCAGCTCTGACCCGCAACAGCTGCATAACGAAATCTGGAACTACCTGAAAAATGCCTCCCCGGACCAGCTCGGACAGGCCGCAGATAACGCCATGGGCTTTGAAATCGAAGGCTGGCTGGAACTTGCCAACACCCTGCAAGACCCGGACATTGACCTGGATAACCAGGGGCGCCTGATCCGCCAGTGGCAGAACAACTGGCCCGGCCACCCGGCCGCGCAGATGCTTCCGGAAAAACTGGCCCTGCTGGCTGATCTGGCAACATCGCGCCCTGAACACCTGGTACTGGCACTGCCGCTGGACGGGCAACTGGCCGCAGCCGGCAAAGCCATCCGTGATGGCTTCCTGGCCGCCTACTACAGCGACGACAGCACCGACCGCAGCAAGACCGATATCCGCATTGTGGATACCAGCGCCGGCTCTTTCCGAGAACTCTATCAGGAGCTTTCCGAAACCAACGCAGACCTGATCGTCGGCCCCTTGGAAAAAGAAGGACTGGCCGAACTTTCCAGCATGAACACCCTGCCGGTTCCGGTACTGGGGCTGAACTACCTGCCCGGCGATAGCCGCAAACCTGCGGGCCTCTACCAGTTTGGCCTGTCCGCAGAAGACGAAGCGCGCCAGATTGCCGACAAACTCGCCGAAGACAACGTCCGCCAGGTACTCGTGCTGATCCCCCATGGTGAATGGGGCGACCGGGTAGAAGCGGCTCTCAGAACCCGGGTGCAGACCCACGGACTTCGTGCCCTGAATATCGAACGCTTTTTCCCGGAAGACAACTTCAGACAGGTCACCGCCGACCTGCTCGGCATTACCACCTCGCGCAATCGCGCCATTGCGGTAGAGCGCACCATTGGCCTGAACGTCGAATTTGAGCCACGGCGCCGGCAAGACGCACAGGGCATCGTACTAGTCGCCACACCGACCATAGCCCGCCAGTTCAACCCCCTGTTTGCCTTCTACTATGGCGGCGACCTCCCGGTCTACTCTCCGTCCATCATCTACGGCGGTGAGCCGGACCCCGGCAAGGATCGCGACATTAACAATGTGAACTTTACCGACATCCCCTGGGTCCTGGCGGAAGATAACCCGCTGCGGGAACAGGCGCAGCAATACCTGAGTGGCACCCGCGGCCAGCTGGGCCGCCTGTTCGCCATGGGGGCCGATGCATGGCAACTGAGCAAGCGCCTGCCCCTGTTGCAGCAAGTCAGCGACGCCACCATTGACGGCCAGACCGGCGAACTGAGCATGACCCCGGACGGTGCCATCCACCGTAAACAGCTCTGGGCACAGATCCGTAACGGCCAGCCGGAACTCCTGGAAACACCTGAACAGGAACCGCCGGGCACTGAAGGCGAAACCTTCAACTAAACAGGAAGGCCATGGAAGGCTCAAGACAACGCGGAAATCACTATGAAGGCGTGGCTGCCCGCTACCTGATGAGTCGCGGCGTACGCATCCTCGAGCGCAACGTCTACAACCGTGGTGGCGAGATTGACCTGATCGGCATGGATGACGGCGTGCTGGTATTTTTCGAAGTCCGCTTTCGCAAAACCGACAGCCTGGTCGACCCGGCAAGCTCCATCACCTGGCAAAAGCAGAAACGACTCGTTAAAGCCGCCGCTTTTTACCTGCACCGCCAGGGCCTCTGGGACAGCCCCACCCGCATCGACGTGGTTGGCATATCACCGGGTTCTACCAGCAAATACCGGGTACAATGGATCCGAAACGCAATTCAGGCAGATTGATTCAACAGCATGAACGATACCGAACAGAAGATTAACCAGTGGTTTGCCAGCCACATGGAGCAAACAGCCCAGGCCGCCAGCCACGTTGCCCCGGCCATCGAACAGGTGGCGGACGCCTTTGTGAATACCCTGCTGCAGGATGGCAAGATTGTCGCCTGTGCCAACGGCAACGCAAACGTGGTGGCCCAGTATTTCTGCACCGCACTGCTATCACGCTTCGACCAGGAACGTCCGGCCCTCCCCGCGATCAACCTGGGGGCGGATGCCACTACCTACTCTGCCATCTGCAGGGATAACCGGTTCAACGACACCTTCTCAAGGCAGGTAAGAGCCGTCGGCAAACCCGGAGACCTGCTGTTTGTGGTGGTCGACGACGGTCATAAAGCCAACCTGATCCAGGCCATCCAGGCGGCCCATGACCGGGAAATGAGCGTGGTTGTACTCAGCGCCCGGGAAAAATCCGATATTTCCTCCCTGATGCACCCGGAAGACCATGAAATCGCCTTGAACGACCTGGCGCCCCATGAAGCCATGCCCCTGCTCCTGGTGATCATCAACGCCCTGTGCGACCTGATCGACCATAAGCTTTTCGGCGGCTAAGAAAAAAGCCGGATGTCTCCATCCGGCTTTTCGCATCATTGCACAAACATCTTCAGACTTACTTGACCACCTTCAGGGTAGGCCGGCCACTCGGGCGCTCATCTGCGCGCCTGGACTGGCCCGCATCATCGTTGCCCTCAGGATCAGGAGAGCCGGGCTCGCTGCCGAACACCATTCCCTCGCCGTTTTCCTTGGCATAGATGGCCATGACCGCCTGCAGCGGAATAAACACCTGCATGGGTACACCGCCAAAGCGGGCGCTGAACTCCAGCGCGCCGTTTCCGATCACCAGGCCACGAACTGCACCGGGGCTGATGTTCAGAACGATCTGGCCGTTGGCCACATGCTCGGTAGGCACCTGAACACCCTGCACACCCGCATCAACCACAATGTAGGGCGTACAGTCGTTATCCAGAATCCACTCATTCAACGACCGGACCAGATAAGGCCGGCTGGATGTCATGGCAATACTCATATCCGACACTCAACCACTCCTGCCCCGGCTCCGGGGGCTGATAATCAGCTGCGAATATCTTCTTCCAGGTCAGAAAGGCTGGCCTTGAAACCTTCCCGGGCGAAGATGCTGTCCATGTATTTCTGAAGAGGCTTGGCCTGCTTCTCATTCATTTCGATGCCCAGCGCCGGCAGGCGCCAAAGGATCGGAGCGATACAGCAATCCACGATAGTGAACTCTTCGGACAGGAAGAACGGCATTTCGGCGAACAGCGGGCCGGTAGCCAGTAGGCTTTCTTTCAGCTCTTTGCGGGCTGCGTCAGCCGCCTTGCCAGTGGGCTGCGCCAGGATCTGATCCACCAGCCTGCACCAGTCTTTCTGGATGCGGTGAATCATCAGCCGGCTGTTAGCCCGGGCAACCGGATACACAGGAAGCAGCGGCGGATGCGGGAAACGCTCGTCCAGGTATTCCATCATGATATTCGGCTCGTACAGAACCAGGTCACGATCCACCAGGGTCGGCAAGGCGTTGTACGGATTCAGGTCTGCCAGCTCAGCCGGCGGGTTATCCGGATCCACATCCACAATGTCAACGGTAACACCCTTCTCGGCCAGGACAATACGCACGCGATGGCTGTAATGACTGGCTGGATCTGAAAAGAATGTCATTGATGACCGCTTGGTCACAACGCCCATATAGCTACCTCACGATTCTACAAACCGAAACAATCCAGAAAACGCAAAAACCAGCGGACCCGACTGGGCCCGCTGGAATTCAGGATCCGGGATTATACCCTAAATCTTAATGTACGTCTTTCCAGTACTCGCGGTTAAGCAGGTACGCGAAGATGAAGAAGATCACCACAAAGATCAGGACAAAAATCCCCAACCGCTCGCGCTCTACTTTTACCGGGTCACCCATGTAAGACATGAAGTTGGTCAGGTCCCACATAGCCTGGTCGAATTCAGCACCGGACATGCTGCCTTCGATGGCGTACTCGGGGCAGACATCACCATTGTTGATGTTGCCACTGAGCGGCTCTACCGACGCGTCTACACCGATGTTCGGCTTGACCGCACACAGACCCTGCAGGTCAACCATTACGTGGGGCATGCCCACCAGGTCGAACACAGCGTTGTTCACGCCCAGCGGACGGGTCTCGTCCTTGTAGAAGCCACGCAGGTAGGAATATACCCAGGACTCGCCACGCACACGGGTCTCCAGCGTCAGGTCGGGTGGCGGAGCACCGAACCAGTCAGCAGCCATGTCCTTGTTCATGGAGTTCTTCATCAGTTCACCGATCTTGGCACCGGTGAAAATCAGGTTCTCCTCGAACAACTGGGCAGGGATCTCCAGGTCGTCCGCTACACGCTTGTAGCGGGCGTATTCCATGGAGTGGCAACCCATGCAGTAGTTGGTGAACAGTGCCGCACCACGCTGCAGGGATTCCTTGTTGGTATGATCCGGCTCCATCGGGTCAAGAGGAACCGCGACACCAGCTGCCAGGCCGATGGCCGGCAGGATGGCGAAAACGAGACCAAAAATAAGCTTTCTCATCATCCTGTCACCCTTTCTGGAACTGGCTTGGTTTTCTCCATGCGTGTGTAGAACGGCATGAGGATAAAGTACAGGAAGTACAGGGCGGTCAGAATCTGCGCAGCCGTAGTACGACCTTCCGTTGCCGGAACAATACCCAGGTAGCCAAGGATGATGAAGCTCACCGCAAAAATGACCAGTGCGATCTTGCTCAACCAGCCCTTGTAGCGAATAGAGCGAACCGGGCTTCTGTCGAGCCATGGCAGCACGAACAGGATAGCGATGGCCGCACCCATTACCACAACACCCCAGAACTTCGCATCCAGGCCGAACAGGTCAACCGTGACCGCACGCAGCATGGCGTAGAACGGTGTGAAGTACCATACCGGCGCAATGTGCGCAGGCGTCTTCAGGTTGTTAGCCGGCTCGAAGTTCGGCTTCTCGAGGAACAGGCCGCCCATTTCCGGGAAGAAGAACACAACAATGAAGAAGATGAAGAAGAATACCGCCACACCCAGCAGGTCGTGCACGGTGTAGTACGGGTGGAACGGAATACCGTCTTTCGGAATACCGTTTTCGTCTTTGTTCTTCTTGATCTCGATACCGTCAGGGTTGTTGGAGCCAACTTCGTGCAGCGCCAGGATGTGCAGGACAACCAGGCCCAGCAGGACGATCGGCAGGGCAACCACGTGCAGTGCGAAGAAGCGGTTCAGGGTAATACCGGAGATCAGGTAGTCACCGCGAATCCACAGAGACAGGTCTTCACCGATTACCGGGATGGCACCAAACAGGTTAACGATAACCTGGGCACCCCAGTATGACATCTGACCCCAGGGCAGCAGGTAGCCCATGAAGGCTTCAGCCATCAGCACCAGGTAGATCAGCATACCGAAGATCCAGATCAGCTCGCGCGGCTTCTGGTACGAGCCGTACATCAGACCACGGAACATATGCAGGTAGACCACCACGAAGAACGCAGAGGCACCGGTTGAGTGCAGGTAGCGCAACAGCCAGCCCCACTCCACATCACGCATGATGTATTCAACGGAAGCGAAGGCGCCTTCCGCAGACGGGTTGTAGCTCATGGTCAGCCAGATACCGGTAACCAGCTGGTTAACCAGCACGAGCATGGCCAGGGAACCGAAGAAGTACCACATGTTGAAGTTCTTCGGCGCATAGTACTTCGCCAGGTGTTTATTCCAGGCGTCGACGACCGGCAGACGCTCATCTACCCAATTCAGAAGTTTCTGCATCACGCTGCCTCCGGATCAAGACCAACGGTCATGGTCGTGTCGCTGTCATACCGGTAAGGCGGAACCTCCAGGTTCAGAGGCGCCGGCTGCCCGGAGAATACCCGGCCCGACAAATCGAACTTGGAACCGTGACACGGACAGAACAGGCCGCCCAGCCACTCGTCGCCCAGGTCCGCCGGAGCCACTTCCGGACGGTAGGTCGGCACACAGCCCAGGTGAGTACAGATACCCACAAGCACAACAAACTCCGGCTTCAGGGAACGCGTAGGCCCACTGATGTACTCCGGCTGCTGACTGGTAGCTGTAGACTCGGGATCTTTCAATCGCGGAGTGATTTTCTCGATGTTATCGAGCATCTCTGGGGTACGCCGGATAATCCACACCGGCTTTCCGCGCCACTCTACGGTGATCTGCTGACCTGGTTCAATCTTGTCGATGTTGACGGTTACCGGTGCACCCGCTGCTTCCGCTTTCGCACTGGGATTCCAGGACGCTACGAAAGGAACGGCTGCACCGACGACGCCGACACCACCTACCACAGACGTGGCACCGATCAGAAATCGGCGCCGGCCTTGGCTCACGTCGCCATTACTCATTATGGTTTTCTCCCATCAGGCGAGGCACAGATGCGGAAAACCCGACTCTGCGCTTCGAAAAGGACTTCACAACCCGAAAATGTAAGCGCTGAAATGGTAATGAAATTACCCACCGCTTACAAGCCGGAATGGCGGCTGCCCTGCCTTATCCCTGCGCCAGATCAAAAATATTTCCGTCAGCCGGGCATAAAAAAACCCGGCCATAAGACCGGGTTTTCCATCGGCAGGAACTGCCAATTAACGCTTGGAGTACTGCGGACGCTTACGCGCTTTACGCAGACCCACTTTCTTACGCTCAACCTTACGTGCATCACGGGTTACATAACCCGCTTTGCGCAGGGACGGGCGCAGAGTTTCGTCGTATTCCATCAGGGCGCGGGTCAGGCCGTGGCGAATTGCGCCAGCCTGGCCACTGATACCACCACCCTTAACAGTGATAGTGATATCGAAACGATCTTCAGACTCGGCAACCACCAGCGGCTGACGAACGATCATCCGAAGAGTTTCACGACCGAAGAAATCTTCGATGGTGCGACCGTTGATAGAGATGTTACCGCTACCCGGCTTGATAAAGACGCGAGCCGTGGATGATTTGCGGCGACCAGTACCGTAATTTTGTGCTACAGACATATTCGCCTTCCGTTAGATGTCGAGTTCTTTGGGCTGCTGGGCGGCATGAGCATGCTCAGCGCCTGCGTACACTTTCAGCTTCTTGAACATGGCACGGCCGAGCGGGCCTTTCGGAAGCATGCCTTTTACGGCCTTCTGAATGATTTGCTCGGGAGCCTTGTCAACCAGCTTCTCGAAGTTGATGGATTTGATTCCACCCGGAAAGCCGGTATGGCTGTAATACATCTTTGCTGATGCCTTTTTGCCGGTAACCTTCACCTGGCTGGCATTGATAACAATGATGTAGTCGCCAGTGTCCACGTGAGGGGTATACTCAGGCTTATGCTTGCCCCGCAGACGAAGGGCGATTTCGGTTGACAGACGACCCAGCGTCTTGCCGGCTGCGTCTACAACGTACCAGTCACGTTTTACTGTTTCTGGTTTCGCACTCAGAGTCTTCATTGATTCCGCCTTGAACGCTATATAAGAAACGTTAAAAACCACCACCGGTAAATGCAAGGCATCCGGAGGAGGTTCATACCTGTATGTTGACGTTGACACCATTCGGGGCTGAGATAGTGACATCGCCTTGAAAAGCCAGGGCGCGAAGTATACTCGAACCCATCAGGAATGCCAACCCTGCCTCTCGGTGTTTCGTTAAACCCCTATCCCGATGGAGCCAGGACGCTTTCCGACCGCCCGTAAAGGCGACTCACATTCGCCAGCAACACTTCTGCCAGGGCCTCCGCATCCTGCCCCCGCAACCGGGCCAGGCAATCCAGTATCGCCGGCAGGCAAGCCGGGCTATTCATTCCTTTCTCAACGCCGGCCGGCGCCATATCCGGCGCGTCGGTTTCCAGCACCAGGGCTTCTGCCGGCAGCCGGGCTATGGCATCCCGGGTTTTCCGGGCCCGGTCGTGGGTAATCACACCCCCGACGCCGATATAACACCCCAGGTCCACCAACTTACTGGCCTGCTGGTAACTGCCGGAGAACCCGTGCACCAGCGCCCTGCCCTGCCATCGCTCAGCCCGCAGGGCCGCATGGACCTGGTCGTGGGCTTTCACCGAGTGGATCACCAGGGGATAGTCGTGCCGAGCGGCCAGCTGTATCTGGGCACGAAACCAGGGCAGCTGTTCTTCAAAGCTACCCTTCAGGCCATCCAGCCCACATTCACCCACGCCAATACAGCCATCGGGGTGACTGCCCAACCGTTGCCCGAGCAGCTCGAGGTCAGCCTCTGTGTGTTCTTCCACAAACCACGGATGAATACCCAGGCAATACCAGATCCCGCGCGCCGGGTTCGCCAGTGCCTGGACACGATCCCAATCGGCCCTGCGCACCCCCGGCACCACCAGGGCCCTGACCCCGCCCTTTGCGGCTGCGGCCAGCTCCTGCTCCCGAACCCCGTCGAAACGCGGAAAGTCGAAATGGCAATGGGCATCTACCAGCCTCATGGTCACCTCAGCTTCGGGAGCGATTGGCTCAATGCTCCCGGGTTTTGTGGAACTCGACGTCCGGGTACCGCTCCTGGGCCAGGTTCAGGTTCACCATGGTCGGCGCGATATAGGCAAGGCGGTCGGCGCCGTCCAGAGCCACGTTGTCCTGGTTCTTGCGCTGGAACTCGTCCAGTTTGCGGTCGTCAGAGCAGGTCACCCACCGGGCTGTCGCCACATTAATCGGTTCGTAAATAGCCTCAACCTTGTACTCGCTCTTCAGGCGGGCTACCACCACATCAAACTGCAGCACACCAACGGCCCCAACGATCAGGTCGTTGTTACGCATCGGCCGGAACACCTGCACGGCGCCCTCCTCCGACAGCTGGATCAAACCTTTCTGCAGCTGCTTGGCCTTGAGCGGATCCTTCAGGCGAATCCGACGGAACAGTTCCGGCGCAAAGTTCGGAATGCCGGTAAACTTCATGTCTTCGCCGGCGGTGAAGGTATCACCCAGCTGGATCGTACCGTGGTTGTGCAGGCCGATGATATCGCCGGCAAAGGCTTCTTCGGCATGCTCCCGGTCGCCGGCCATAAACGTCAGCGCATCGGAGAACCTTACATCCTTACCGATGCGTACATGGCGGGCTTTCATACCCTGATTGTAGCTGCCGGAAACAATGCGAACGAAGGCAATGCGATCGCGATGCTGCGGGTCCATGTTGGCCTGGATCTTGAACACGAAGCCGGAGAAACCGTCTTCCGTGGGCTGAACCACTCTCTGATCGGTCTCACGGGGTTGCGGGGTCGGTGCCCACTCCACCAGGCCGTCCAGCATGTGGTCCACACCAAAGTTACCCAGCGCCGTACCGAAAAAGACCGGAGTCAGTTCACCGGCCAGGAATGCCTCCTGGTCGAACTCGTGGGAAGCACCTTTCACCAGTTCGATCTCGTCCCGCAGGTCACTGGCATAGCTTCCGATGGCCTCATCCAGCTCCGGACTATCCAACCCTTTGATAGTGCGCTTTTCCTGAATCGTGTGGCCCTGGCCGGACTGGTACAGAATCACCTCGTCACGCAGCAGGTGGTAAACGCCCTTGAAGCCTTTGCCCATGCCGATCGGCCAGGTGATGGGCGCACAAGCGATTTTCAGAACGTCTTCTACCTCGTCCATCAGCTCGATCGGATCCCGGGTATCCCGGTCCAGCTTGTTCATGAACGTGAGGATAGGCGTATCACGCAGCCGGGTAACTTCCATCAGCTTGATGGTCCGCTCCTCTACGCCCTTGGCACTGTCGATAACCATCAGGCAGGAGTCTACGGCGGTCAACGTCCGGTAAGTGTCCTCAGAGAAGTCTTCGTGGCCCGGGGTGTCCAGCAGGTTCACCAGCTTGCCACCGTAGGGAAACTGCATCACCGAGGTGGTTACCGAGATGCCCCGCTCCTTCTCCATCTCCATCCAGTCAGACTTGGCATGCTGGCCGGATTTTTTGCCCTTGACGGTACCTGCTTTCTGGAGAGCCTGTCCGAACAGCAGGACTTTCTCGGTAATGGTGGTTTTACCGGCGTCCGGGTGCGAGATAATCGCGAAGGTGCGGCGCTTGGCCACTTCCTGGGAAAGGTTAGACATAGAAATCGGAAACCTGAATGGTATGGTTGAAAAGCGAGCTATTATACGGGCCAGAGTGGGCTCAGGTGAACCGTAAAGCCATGACTCGGGCATCTTCACGGCCGGGGCCGTCGGGATAGTAGCCTCGCCGGCGGCCTATTTCCCTGAAACCTTCACCGGCATAGAGCTCTATCGCCGCCCGGTTGCTGTCCCGCACTTCCAGGATCATGCAGACCATGCCGTCTTTGACGGATTCTGCCAGCGCGTGCTGCAGTAACTGGCGCCCGGCACCCTGACCGCGCAATTGCGGATGAACACAAATATTCAGCAAATGGGCTTCATCGAACAGGTAGTTGATCACGGCAAACCCCAGAACCCGGTGATCCTGCTCCAGGGCCCAGAGCCGGTAGCCGTCTTTGAAGCAGTCCCGGAAAATACCTTCTGACCATGGGTGCGAATGCCCGAGGCGTTCCAGCTCCATCACCTGTGCCATGTCTTCTGACGCCAGTGTTCGTATCACTGCGCTGTCAGGGCGAAGAAGGACTGATGGTTTACCCACGGCAGTACTCAGGCTTTCAGGGGCTTGATCAGGTGCCACAACTGGCGCTTGCGCTCCGGATCGGTGGCAAGGGTGGCCAGGGACGTCTCGAAAACAACCTCCGGCTCCCGCCCCAGCGCCTGGCTATACCAGTCACCCGCCTTACCCAGGACAACCACCTTCTGCCCGGACAGGCCTCCGAACAGCGCTTCAAGGGCCACAGCAAGGTGTTCAGCGCCGTTGAGGCTCACCTTGAGGTTATTGAACAAGGGCCAGTGCAAGGAATCAGAAGCCTTACAGGCATCCTCACCAAGGCTACGAAGAATATTCCGGGCGAGGGTTTCCTGCAGCGCCAGACTGGAGTCTTCAGACAATTCGGCAATCAGGGTAACCCGCCGCCCGGTCCAGGCCTTCAGATTAAGCCGTGGCACATCCTCAGCGACCGTGACCGGCTCTGCTGGCACAGGTTCAGGCTCGATAGCCTCTACCCCGGGCGCTGACACCTCAGCCGGGCTGACAGGCGACTCGGCGCCCACACTCGCCGGGGCCTTCGCTGACGGCTCCATCAAGCTCTGCAGGCGGGCAATCTTGTCCCGGTTACGGGAAGCCTGCTCCGGGTCAGCACGTCGTGCACGCGGAGCAGCCGGCATAACCGGGACTTCAGGCACAGCAACCGCTTCCGGCTCCTGCACCCCGAAATCGTAATCCGGACTTGGCGCAGCACCGGGAAGGGGATCGCGGGCATACCACATGCGTATGCCCGACATGCCCAGATAGAACTGGCGCTCGGCTTCGGTCTGAATCACATCAGTCTCCGATGGACCTGAATAGCGCACTCATACCCGATTCAGACATCCGCCACCTGGGGATGCTGCCGGATACCGCCTGCGGCAATGAGGTTCAGGGCTTCGATGTAGGCCTTGGCAGAGGCGATAATGATATCGGTATCGGAACCCACACCATTAACGATTCGACCACCCCGCTCAAGGCGCACGGTGACCTCCCCCTGGGCATCGGTACCGCTGGTAATGTTGTTGACCGAATACAGCTGCAGGTTACAGCCAGAATCCACCAGGGACTCGATCGCCTTGAAGGTGGCATCCACGGGGCCGCTACCTTCCGCCTCGACCGTGTGTTCATCGCCATCTACGGTAAGGGTAAGCTTTGCCTTGGGCACTACGCCGGTCTCGGAGCAAACCTGCATGCATACCAGTCCGTAGCGACCGATCTCTTCTTTCTGCTTGGTGTCGCTGGCAATTGCCTGAAGATCTTCATCGAAGATTTCGTGCTTGAGGTCGGCCAGCGCCTTGAACCGGGTGAACGCTTCGTTCAGTTCGGTTTCGGTCTCGAACTGGATACCCAGCTCAAGCAAGCGGGTACGGAAAGCATTACGGCCCGAATGCTTACCCAGCACCAGGCTGTTGGTGTGCCAGCCTACGTCCTGGGCACGCATGATCTCGTAGGTCTCGCGATGCTTGAGCACGCCGTCCTGGTGAATACCGGACTCATGGGCAAAGGCATTGGCACCCACAATTGCCTTGTTCGGCTGAACCGGGAAACCGGTAATGGTGGATACCAGGCGAGACGCCGGGACAATGTGCTGGGTATCGATCCGGGTGTCGATATGGAACAGATCCTGCCGGGTACGTACCGCCATCACGATTTCTTCGAGCGAGGCGTTACCGGCACGCTCGCCCAGGCCGTTGATGGTGCACTCAACCTGGCGTGCACCGCTGCTGACCGCTGCCAGGGAGTTGGCTACGGCAAGCCCCAGGTCGTTATGGCAGTGCACCGAGAAAATGGCTTTATCGGCGTTAGGAATACGGTTGAGCAACTGGCGAATGGTTTCACCAAACTGTTCCGGAATGGCATAGCCCACGGTGTCCGGAATGTTGATGGTGGTTGCACCGGCATCGATGGCCGCTTCGATAATGCGACACAGGAAGTCCAACTCGGAACGGCCGGCGTCTTCGCAGGAGAACTCCACATCATCCACATGGCTACGGGCACGCTTTACTGCCCGCACCGCTTGCTCTACCACTTCGTCTGGCTGCATTTGCAGTTTGTGCTGCATGTGGATAGGCGAGGTTGCGATAAAGGTGTGGATACGGCCACTGGCCGCAGGGCGGATAGCCTCTGCTGCCCGATCAATGTCTTTATCGAGGGCACGGGCAAGGCTGCAAACGGTGGAATCCTTGATGGATTCGGCAATGGCCTTGACCGCCTCGAAGTCACCCTGGCTGGCAACCGCGAAACCCGCTTCGATCACATCCACCCGGAGCTTTTCCAGCACTTTGGCAATACGAAGCTTTTCGTTCTTGTTCATGGTGGCGCCGGGGCTTTGCTCGCCATCCCGGAGAGTGGTATCGAAAATGACCAGATGATCGCTTGCCGCCATCGAAGGGCTCCCGTCAGAAACTTGGATGTGGTTGATGGGAGGCAGTATATCACTTCTCCCGGGCCTGAAATGAAAAAACCCCCGGCAGCAACGCTGTCGGGGGCTTTGGTATTAAGAGCCTGACGATGACCTACTCTCACATGGGCGAACCACACTACCATCGGCGCTGGTCTGTTTCACGTCTGAGTTCGGGATGGGATCAGGTGGTTCCAGACCGCTATGGTCGTCAGGCAAAACGGATGATC
>NZ_JADARC010000012.1:0-93379 GCF_016464245.1 Marinobacter sp. bablab_jr003
AATCTCGCGGCGGGTTTTACGCTTCTTGGTCTGGTACTCGGCTTCGGAGAAGGTGATCTGATCCATGGTGGCAACGAATCCTGTGCAGTTGACGATGACCGTATTATCGCTGATTTTGAGACTTATTCAGAGCCTCCCTAGCTCTGTAAGCTTCTGATTCATTCTCTCTTTGTGTTGCTTAATATTTTCTTTTAAATTACTCAATTCAAATCTATCAGGCAACAACTTGATAAATACAAACCTCTTGGCAAATTCGTTCAGTTCGTAATATTCACCTGACTTATTTAAAATCAGCCTTTCCAGTAGATAATTACAGAGCCTTTCAGCATCCGAAATTTCAGTTTTTGTGAGTCGGCTTATCGAATACAACTCAATTCTTTCGTCGTAGAGTGAAATTACCTGTAAAACTTTAATTACAGGATATCCCGCATCATTCAAGTACTTTAACGCACTATCAAAGGTGTTTTTGTACATGAAGTTTGCGATCATTTCTGTATTTTTTGACCGCATGCTGAAAAGAGATTTAACAACCTGATCAAATGTAGAAACATCTCTACTAAGTATATTTAAAACTTGAAGAATAATCAAAGCATTACCTTTCGATGCTTGCAATATTTCAAATATACCTTCTCTATCTATTCCAATATTGAACCCTTCTGACTCAATAAGTGTTGACACAAATTGGTACCCAACCTCATCGCTACCGAACTCTTTTATATGTATTTTTTCTTCGCACTGCTCTTCATTCCTAGATGTTATTATGAACTGAATTGTTCTTGGCAGTGATTTTATATATTCAATTATCTTGTTTTTTTCAACATTTCCAATATTTTCGATGTTATCAATTGCTATTATACCCCTTAGGTCCGTCTTTTCCATCTCCTCTAATTCAGAAAAACGTAGAGATTTACATATTAATTCCTGAAGCTCTTCGAGTGTTGAGAACTCTGGCTTTGCTGTATCTATGTACAGCTCACCTGTTGTTTTATTCTCCCTCAAATATTCATCTTTACTTGAATAAAACAACAAAAACTCTAAATCTTCAAAATACCCATCGGCTTTATCTCTCAATACGCGATATAAAAACTCTGTCGTTATTGCTGTCTTACCTACGCCTCCATAACCATATAGAACTATAGATCCTGCTAGTCGACGCCTAATATCACTGCCAAGCAAACACTCATATAAATCAGTTATGATATCATCACGACAGATAAGATTTTTATGTGTTGACTTTGCTGATGATAAGTTTATATGCCTAGGCTGGTTTCCAATATTAATGCCAACGTATTTTTTTATATCACTTTTAATTTTCTCTTTAGAGCAGTACCAGTAATACTTACCATCTAAAGTAGATAAGAGATTTTTTATGAAGTATATTACTTTACTGGCGTCAACTTTAGTTATCGGCCTTGAGGCCGGATGCGACAAGTTATTTCTTACCTGATGATAAAGAGTGCAGCAATAGTGAAACTCTTCCACCGAGCTAAATTCTTTTGTTAAATTTTTGTTATGGAAATAGGAGTTGAAATATATTAATAATAAATCGATTATTTCTGAAACATAAGGAACGTCATTGTTATAATGTTTATTCAACAATGACTTTCTGCATTCGATCAATATAGAAAATACTTTTTCATTATCACGTATAAAACTTTTTAATTTCGCTGAAAATCGCCTTGAGTAAATTAATTCGTCAGATATTGCGATGTTTTCAAGAGAAGATTTGAAACTATCCTTATCTTCGTGCTTTGAGATGATCACATCTGATATAAAGCTTCTTAACGCGACTTCGTTACTTTTAACGATCTTATCAAGCTCTTGAGCTTGTTCGACAGAAATATACATTTATTAAAATTCCAAATTAATACTGAATTTTTATGAGTTTATTTAGACCTGTAACGCTGAGCTTAGCGGCGACCTTGTAATGGAGGCGCAGCCGCAATGAAAAGGGCGTCCGGCGGCCATCGGCCGCGTACTACAGCGACTTGTTAAATTTATCTCTTGCCATAGTAGGCATTAAGCAATTTCGCATCATCCTCACAGAGGTGTTGCCGCTTACGAACAATGAAACTCTCATAGTCATGATCTTCTGCTTTTACCAAAAGATAGCAGGACCAACCGCCACTCCGGCCTATCGATATGGACCAGAAACGTTCTATTTTTTCTGGATCTAATGAGACACGCTGCCCATTTTTCTGCTCCAGAGTTACACCGCTCTCGTCGTATGCGAGTCTCCCAAATTTATTGCTTAGCGCGTCATATTCCCAGTAAAAAAGCAACGATGCCGTACACAAGGCCCAAAAAAGCTTCAGTAGAGACCCTCTACGCTTGTGGTAGCTATAGATGAGTGCGAAGGGAATGAGCCAAAAGTAAAAGCGCAACATCCCCAAGCCCGCGTAAAAGACATTTTCCGAAAAGCTATATGCGTACTCGATTTCCATATCAATTTAACGCTGAGCACAGCGGCACCCTTGGAGTGGCGACGGAGGAGCCACGGAAAGGGTGTCCGGCGGCCGTAGGCCGCGTACTGATGCGACTTGTTAAGGGCCTGTTTACCCTTGGTTTTTGAACTGGCACCCAATACCGAATGCCTACTCCCGATACTGTGTACCAACCTAACCCATGGCGCCAGGAACCAGAACACCGAATGAGAGGCTGAACTCAGAATGCTGCGCCAGATTGCCCCGTGACCTGTACGCCAGATTGGCCGGCGAACCCGTTGCCAGACTGAGGGATGTTTTCTGTCTGCGGGCAACCACTGAAGCAGATGCCAGCACCCAGCCAATGGACACCGAAGCCAAGGCCTTTAACGCCAGCAATAAACGGCGCCCTGACAAGGGCGTCCGGTGGAGGCCGAAGGCCGGAACGAATTTGATTGCCTTGTTATGGTTTTTACTTGGGCAGCTGTTTCCACGGATAGCTCTCTTTACCGTCCGGCCCAGACTTCCAATCTTTATACTGCGAGGTCATGCACCGCCCGCAAGGTCTATATCCAGCCTGAATGGCGTTCTCCTCGTCCGCAAAGAAAACACGATGTTCGGCATACCCTTTTGACAGCGCACCATTGGCTGCGGAGCAATCTAAGCGGCCATAGATTTTCGCTTTGGCATTGCCGCCCAGAGTGCCGGGGGTCTTGCTGATGACTGTAGTACCGTCTGCTGCTAACAACTTGTACGTTTTCACAGATACTCCCTTACCCATAACGCTGAGGTAACCGGCGCCGGAGCGCAGCGGAGGGAACCAAAAGCGGCACGCTTTTGGCGTCCGGTTGACCGCCTGGTTAATGGCCGTTCACCACCATGGTTAAGCCTGGAAACCCAGGCCGCATGCCCTCTCCCGGACAGCTTGCACCAACTCGACGGATGGCGAAAGGAACCAGAACGCAAAATCTGCCGGCCCAACTACCGTTTATGACGGACGGCCCCACAACTGGGGCACACCATGAATACCAACACCGCTGACCACTGTGGCAACCAAACCAGACAGCGCATTTTCCGGCCTTGGCGATCACCAGAGTGAGCGGGCTTACAACCAATCCCGGTGCCAAGGCCTTTGCACCCCACCTGCTAAAAACTCACGAATGCCGGGCCAATAACGCCAATATTAAGCGGCGCCCGACTAGGGCGTCCGGTGGACGGCCGTCAGGCCGGGAACGAACTTGAATGACTGGTTATGTGCTACCCGAAGAAACAGCCATTCTCATCAGCATTCACGATAGCAAAGAATTCCTCGATGGAGCGTGACTCAGGTTCTGGCGTGTACGAATGCCACTTCAGATCGCTACGCATCCAGTAGATTTTCCAGCGTTGAGATTTCTTGACGTAGGTCGCTTTTGCCACCGGCGACTCAATGATCGTGGCCGGCTCACGAAAATGCGGGCGAATCTCGACAATCTGGACGCTCTGGCCGGAAACTCGCACGTCTAGATCTAACTTGGGTCGGATCTCTACTGGCGGCCTCCGGTCTTCAAGAAATTCAGAAGCGGCCCGCTCAATTTTCTTTGCTTCGAACTCACTGAATGCCATATGGATTCTCTATGGGAACGCCCACATAACGCGAAGGTAACCGGCACCGGAGCGCCAGCGGAGGGAACCATAGCCCGCCAGGGCTATGGTGTCCGGTTGACCGTATGGTTATGTGGTTACCCGTCTTCATACTGAAAGCCTGTAGCCACCCAACCGCTGAAGCTTGAGCAAACCAGCTCTTTGAATTTAGGATCCATGCTCCCATGGTCTACCGCGACCACCGCCGGGTCATCTTCGTCAAAGCTGATCAGGAAGGCCTGCCCTCCACCATCATCTCCGATACTTATGTAGCCGGGCGCATACTTTCTCGTTTCGTAGCACTCATTCCGTTCTACCAGTAGCGCAAGGGGGTACAGATGAATGTCCCCAGTTATTCCTGTTGGTTGGCCTAGAATAAAGTCTCTGTAGGCGATCGGAAGCTCTTGCCCGAAATATACTTCTATTTCAGAGATAGCCATGATGCTTCCCTCGCACATAACGCTGAGCACAGCGGCGACCTTGGAATGGCGACGAAGGAGCCATGGAAAGGGCGTCCGGCGGCCATCGGCCGCGTACTGCTGCGACTTGTTAAAAATTGGTCCAACTCTGAGGGTAGCGCAAACGAAAGATGACCGACATCACATCAGCGAACCTCAAGCGACCAAGTAAGACCAGAGAGAAAAAGACTCCCTGGACGCAAATGATCATAGACACTACCAACAGCAAAACCATAGTGATTGCAAAGAACGCAGTTGGATCCCCAGGTTGGGCAGAGTTGGCAACATCAATGCCTAGCGAGGCAGCTAAGAGGGGAACCAAAGTGAAGTACCATAGGCCGATTCCGATCACTACTCCCAAACCCGCAGCTACATTTGAACAGACCCTGTAGTAGGGCTTTAGCCTCGCAGCGTCATGAAAGAACTTCCGTATGCGGCCCATGTTCACCTGATTTTTAACAGTTAATTCTACGAACGAGTTCGTATATCCCGCATTCGTATAATTCCAACCAAAACGCGCTCGAAATTTTTAATTTTTCTAATCAAAAACAAAAACATGAGAGCAATCCACCACGGCTACCGCCGGAGTTATACGCCCTCAACAGAGCCACTCCTGCCCTTATCCTGGGGCGTATAACTCCGCCCTTTTAACTTTTACTTTTAACCATATCAGAAGGTTACGAATAATTCTTTGGGATTTTTCGGAGTTTTGCGAACGCGTTCGTATAACTCCGTCGAAATTTCTCGGTTGACTTCACCTTAAATTATTTTACTGTACGCATATACAGCTTAAGGAGTACTAAGGATATGGATATCCCCGCCCCCATCCCGGCCCAGCCAACCCGGTTTCTGGATCGGCTTCGGAGCTTCATCCGGCTACGTGGCCTGGCCTACAAAACCGAGAAAACCTACGTCTTCTGGATCAAGCGCTTTATCCGGTTTCATGGCCGAAAGCACCCGGAAACCATGGGCTCTGGTGAAGTAGAGGCATTTTTGTCTCACCTGGTACTGCAGGCAAATGTCAGCGTGGCTACCCAGCGAGTAGCTCTGAATGCTCTGATCTTTTTATATCGCGAGTTTTTGGGGGCGCCCCTGGAAGAACTCCAATATGAGCCAGCCAGAAAACCCAAGAAGCTGCCCGTCGTATTCAGCCCGGACGAAGCCACGCGGGCGATTGCGAACCTGGAAGGCGAGTACAAACTGATCGCCATGCTGATTTACGGGGCGGGTTTACGGATCAGCGAAACGCTTCGGCTGCGGGTTAAAGACATTGATTTCGGAATGCAGCAGTTAATTGTCCGGGAAGGGAAAGGCGGTAAAGACAGGATCACACTGCTGCCAGACAGACTGATTACCCCCCTTCAGAAGCAGATCAACTTTGCCCTTCTGCAACATCAAATGGATATGACCCGTGGCTGTGGCTCCGTGTATATGCCCGCCGGCTTAGCCAAAAAATACCCCAACGCCAGTCAGGAACCAGACTGGCAGTATGTGTTTCCGGCACCGGATCTTTCTATGGATCCACGCTCTGGAATACGGCGCCGCCACCACATGCTGGACCGAACCGTCCAGAAGCATTTCAAGATTGCCATTCGCGCTGCGGGCATTCACAAACCCGCAGGGAGTCACACCTTCAGGCACAGCTTTGCCACCAGGCTTCTGGAAGCGGGTTATGACTTACGAACCATTCAGAAACTGCTAGGGCATTCCGATGTTCGTACCACCGAAATCTACACTCATGTTGTCCGTAAGGGTGGCTTTGGTGTGCGCAGCCCGGTGGACGAGGCCTTTTAATAGAGCTCATCTGTTCTGGCCGCCATAATGAAGTCATTTTTATGCAACCCACCGATTTTGTGGGTCCACCAGCGCACGGTGGCTTTGCCCCACTCCAGCAAAATCGCCGGGTGATGGTTTTCCGCTTCGGCCAGGTCCGCCACTTTGTTGGTGAAGGCCTGTGCTTCCACAAAGTTTTTGAAGGTGAATACCCGGCGTAATTGTTCCTCGCCGTCTACCATCACATCTTCCCAGTCGGGGATGGCGCTCAGCAGCTCCTGTTTCTCCTGGCCGGTCACTTTGGGGGCGTCTGCGCGGCAGGCCTCACAGGCTTGTTGGCTTAGTTTTGTCATGGCTGGTTCCTCCTTGTCGGGTTGCTGTGTTCAGCGTGGGTGTCGTGCCCGGTTTTATCAAGTTGGTAGTTGAAATTCCGCCCTCACAAGAATACTGTATATATAAACAGTATTCGGATAATTTCCCATGAGCGAATTACTCAGCAGCCTTCTGCAAGATGCCCGTATCTGGCAGGGCCATAAGCACAGAAAGACCACCCAGCCGGCGGAGTCGACGGGCTATCAGGTGCTGGATAACCAGCTGGGCGGTCTGGGCTGGCCGCGGGGTGCGTTGAGTGAGTGCCTGCTCGACACCTGCGGCATTGGCGAGTTGCACCTGGTACTGCCGCTGATGCAACGGATATCAGCCGCCAGCAAAACCATTTTCTGGCTGAACCCGCCGCACACGCCTTACGCTCCCGCACTCGCCCGTGAATGGGTAGATCTGGACCACCTGGTGATGATCAACACCCGGGATCAGGGGGATTTTTTGTGGACCATGGAAAACTGCCTGCGCTCCCCGGTGACCGGGCTGGTGCTGGCCTGGCCGGGCAAGCTCGCCAGCCGGGATGTACGGCGTTTACAACTGGCATCAGAAGCCGGTGGCAATGTATGCGTGCTGTTCCGTAGCCGCCGGTTTGCAGAGCAGAACTCTCCAGCAGCCTTACGGCTGGAACTGGCCCCCGGTGAACATCAGGAACTCAAGGTAAACATTATCAAACGCCGCGGTAGCTGGCCGGGGCAGCGTTGTTCCATTGCTCTCGGGCACCGGGCCAACATTGCTGTTCAGGATTCCTCTCGTGTCGTTCAGGGGCCCTGGCCCGAGGACCGGGGGTAGCCCTGTGCTCTGGCTTTACCTGCACTTCCCTCACCTGTTGCTGGACCACGTCCGCCGCAACCAGAATGCCACGGGCGCCCTGGCGATTGTAGACGGTGCCGGGCAAGGCGTTGTTCAGGCCTGCCCCACCGCCCGGGACCTGGGTATTACCTCGGGTATGCGCCTGAAAACAGCCCTCGGCCTGGCTCCGGACCTCAACATACTGCGGGCAGATGCAAAACAGGAGGCCTGGTTACTGGAGGATCAGGCGAGATGGCTGTACCACTATGCCGCACATATAACCTTGGCGCCGCCGGATGGCCTCTGGGCCGAAGTCAGTAGCCTGCAGAAGCTGTACGGCGGTTTGCCGGCCATTTGGCAAACGGTGGAGCAGGCGTTAACAGAACGCCAGCTCACGGCCTGGGTGGCTATTGGCCACACGCCTCTGGCCGCCCGGTTGCTGGCCCACACCGGCAAGGGCGAATGCACCGCAGACAAAGGTCATATCCTGACGGCGCTTGGCAATCTGCCGTTACAAGCTGCAGGCTTTGACAAGAAATCCTGCACCCGCCTGCAGCGCCTTGGCCTGAACACCCTGGGGGAGGTATTTGCCCTACCTGCCCCGGAACTGGCTCGGCGGTTATCTCCGGAGCTTCTGGCCATTATCCAGAAAATACAGGGCACCCGGGCCGATCCCAAGGCACCCTGGCAGCCACCCCACACGTTCCGGCAGCGGGCAGACTTTATTCAGGAGGTGGAGCACGCTCAGGGGCTGCTGTTCTCGCTGCAGCGAATACTGGCAGAGCTGGAAGAAGACCTGTGCTGGCGCCAGCAGGATACCGACACCCTGCTGTTGGTGTTGCAGCACCGGCATGAAGAGCCCACCCGCCTGCGTATCCGCACCACCGGGCCGGAGCACCGGGCCGAGGTTTTTCTGAAACTGATACAGCTGAAGCTGGACCAGCAACCGCTGCGGGCTCCAGTCACCGGCCTTGTTCTGGCGGTTAAACGCTTTACCGGCCGGGAGGCGCCGGGGGGCCAGGATCTGCTGGGCGAAACCCAGGATCTGAACGAGGCCTGGCACACACTGATCAGCCGCCTGCAGGCCCGACTGGGTGAACAGGCCCTCAAGCAACTGGCGCCAATGGACGATCACCGGCCGGAACATGCCTGGTCTGCCAGCGAAGTACGCAAACCCGGAAAGCGCCAGGACAGCGCTTCGGCGCTACTTCCCCACCGCCCCTTGTGGTTGCTGAAAGGCCCCCGGCCACTGGAACAAACGCCGGTAGCCTGGCATTCCGGCCCGGAACGCATCAGCGGTGGCTGGTGGGATGGCCAGCGGGTACACCGGGATTACTACATCGCCCGGTTACCGGGCGGCGAGTTGGCCTGGGTGTTCCGGGATGTTAACGATGGCTGGTTCATACATGGATGGTTTGGTTAATGGCAGGCAGCTACGCAGAACTCTTCTGTTTCAGCAATTTCACCTTCCTCACCGGGGCCTCGCACCCCCATGAGTTGGCGGAACGGGCCCTGGAACTTGGCTATCACGCCATCGCCATCACCGACGCCTGCTCGGTGGCGGGTATTCCCAGGGCCTGGGCCGCTTTGAAAGACAGCCCGGTGAAGCTGATTACCGGCAGCTGGTTTGAACTGGAAGATGCTCCGGCTGGCGCTGCCACACCCCGTTTTATTCTGCTGGCCCAGTCCCGCAAGGGCTACGGCCAGCTGTGCCAGCTGATCACCACCGGCCGGCGCCGGGCAGAAAAAGGCCAGTACCAGCTGTTTGCCCGGGATATTGAAACCCACGAGCTGGATCACTGCCTGTGCCTGTGGCAACCACCTTCCACGGCGGCGGCCAGCTACGAACAGGCCGTGGCGTGTGGTGAATGGTTGCAGCGGTTGTTTGAACAACGCCTGCGCATTGGCGCTACCCGCACCCTGGAGGCCGGCGAGGAGCAACAGCTGGCCCGGGTACGCGCGCTGGCTGAACACTTACAGCTAGCCGTGGCAGCAACCGGCGAAGTACACATGCACGCCAGGGAACGCCAGCCCCTGCAAGATGTACTCACCGCCCTGCGCCACCATGCCACGGTCGAAAACGCCGGCCACTGCCTGTTCCAGAACGGTGAACGCTACCTGCGCCCGCTCCCGGTGCTGCAACGCCTGTTTCCGCAAGCCTGGCTTCAGGAAACCGTAAACATTGCCAACAGCTGCAGCTTCGAGCCCGGCAGCCTGCGCTATGAGTACCCGCCTGATCTTGTACCGGAAGGCGAATCCCCGGCGGCCTATCTCAAACGCCTGACCCGGGAAGGCGAACGCCGCCGTTATCCCGAAGGCACCCCGATGAAAGTGCAGGCGTTGATCCGCAAAGAGCTGGGGATGATCTCGGAGCTCAACTACGAGCACTACTTCCTCACCATCCACGACATCGTGGCCTTTGCCCGCAAACGGGGCATTCTGTGTCAGGGGCGAGGATCAGCCGCCAACTCGGCCGTCTGTTACTGCCTGGGCATTACCGAGGTGAACCCGGCCAAGGTCGAGCTGCTGTTTGAACGTTTCATCTCGAAAGACCGGGACGAGCCACCGGATATCGATGTGGATTTCGAGCACCAGCGGCGGGAAGAGGTCATCCAGTACATCTACCAGCGCTACGGCCGGGAACGGGCGGCGCTGGCCGCCACGGTTATCCGCTACCGCTACCGCAGCGCCATCCGGGATGTGGGCAAGGCACTTGGCTTTGATGCCGCCCTGGTAGAAAAGCTGCTCGACGGCATCGACTGGCGCGATAAAAGCACCAACTGGCGTCAGCAGATACTGGACAAGGGGCTCACCCGCAACCCGAAAGTGGCGGAGCAGTTCTTTACCCTGGTGAACACCTTACTGGGCTTTCCCCGCCACCTGTCTCAACACGTAGGTGGTTTTGTTATCAGCGCAGGGCCACTGGCGGAACTGGTGCCGGTGGAAAACGCAGCCATGGAAGGCCGCACGGTCATCCAGTGGGATAAGGACGACCTGGAAAGCCTGGGCCTGATGAAAGTGGATGTACTGGCTCTGGGCATGCTCACCGCCATCCGCAAGGCACTGGAGCTGATCAGCGAAGAAAAAGGCCAGGCCTTCACCATGCAGGATGTGCCCCAGGAAGACCCGGACACCTACGCCATGCTGCAAAAAGGCGACAGCATCGGCGTATTCCAGGTGGAATCCCGGGCCCAGATCAACATGCTCCCGCGCCTGAAACCGGAAACCTTCTACGACCTGGTGATCGAAGTCGCCATCGTGCGCCCCGGCCCCATTCAAGGCGATATGGTGCACCCCTATTTGCGCCGCAAACACGGCCTGGAACCCGTCGAATTCCCCAACGATGCCGTCCGGCAGGTACTGGAGCGCACATTGGGCGTGCCCATCTTCCAGGAACAGGTGATCAAACTGGCCATGGTCGCCGCCGGCTTTACCGGAGGCGAAGCCGACAAACTGCGCCGGGCCATGGCCGCATGGAAATCCCACGGGGACTTAACCCCGTTCCGGGACAAACTCATCAACGGCATGCTCGAACGGGGCCACGATCCGGACTTCGCCGAGCGCCTGTATCAACAGATCTGCGGTTTCGGCGGCTACGGCTTCCCGGAATCCCACGCCGCCAGCTTCGCTTTACTGGTGTACGTCTCCGCCTGGATCAAGCGCCACCACCCGGCCGCCTTCTACTGCGCCCTCCTCAACAGCCAGCCCATGGGTTTTTACTCCCCCAGCCAACTGGTGCAGGATGCCCAACGCCACAAGGTCACCGTACTGGCGCCAGACGTCAACCACAGCCACCGGGAACACACCCTGCAAGGCCCGGAACAACACCTGCGCCTTGGCCTGAGGATCATTCAGGGATTGTCTTCCAGCGGCGCAGACCGCATCCACCAGAATCGCCCGAAAAACGGCTACCAAAGCGCCGCCGAACTGCGCACCCGCGCCGGCCTCAACCAACGAGACATGGAGCTCCTCGCCGGCGCCAATGCCATGCCCGACTTCACCAGCAACCGCCACCAGGCCTACTGGCAACTGCTCGAACACGAAGAACCGGCAGAACTCTTCGCCAACGAAACCATGGCAGACTACCAACCCGAACCCTGCCACCTGCTCCCGGAACCCACCGAAGGCCAGAACGTCCTCGCAGACTACAGCAGCCAGGGCTTAACACTACAAAGACACCCCCTCGCCCTGCTCCGCGAACAAGGCCACCTGAGCTACTGCCTCACCGCCGACCAACTCAAAACCACCCGCCCCGGCATCCCCGTACAAGTCGCCGGCCTGGTCACCGGCCGCCAACGCCCCGGCACCGCCTCCGGCGTCACCTTCGTAACCCTCGAAGACGAAACCGGCAACATCAACGTAGTCATCTGGCTCGAAACCGCCCGAAGACAACGCAAACCGTTACTCACCGCGCGCTTGTTACACGTGAAGGGTGTTATCGAAAAAGAGGGTGATATCGTTCATGTCATGGCCGGCAAGCTGTCTGATCTGAGCCACCTGATTAACTCGTTACCGGTATCTTCCCGGGATTTTCACTGATCACCCGAGAACGAACACCACAAGGCAAATTTTTCTGCACTCTTATGGCTTACAGTTCGGAGTTCAGAAGCATCGGGGTGGCGGGGCCTTCCAAAAATGTGCGGAGCCATGGATGGCGGAGCAGAAGCGCCACACGGATGTGCCGCAGGAGCGGTTTTTGGAAGGCCCCGCCACCCCGGTGCCAGCCCCCAAACTAGCAGGCTACAAAAAAGAAAACCCCGCCGAAGCAGGGTTCTCTATAACTACAGCAGTGAAAAACAATCAGCTCAGAAGCTTGATCATCACACCCGCTGCAACCGCAGAGCCGATAACACCGGCCACGTTCGGGCCCATTGCATGCATCAGCAGGAAATTCTGCGGGTTGGCTTCCAGGCCCACCTTGTTGGACACCCGCGCCGCCATTGGCACCGCAGACACCCCGGCAGAACCGATCAGCGGGTTGATCTGCTCCTTGCTCAGCTTGTTCATCAGCTTCGCCATCAGAACACCCGAAGCAGTACCCACACCGAAGGCCACAATACCCAGGCCCAGGATACCCAGGGTCTGGCCATCCAGGAACTTGTCCGCCATCAGCTTGGAGCCAACGGACAGACCCAGGAAAATGGTCACGATGTTGATCAGTGCGTTCTGGGCAGTATCGCTCAAACGCTCTACCACGCCACACTCACGCATCAGGTTACCGAAGCAGAACATACCCAGCAGCGGAGCCGCATCCGGCAGGAACAGAACCACGGCAATCAGCACCACCAGCGGGAAGATGATCTTCTCTTTCTTGCTCACCGGGCGCAGCTGGCTCATCTTGATCTTGCGCTCCTGCTCGGAGGTCAGCGCCTTCATGATCGGCGGCTGGATCATCGGCACCAGCGCCATGTAGGCGTAGGCAGACACCGCAATCGCACCCAGAAGGTGTGGCGCCAGAACACTGGATACATAGATGGACGTCGGGCCGTCAGCACCACCGATGATACCGATGGCAGCCGCTTCCAGAATGGTAAATTCCAGAACGCCGGTCCAGTCCAGCAGGGCCGCACCCAGTACCGTACCGAAGATACCGAACTGAGCCGCTGCACCCAGCAGCAGGGTCTTGGGGTTTGCCAGCAGCGGGCCGAAGTCGGTCATCGCGCCTACACCCATGAAGATCAACAGCGGCCCAATGGTGCTACCAATAACCACGGAGTAGAAGTTGTACAGCATACCGTTGCCGTAGCCGTAATCCTGGGCGATGGAATTGGCCATGGCCATTTCAGAGTAGCTGGCTTCCTTGACCGCTTCCTTGAAGATATCTTTCAGCTCCGGGGTCACCGCCTGGCCGGCCTGGTAGGCCACGTCCAGGGGCGCCGCCAGGGCCGCCAGAATCTCGGTACCACCATTCTTCAGAGAGAAGTGGATGGCATTTTCCGCCGCAGTCAGGGCGAGCCCTGCCTCCGGAATATTCGCCAGGATACCGCCGAACCCGATGGGGACCAGCAGCAGTGGCTCGAATTTCTTGTTGATCGCAAGATAGAGGAGCAGCAGGCCGATGGCGATCATCACCACCTGGCCGAGCTCGATATTGAACAGGCCACTACCTGTCCACAGTGTCATCATTTTATCCATGGAATGCTGGCCCTTATGCGATTGTCAGCATTTCATCATCAACGGAGACGGCATCCCCCTCCTTGATGAAGACTTCACCGATGGTACCGGCCTTGGGTGCGCGCACCTCGGTTTCCATTTTCATGGCTTCGAGGATAATCATCACATCGCCCTCTTCCACGGTGTCACCCGGAGAAACGTGCACTTTCCAGATGTTGCCGCCCAGAGGGGCCAGTACAGGCTCGCCTTCGCCAGCGGCCGGAGCAGCGGCCGCCGGTGCAGAAGACGCACCGCCCTGGCCTTCGATCTGGCTGATTTCGCCACCTTCGTTCACGGCCACCACATACTTCTGGCCATTCACTTCCACGGTGTAGGTCTCAGGACCCGCGGCTTTCTTGGCCGGTGCGACGTCGTCAGCACTCGGAACCGGCTCGAACGCATCCGGGTTGCCACGGTTTTCCAGGAACTTCAGACCAATCTGCGGGAACAGGGCGTAGGTCAGAACGTCGTCCACTTCCTGCTCGGCCAGCTTGATACCCTTTTCCTTGGCAATGTCTTTCAGCTCTGCGGTCAGCTTGTCCATTTCCGGCTCGATCTTGTCAGCCGGGCGGCAAGTGATCGCTTCTTTGCCATCCAGAACCCGCTCCTGCAGTTCCTTGTTGAACGGAGCCGGTGCGGAACCGTACTCACCCTTCAGGATGGCGGCGGTTTCCTTGGAGATCGACTTGTAGCGCTCGCCGGTCAGTACGTTCAGTACCGCCTGGGTGCCCACAATCTGGGAGGTCGGGGTTACCAGCGGGATGTAGCCCAGATCTTCACGTACCTTGGGAATCTCGGCCAGTACCTGGTCGAACTTGTCGCTGGCGTTCTGCTCTTTCAGCTGGCTTTCCATGTTGGTCAGCATGCCGCCCGGAACCTGGGCAATCAGGATGCGGGAATCGACGCCTTTCAGGCTGCCTTCGAACTTGGCGTACTTCTTACGCACTTCGCGGAAGTAAGACGCTATTTCTTCCAGCAGGTTCAGGTCCAGGCCGGTATCGCGGTCGGTCCCTTCCAGGATCGCCACAATCGCCTCGGTGGGCGAATGGCCGTAGGTCATACTCATGGAGGAGATGGCCGCATCCACGTTATCAATGCCGGCTTCGGCGGCTTTGATTGCGGTGGCGGTGGACATGCCGGTGGTGGCATGGCACTGCATGTGAATGGGGATATCCAGCTCTTTCTTCAGACGGCTGACCAGGTCATAAGCCACGTAAGGCTTCAGCAGACCGGCCATGTCCTTGATGGCGATGGAATCGGCACCCATGTCGGCGATTTCCTTAGCCAGCTCCACCCAGTTCTCGATGGTGTGTACCGGGCTGGTGGTGTAGGAAATCGTACCCTGGGCATGCTTGCCGGTCTGGCGAACGGCCTTGATGGCGGTGGCCAGGTTGCGGGGGTCGTTCATCGCATCAAAAATACGGAACACGTCTACGCCGTTTTCGGCGGCACGGTCTACAAACCGCTCTACCACGTCATCCGCATAGTGACGGTAGCCCAGAAGGTTCTGGCCGCGCAGCAGCATTTGCTGGGGCGTGTTGGGCATGGCTTTTTTCAGCTCGCGGATGCGATCCCAGGGGTCTTCACCCAGGTAACGGATACAGGAATCAAAGGTAGCACCACCCCAGGATTCGAGGGACCAGAAACCGACTTTGTCGAGTTTCTCGGCAATCGGCAGCATGTCATCCAGCCGCATGCGGGTGGCCAGCAGGGATTGGTGGGCGTCACGCAGAATTACGTCCGTAATCCCAAGCGGTTTTTTCGTGTCAGTCATCGTGTCAGCCTTCTGTTAAAAGGTTCTAATCTGTACCAGGGTCACTTCTTGTGGCGTGCCCGGTATTGTGCAATCGCCTTCTTGATGGCCTCGGCGGTGTCAGGGTCAACCGACGTGGGCGCCTTCGGCTTGGCACGTGGCGTTCTGGCCGGGGTTGCCGGCTCTGGCGGCGCAAACCGCAGAATGATTTTGGACATCAGGCCGGTCGCGAATACCAGGATAACCAGGAACACGAACACGAAACCCATGCCGGCGATCATCAGCTCAACGGCTTGTGACATCAGGTCATTCATAGCGAACAGCTACCTGTATTGGTTTGTGTGATTTCCCCGGATTACCACCAGGCCAAATAAGACCAAAGTCTTATGGCCCAAAAAAGCAAAACGGGAGGCAAAATCCTGCGTAATTTACCGGTTTCATTGATCAGGAGCAACCTAAAGGACACATTTCTATAGGGAGTTTCCGAGCGCTCCGGCCTGAAAAGACAACTGAAGCGCCACTTTATTCAAAGCGCGATTACGCGAAGCGAACGCGTATTTTCCTGCCTTTCACCTTACCTGCTTCAAGCCTGGCGAGCGCCTTATCTGTCCACTCTACCTGCACCGCAACAAAGCACTGGAAATCGAACAGATCGATTTTGCCTACCGCAGAGCCGGGAATGCCTGCGTCACCGGTGAGCGCTCCCAGAACATCACCGGGGCGAACCTTTTCTTTGCGGCCTCCGGCCAGGCACAGCGTTTTCATTGGCGGGCGTACCGGGCGCACCCGTTCTGCCAACAGCCCGGCCGTATCACCCCACTCCGCGGACTTTGCCCGATCAGCTTCCAGACGGGTTATCTTGTGCCCCTGCTTCGGCGTGCAAAGCGTAATCGCATGGCCTTGCTCCCCCGCCCGGCCGGTACGCCCGATTCGGTGGGTGTAAACTTCCGGATCCCGCGCAGGCTCGGCATTAATCACCAGCGGCAGGCCTTTGATGTCCAGCCCCCGGGCCGCCACATCCGTAGCTACCAGCACGGTGCAGCTTTGGTTAGCAAACTTCACCAGCGTGCCATCCCGGTCTTTCTGGTCGAGGTCACCGTGTAAAGACAAGGCAGCAAATCCCAACCGGGAAAGCTCGTCGGCCAGCTCATCACAGTCGCGCTTGGTGGTACAGAACACCAGGCTGGCCGATGGCTGGAAACGCGAAAGTAACGCCGCCACTGCAGCAACCTGCTGATCCGGCGCGATTTCATAGAACAGCTCTTCAATATCCGGCCCGGATTCCTGCGCCTCAACCCGCACATCTTCCGGCTCGGTCTGGAAGCGTTCACTGATGGTACGGATCGCGTCTGGCCAGGTAGCCGAAAACAACAGTGTCTGGCGATTACGTGGCGTCTGCGAAAGAATTGAAGTCATCACTTCTTCAAAACCCATGTCCAGCATCCGGTCTGCTTCATCCAGCACCAGGGTTTTCAGGCGATCCAGGTTCAAGGTGCCCTTGCGAAGGTGGTCCTCCACCCTGCCCGGTGTGCCCACCACAATATGGGCACCGTGGCTAAGCGAACCAATCTGCGGGCCAATGGGCACACCGCCACACAGGGTAAGCACCTTTACATTTTCCTTTGCCCGAGCCAGCTCCCGAAGGGCCTTGGCCACCTGGTCTGCCAGCTCCCGGGTAGGACACAGCACCAGCGCCTGTACCGCGAACTGCTTCGGCTGCAGCTTTTCGATCAGCGGTATTCCGAAGGCCGCGGTCTTGCCGCTGCCGGTCTGGGCCATGGCAATCACATCCCGGCCAGCCATGGCCGGCGGCATGGCTTTTACCTGAATACCGGTTGGCTGCGTGTAATTCAGCCGGTCAAGGTTGGCCTGCATGGCAGGCGACAGTCCCAGCTCTTTGAAAGAAGACATAAAAAATCCGTGAGGTGAAGTAAACGTGGGTTATTGAGTGCGCACTGACGGCGTATACTGAACAGATAATTGCTGAAGTTTATCACGAATCCACGGAGTCACTGATGGCGTCTTTGCAGGAACAACTTATGAAAGCCGGGCTGGCTGATGAGAAAAAGGCCCGGGCCATTCGCAGCGAAAAGCGTAAACAGCGGAAACAACAGCCGAAAGGCGCTGCCCAGGTGAATGAAGCCGAAGAGCGCGCACGCAAGGCAAGGCAGGAACAGGCCGAAAGAGATCGTCAGCTGAACCTGGAACGGCAGAAAGAAGCCGAGAAAAAAGCCATCCAGGCCCAGATTCGCCAGCTGATCGAAACCAACCGACTGGATCGCAGCCGGGGCGAGACGCCTTACCAGTTTGTTGACGGCAAGAAGATCAAGAAAATCCTGGTGGACGACAAGATGGTTGACCAGCTTTCGAGGGGGCGGCTGGCCATCGTCGCCCTTGGCGAAAACTACGAAGTTGTCCCGGACAAGGTAGCACGCAAGATTATGGAACGGGATGAAGCTGCCATTATCTCAATGCATGAGCGGAAACAGGACGACGCCGGCGAGGACGATCCGTACGCGGGTTATGAGATTCCCGACGATTTGATGTGGTAACAGAAACAAAAAGCCCCGCACTTGGCGGGGCTTTTTGTTTAATATGGCGCGGCTGGGAGGATTCGAACCTCCGACCGCCTGGTTCGTAGCCAGGTACTCTATCCAGCTGAGCTACAGCCGCTTGAAACTGATTGGCGAAAATTGGCGCGGCTGGGAGGATTCGAACCTCCGACCGCCTGGTTCGTAGCCAGGTACTCTATCCAGCTGAGCTACAGCCGCACAATCTTTCGCAGTGGTTGAATGCTACTTCAACCGGTTCTCGCCTTTCCGCTGGGAAATGGCGGAGAGGGAGGGATTCGAACCCTCGGTACGATTGCTCGTACGGTTCCTTAGCAGGGAACTGGTTTCAGCCACTCACCCACCTCTCCTTGAGAACGGGGCGTATACTACCATAATTTTTCTGTTTTCATAGGGTTGACACGATATTTTTCTAACCGATTTTCCCTATTATTAAAAAAGCCGCTCAGGTTTCCCTTGAGCGGCTTTCTTTCTGATCAACGATTGCCCGGTTCCGGCTCGTCAGAGCCTTTTTCGGACTGAATCCGCTGATAGATTTCTTCGCGGTGAACGGCAACATCTTTAGGTGCGTTAACACCGATGCGAACCTGGTTCCCCTTCACTCCGAGAACGGTAACGGTAATTTCGTCACCGATCATCAGAGTTTCGCCAACGCGGCGAGTCAAAATCAACATATCCCTTTCTCCCTATTCCAAAGCTACCTGTTCCGACTACATTTCTATGTACTTATTGCTTTTATAATGAGATCACCGCGAAGTCTAAAGGCGGAATAATACTTATACAATCTCCAACCTCTATAGATTTCCTCAATGACCTTCAGGAGGAAGCAAAGGGCACCCTGCCCTCACATTCCTTCTTCTACTACCCCGGACTTGTCCAGCTCGAAGGCACTGTGCAGTGCGCGAACGGCCAGTTCGAGATATTTCTCGTCGATCACCACGGAAATCTTGATTTCCGATGTGGAGATCATCTGAATATTGATGCCTTCGTTAGACAGCGCTTCGAACATTTTAGTTGCAACGCCGGCATGGGAACGCATGCCAACACCCACAATGCTCACCTTCGCAATCTTGGTGTCGCCGCCCACTTCACCGGCACCAATTTCAGTGCTGATGCCGCGCAGAACGTCCTGGGCACGCTTGAAATCATTACGGTGAACCGTGAAGGTGAATGCGGTTTTGTTATCCTCACCCACGTTCTGGACAATCATGTCCACCTCGATGTTGGCATCGCTCACCGGCTTGAGAATCCGCAGGGCGCTGCCCGGAGTGTCAGGCACTCCGGAGATGGTCAGTTTGGCTTCATCACGGTTAAAGGCAATGCCGGAAACAACCGGTTGTTCCATGGCGTTCTCATCCTCAAAAGTAATCAGGGTACCCTCGCCTTCTGCGAAGCTGGACAGCACCCTTAATGGAACATTGTATTTACCTGCAAATTCGACGGCCCGGATCTGGAGCACTTTCGAGCCCAGACTGGCCATCTCAAGCATTTCTTCGAACGTAATTCGCTCAAGCCGGCGCGCGCTGTCTACTACCCGTGGGTCGGTCGTATAAACGCCGTCAACATCGGTGTAAATCTGGCACTCGTCCGCCTTCAGCGCCGCGGCCAAGGCAACGGCTGTGGTATCGGAACCACCGCGGCCCAGCGTGGTGATATTGCCTCGCTCATCAACACCCTGGAAACCGGCAACCACAACAACCCGACCTGCATCCAGATCCGCGCGCATGTTCTGCTCATCGATATCTTTAATGCGTGCCTTGGTGTGGCTGCTGTCCGTCAGTATCCGCACCTGGGAGCCGGTATAAGACCGGGCATCACAGCCGCGCTTCTGCAGCGCCATAGATAACAGGGCGATAGTGACCTGCTCACCGGTGGAAACCAGCACGTCCATTTCGCGGGGCGTGGGCTCTTCCATAATGTCGTTGGCCAGGGCAATCAGGCGATTGGTCTCGCCGCTCATAGCGGAGACCACCACCACAATGTCATGACCATCTTTGCGGAACTGACACACCTTGTCAGCGACCGCTTCAATCCGTTCGGTTGTGCCGACGGATGTACCACCAAATTTCTGAACCAACAGAGCCATGCTTTCCCAAACTCCGAAACGGGCCTTACAGCGGAGCCAGGCTCCGCCAGTCAAATAAAGCGGGCGGAATTATAAACCTCCGCCCGCTTCCGAAAACAGTTGCTTATCCGATATTTTGCTCGACCCAGCCCGGAACTCCGGCCAGGGCTTCTGCCAGCTTGGACGGATCGTTACCACCGCCCTGAGCCATATCCGGGCGACCACCGCCTTTACCATCTACCTGGGCACACAGATGCTTCATCAGGTCGCCAGCCTTGATGCGGCCAGTGGCTGACTTGGTTACGCCGGCAACCAGCGTCACCTTGCCATCCTCCACAGTGGCCAGCACCACCACACCCTCGCCCAGCTTGTTCTTCAACTGGTCAGCGGTTTCCATCAGGGCCTTGCGGTCTGCACCTTCCAGCTCTGCTGCCACAACCTTCAATCCGGCAACCTCAACCGCATTACCAGCAAGGTCGCTACCGGCGGAGCTTGCCAGCTTGGCCTTCAGGCCATCCATGTCTTTTTCCAGCTGACGGTTGCGGTCGAGAACCTGCTGAACTTTCTCCACGACAGTCTCGCGGGTGCCCTTAACCAGGCGGGCGGTTTCACGCAGGGTGCGCTCGGTGGCGTCCAGCCATTCCAGGGCGCCGAAGCCAGTCACCGCTTCAATACGGCGAACGCCGGAGGAAATACCGCTCTCGGAGGTAATACGGAACAAACCGATGTCGCCGGTGCGGGATACGTGGGTACCGCCACATAACTCAACAGAATAGCGATCGGTACCCATGCTCAGAACCCGAACCACGTCGCCGTACTTCTCGCCGAACAGCGCCATCGCGCCCTTAGCCTTGGCGGTTTCCATATCGGTAACGTCAATCTCAACCGGGGTATTTTCCAGTACCTGCTCGTTCACCTGGCGTTCGATTTCTTTCAGCTGCTCGGCAGTGACCGCCTCGAAATGGGAGAAGTCGAAACGCAGTTTGTCGGGGTCTACCAGGGAACCTTTCTGGGTTACATGCTCACCCAGCACATTACGCAGTGCTGCGTGCAGCAGGTGCGTGGCGGAGTGGTTACGCTTGGTGCGCTCGCGGCGGGCGTGATCGATACGGGCGTCTACTTCCAGACCCGGGAACAGCTCACCCTCTACCAGCGTACCCACATGCAGGTGGTTATCGCCCTCTTTACGGGTGTCGGTTACCTTGAAGCGACCACCGCTCCAGGTCAGCAGGCCGGTGTCGCCCACCTGGCCGCCGGATTCTGCGTAGAACGGGGTTCGCTCCAGCACTACAACACATTCATCACCGGCTTCGGCGGTTTTCTCTTCGCCATTCACCAGAACGGTGCGGATTCGCTCGTGGCCGTCGATGTGGTCGTAACCGGTAAACTCGGTTTTCCCTTCGATGGTGATGCCGGCGGCGTTGTAATCAATGCCGAACTTGCTCGCGGCCCGGGCACGGTCACGCTGGGCTTCCATGGCCTTTTCGTAGCCTTCGTAGTCGAGGGTCAGGCCACGCTCGCGGGCGATATCGTTGGTCAGGTCTACCGGAAAGCCGTAGGTGTCGTACAGGGTAAACACGGTTTCGCCGGGAATTTCAGTGCCCTTCAGCTCGGCAATATCCTGTTCCAGCAGGCGCAGGCCTTTGTCCAGGGTCTTGGCGAACTGCTCTTCTTCCTGCAGCAGTACTTTTTCGATCTGCTTGCGGCTGCTGACCAGCTGCGGATAGGCATCGCCCATCAGTTCAACCAGGGCACCGGTAAGCTTGTAGAAGAACGGTTCGTTCGCACCCAGCTTGTTACCGTGACGGGCTGCACGGCGGATGATCCGGCGCAGCACAAAGCCACGACCTTCGTTGGACGGCATCACGCCATCGGCAATCAGGAAGGCACATGAACGGATGTGGTCGGCCACGACGCGCAGTGAGGCCTCGGTAGTGGCTGCACCACCCAGAATCCCGGAAGCGGCTTTCAGCAAATCCTGGAACAGGTCGATTTCATAGTTGCTGTGAACGCCCTGCAACACCGCTGCAATTCGCTCCAGACCCATACCGGTATCCACAGAAGGCTTGGGCAGGTTCAGCATCTCGCCATCGGCGGTGCGGTTGTATTGCATGAACACCACGTTCCAGATCTCGATGTAGCGGTCGCCGTCTTCCTCCGGGCTACCGGGAGGGCCGCCAGCCACGTCCGGACCGTGGTCGTAGAAGATTTCGGTGCAGGGGCCGCAGGGGCCGGTGTCACCCATCTGCCAGAAGTTATCAGAAGCGTAGCGCGCACCCTTGTTGTCGCCAATGCGAACAATGCGGTCTGCCGGCACGCCAACTTCTTTGTTCCAGATATCAAAGGCTTCGTCGTCTTCTGCGTAAACCGTTACCCACAGCTTTTCCTGGGGCAGGTTCAGGTGCTTCTCACCGGTAAGGAAGGTCCAGGCAAAGTTAATGGCTTCGCGCTTGAAGTAATCGCCGAAGCTGAAGTTGCCCAGCATTTCGAAGAAGGTATGGTGGCGGGCGGTATAACCCACGTTCTCCAGGTCGTTATGCTTGCCGCCGGCGCGCACACACTTCTGGGACGATGTTGCCCGGTTATAGTCGCGCTCTTCACGGCCAAGGAAGGTATCCTTGAACTGGTTCATGCCAGCGTTGGTGAACAACAGTGTCGGGTCGTCTGCCGGTACCAGGGAACTGCTCGGCACAATGGTGTGACCTTGCTGTTTGAAATATTCCAGAAACGCCTGTCGCAACTCTGCGGTTTTCATAGACCTTTGATACCTTTGAAATAGCAATACTTACATGCGTGTGCAAATCCGCTACTCTAGCACACGCCGAGAACAGGAAAAACGTGAAACCTCACAGGAGACCCCATGCCCCGACGCTTTCATGACGCCGAGCAACTGCTGCCACCGGCAACCGCCCTCAAGCGGGCTCTGGCGATTATTTACGATGGCCTGATCAGTATTGCGGTCCTGCTGGTCGCCACCTGGATTTATACCATGATTGCCGGGTGGATTACGGGCTGGGACAAGTACGAACAAATGGCTGAAGCCGGCCAGCTCTCGGGCGATCCGGGGCTCACCTTCGTGCTCTTCCTGGTGCTGTATCTGTTCTTTGCCTACTTCTGGACCCGCATTGGCCAGACCCTGGGTATGCAGGTATGGCGGGTTCGGATCGAAAACCTGGACGGCACGTCAGTCAGCTGGACCCAGGCCCTGTTTCGTTACGGCACAGCCTCGGCGGTGGTTTTCCTCACCATGCTGGCAAGCCATTACATCGGTACCGTTACCCTGCTGATCAGCGTTCCCGCTATTATCGCCCTGTTCTACCCGATCAACGGACTGTCACTGACCGACCGGGCATCCAACAGCGTTGTGGTTCAGGTAGAAAAAGCCGCGAAAAAGTAAACCTTCAGGGCCGGTTCAGCCGGCCCTTCTCATCAACACCGCACCTACCACGGCATTGATGGCAATCGGCGCCAGCACAGCAATCATGGGATTGAAGCCGTACACCATGCTCATGGGCCCGAGCAGATCCTGCATGTACTTGAACAACAAGCCCACCAGCAAGCCGGTAAACACCCGGAAGCCCATGGTTACAGAACGCAAGGGGCCGAACACAAAGGAAATGGCCACCAGCACCATCACCGCAGTACCCAGCGGCATCAGTGCTTTCTTCCAGAACGCCAGCCAGTACTGTGCCGCAGTCAGCCCCTGCTCCCCCAGATAGGTGGCGTAGGTATACAGGCCACTCATCGACAGGTTTTCCGGCTTCACAATCAGCACACTCAAGACGTCCGGAGACAAGCCGGTATCCCAACGCAGGGTTTCATGGGCTTCCCGCACCGTTTGCTCACCCTCCATGCGGGTCACCGCCACGTTCTCCAGCAACCAGTGATCACCCTGGAACACCGCCCGCTCGGAAAAGCTGGACTGTTCCAGCTGGCGCTGATCATCAAACCGGAACAGCGAAACCCCTACCAGGCCACCATCCGGCTGCACCGCATTCAGATGCATAAAGGTATTGCCTTCCCGATGCCAGACACCGTGGGCCGATGCCACATTCTTGCCAGCCCCCAGGGCAATAGCCTTGTCGCTCTGGGCGAGCCGTTCGGTGTTCGGTGCCACGTATTCACCAATTGCCACACCCAGCAACACAATAACCAGCGCCGGCTTCATGGCAGACCAGACAATCCGCTTCAGCGACACCCCGGCAGCGCGAATCACCGTCAGCTCCGACGAACTCGCCATGGCGCCCAGCCCAACCAGGCATCCCATAAACGCCCCGAGCGGCAGGTAATCGTAGATCCTGCGGGGCAAGGTGAGCGCCACATACCAAAGCGCCTGCACCGTCTGGTAATCGTTGCGGGTGTCTTCCAGTTCGGCAATGAAGGCGAAGATCACATCCAGCGACAGCACCACCACCATCACCAGGAACATGGCACCGCCAACGGTGCGCATTACATAGTTGTCGATCTTACGCACTGGCACGGCCCTCCTTCTCCAGCCGGCGGCGATGCAGCCAGGCCGGCCCGAAATGCAGCCATAACCCTAGCGCCAGGAACAGCGCGTGCACCCAGAGCATGCCGATCCACTCCGACACCTTGCCGTCTGCCAGTGCGTCCCGGGCCACGATCAGAAGGCCCAGATAGGTGATATACACGAGCATTGCAGGTAAAAGATGGAAGAACCGGCCCTGCCGGGGATTCACCCGGCTCAGACGAACCGCCAGCAGGGTAACGATCGGAACGATTAACGGCAGGGAGAAGCGCCAGTGCAACAGGGCGCGATCTTCAAGGTTGTCTGATCGCCATAGATCCAGGGTACTGATACCCTCTTCCAGCTCGCGATCACCCGCTTCGCCGGCCTGGATCTTGAGGCCATAGGCCTCGAACCGGGTTACGTTGTAATTCAGCTGCCCCGGCATGCCCTGAAAGCGGCCGCCTTCTTCCAGAATCAGGAACCGGCTGCCGGTTTTCTCGTCGATCAACTGCGAACCGGTCTCTGCTGTAATCAGGGTAACGCCTTCACCGTTGCGACCGTGCTCGGCAATGAACACACCCTGCAGCTCACGCTTGTCGTCACTGAGCGCTTCGGTATAGGTCACCCGGGTACCGGAGCTGAGATCCTGGAACCGCCCGGGCGCGAGCATTTCAAACTCGGTGGCTTTGCGCTGTTCGTTGAAAATATGTTCCACCTGCTTCATACCCCAGGGTGAGATAAACAGGCTCATTGCGCCCACCACCAGCATCACCGGCAGCGCACCCACCAGGGTTTTCTGCAACAGCTCCCGCTCGCTGACGCCGCAGGCGAACAGCACCGTCATCTCGCTTTCCAGGTACATCCGGCCGTAGGCCAGCAGAATGCCGATAAACAATCCCAAGGGCAGGATCAGCTCCAGAAAACCGGGGAAACGGTAGCCCATAATGGCGAACAACACGCCCGCTGCCAGCTCGCCTTCAGCCGCACTCGCCAGGTACTTGATAAACCGGCCGCTCATGAACACCAGCAACAAAATGCCGGAAACAGCAAGCATGCTGACCATGATCTGGCGGATGAGGTAACGGAAAATGATGCTCAAACTGATCTCTCTGGCCGCGCCCTTTCAGGAGATGGAGGATAAGAGGAACTGCGCGTATTCTATGTAACCTTGGGAATGAATGACAGTACAGGAACAACTCGTTAAAGCCATCGTAACGATAAGGCCTTATCGCTTGATTATTCGCGGCTTTGCCCCAATCCTTATTAACATTCGATCAAACCCGCCCGGCGCGGACCTAAACAGAATAACCTGACAACGGGAGTTGCCATGAATTTCAGCCTGAGCAGTAAAGCCATTGCCGCCACCAAAACCGATTGCCTGGTCATCGGCCTCCCCGAAAAAGGTACCTGGCCTGACACCACAACACAGGCAGACGAAATCCTGGGCGGGCTGATCAAGCAACTCGAAAAAGCTGGCGACCTGACCGGCAAGAACGCTTCTGTTAACACCATCCCGTTGGTCGACCAGCCCTGGCAGCGCCTGATTGTGGTTGGCACCGGCAAAGATGCAGACCGCACACCGGCCAACTTCCGCAAAGCCCTGATCGCCATGATGGGCGCCCTGAAAGACGGCCCGTCCAAAAACGCCCTGATCTGCCTGGCCGACACTGCGCTGCAGGGCGAAGATGCGGTCAGCAACGAAGAAGCGCGCCTGAACCTGATTGGCCGCATCCTGGAAGACCAGCTGTACAGTTTCACCGGCTTCAAGAGCGAAAAGCCTGCTGCCCGCAAGCTCAAGAAAGTGACTGTACAGGCCTCCGGTGCCGGCAAAGCCCTGAAAGATGCCTTCAACCTGGGCCTGTCCACCGGCCGCGGCATGAACTTCACCAAGGATCTGGGCAACACCCCGCCCAACATCTGCCACCCGGTATGGCTGGCCGAACAGGCACAGGCCATGGCCAAGGAACACGACTGCATCAAGACCGAAGTGCTTGATGAAAAGCAGATGGAAAAGATGGGTATGAACACCATCCTGGCCGTGGGCAAAGGCTCCAAGCAGCCCCCGCGCCTGATCGTGATGGAATACCGTGGCGGCAAAGCCAAGGACAAACCCTACGTGCTGGTGGGTAAAGGCATCACCTTCGACACCGGCGGCATCAGCCTCAAGCCCGGCGAAGGCATGGACGAGATGAAGTACGACATGGGCGGTTCCGCCAGCGTATTCGGCGCCATGAAAGTACTGGCTGAGACCAAGCCCAAAATCAACGTAGTCGCGGTGATTGCTGCCGCCGAGAACATGCCGGATGGCGGCGCCTCCCGCCCGGGCGACATCGTAACCACCCTGAGCGGCATGACCGTTGAAATCCTCAACACCGACGCCGAAGGCCGCCTGGTACTGTGCGACGCCCTCACCTACGTGAAGAAATTTGACCCGGCTGCCGTAGTCGACATGGCCACCCTCACCGGCGCCTGCATCATCGCCCTGGGCAACCACGCCACCGGCCTTCTGTCCAACAACGACGAACTAGCCAACGAACTGCTGGCCGCCGGCGAGCGCACCGGCGACCGCGCCTGGCGCCTGCCGCTCTGGGACGAATACCAGAGCCAGCTCGACAGCAACTTCGCCGACATGGCCAACATCGGCGGCCGGCCGGCCGGCACCATCACCGCTGCCTGCTTCCTGAGCCGGTTTGCCAAAGACTACCGCTGGGCCCACCTGGACATCGCCGGTACCGCCTGGAACTCCGGCAAAGCCAAAGGCGCCACCGGCCGCCCGGTACCCCTGCTGGTCGACTACCTGATGTCCCATGCAGGATAACCAGCCAACCCCTACCCCGGAGCCCGGCAGCCCAGCTGCCGGCCCCTCCGGCCGGGACGAAAAGAACCAACGCTACTGGTTCCACATCCTCACCCAGAACACCCCCGCCGCCCGCAACCTCCACGCCGCCAAACTCGTGGACAAAGCCTGGCAGCAGGGCGACCGCGTGTGCCTCCTCTGCGACACCGAAGACCACGCCAAAGAACTCGACGACCTGCTGTGGAACTTCACCCCGGAAGCCTACATCCCCCACAGCATCGCCAAAGACCCGACCACCCCCTGCACCGACCCTGTCGGCATCCTGCTTTACCCGCCGGCCGCCACGGACTGGGATACCGTTATCGTGCTGTCCTCGACCTTACCGGACGACGCTGATCAGTACCGCCGCCTGGCGCTGGTGGCCCATAACGATCCGGCGGTGTTGAACCTCGCTCGGGGGCATTATAAGCAACTGCGGGTGTTGGGGATTGAGGCTCGGGTGCATGATATGCGGCGGCGGTGATTTTTTTGCCACGGAAGACACGGAAAAACACGGAAAAACACGGAAAGATAAAATTTATTAGCCACGGACGCTCACGGACCCACACGGACAAAAACGAAAAAGAAAAAGCAATACTCACCAGCGACCAGCAAAAATTCGATCTGTGGGGCTGGGGACAGGCTTTCCAAAAATTTCGTAGGCCATGGATGGCCGGAGAGAAGCGCACATGGATGTGCTCGTAGCGGTTTTTGGAAAGCCTGTCCCCAACCTCACAAAGCACCAATCTAGCAGGCTACTGAGCCCATACCGAAGCCCCGACGAGCGTCGAAGGTTCGCCGCAATCAAGGTGACCATGTATAATCGTGCGATTCAGAATTTCTCTATGTGAATCAACCAAAACGGTCACTGCATAATCTCATGGAAAAAACCTACCAGCCAGAAAACATCGAGCGCCAGTGGTACGAAAACTGGGAATCCAAAGGCTATTTCCGCCCCCGTTCAGAAAAGGCTGAGGGGGGCGAAGGCGATTCCTACAGCATCGCCATCCCGCCACCCAACGTGACCGGCAGCCTGCACATGGGCCATGCGTTCCAGCACACCATCATGGACACCCTCACCCGCTTCAAGCGCATGCAGGGCCGTAACGCATTGTGGACCGTCGGCACCGACCACGCCGGCATCGCCACCCAGATGGTGGTTGAGCGCAAACTGGCTGCAGAGGAAGACAAAACCCGCCACGACCTGGGCCGGGAAGAGTTCATCAAGCGTATCTGGGACTGGAAAGAGCACTCCGGCGGCACCATCACCCGCCAGATGCGCCGTCTGGGTAATTCCGTGGACTGGAGCAACGAACGCTTCACCATGGACGATGGCTTCTACAAGGCCGTGCAGGAAGTGTTTATCCGCCTGTACGAAGACGGCCTGGTGTACCGCGGCAAGCGACTGGTGAACTGGGATCCGAAACTGCACACCGCCATCTCTGATCTGGAAGTCGAAAACAAGGAAGAAAAGGGCTTTTTCTGGCACCTGCGCTACCCGCTGGCCGACGGCCAGAAAACCCAGGACGGCAAAGACTACGTGATCGTCGCCACCACCCGCCCGGAAACCATGCTGGGCGACACGGCCGTGGCCGTGCACCCGGACGACAAGCGCTACCAGCACCTGATCGGTCAGCATGTACTGCTGCCACTGGTAAACCGCCGGATTCCCATCGTGGCCGACCACCACGCCGACCCGGAAAAAGGCTCCGGCTGCGTGAAGATCACCCCCGCTCACGACTTCAACGATTACGCCGTAGGCAAACGCAACAACCTGCCCATGATCAACGTCATGACGCAGGACGCCAACATTCGTGAAATCGCCGAAGTCTTCAATGCGGACGGCACCGAAAATTCCGAGATTAACAGCGCCCTCCCGGCCGCCTATGCTGGCCTGAGCCGGGAAGCAGCCCGCAAGCAGATTGTTGCCGACATGGAACTGGCAGGCCTGGTCGAGAAAATCGAAGACCACGTGCTTAGCGTACCCCGCGGTGATCGCTCCGGGCTGATCATCGAGCCGATGCTGACGGATCAGTGGTTTGCAGACGCCAAGACCCTGGCCAAGCCGGCTATTGAAGCGGTAGAAGACGGTCGTATCCAGTTCGTACCCAAACAGTACGAAAACATGTACTTCGCCTGGATGCGCGACATCCAGGACTGGTGCATCTCCCGCCAGCTCTGGTGGGGGCACCGGATTCCTGCCTGGTATGACGCTGAAGGCAATATCTATGTGGGCCGGAGCGAGGCTGAGGTTCGCAGCAAACATCAGCTCCCGGACACACTGGAACTCAAGCAGGACGACGATGTACTGGACACCTGGTTCAGCTCCGCCCTGTGGACCTTCGGCACGCTGGGCTGGCCGGAAATCACCGAACGGCTGAAGACCTTCCACCCCACCGACGTGCTGGTGACCGGTTTCGATATCATCTTCTTCTGGGTTGCCCGGATGATCATGATGACCATGCACTTCATGAAAAACGAAGACGGCACCCCACAGGTACCCTTCCATACCGTGTATGTCACCGGTCTGATCCGGGACGAGCACGGCGACAAGATGTCCAAGTCCAAGGGGAACGTGATCGACCCGCTGGATATGATCGACGGCATCAGCCTGCCGGACCTGCTGGAAAAACGTACCGGCAACCTGATGCAGCCGAAGCTGGCCGAAAAGATCGGCAAGCGTACCGAGAAGGAATTCCCGGAAGGCATCGCTGCCCACGGCACCGATGCTCTGCGCTTCACCCTGGCCGCCATGGCCACCACCGGCCGTGATATCAACTGGGACATGAAGCGCCTGGAAGGCTACCGTAACTTCTGCAACAAGCTGTGGAACGCCGCCCGCTACGTGCTGATGAACACCGAAGGCGAAGACTGCGGCGTGAACGACGAGCCGGTGGAACTGTCCCTGGCTGACCGCTGGATCATCAGCGAGCTGCAGCACTGCGAGCAGGAAGTGATCCGCCACCTGGACCAGTACCGCTTCGACCTGGCCGCCTACGCCCTGTACGAGTTCATCTGGAACGAATACTGCGACTGGTACCTGGAGCTGTCCAAGCCGGCCCTGAGTGACGACAACGCCAGCCCCGAAGCCAAGCGCGGCACTCGCCGTACCCTGGTTCGCGTGCTGGAAGCCGTCCTGCGCCTGGCACATCCGATGATGCCCTTCATCACCGAAGAAATCTGGCAGCGCATCGCCCCGCTGGCCGGCAAAACCGGCGACAGCATCATGCTGCAGCCCTACCCGCAGCCGGATGCCAGCAAGCAGGAGGCCGCCGTGGCCGCTGATATCGAATGGCTGAAAGGCGTGATCGTAGCGGTCCGTAATATCCGTGGCGAGATGAACATCTCCCCGGCCAAGCAGGTTCCGGTATTGCTGAAAGGCGGCAACGCCGACGACCAGCGCCGCCTTAACGACAACCGCCAGTTCCTGATGTCCCTGGCCAAGCTGGAGAAACTGGAATGGTTCGAGGGCGACAAGGCTCCCATGAGTGCCACCCAGCTGGTGGGCGAAATGGAAGTGCTGGTGCCCATGGCCGGCCTGATCGACAAGGACGCCGAACTCAAGCGCCTGGACAAGGAACTGGAGCGCCTGAACAAGGAAATCGGCCGTCTGGAAGGCAAGCTGAACAACGAGAAGTTCACCGCCAAGGCTCCGGCTGAAGTGGTCGAGAAGGAAAAAGAGAAGCTGAAGGATGCCCAGGGCAGCCTGCAGCGGCTCAGCGCACAGCGGGCCGAAATCGAGGCCATGTAAGGCCATGATTGCCATACTCGGTGCCGGCTCCCTGGGCCGGCTCTGGGCCGCAACGCTACCTGCCGGGCAGGTAGCGTTTGTGCCCCGCCCGGGCCAACACCCGGAGCCTGTCCACTACCGCCTTCAGCCCATCGAAGGCGAGCAATTCAGCGTCACCATTCCCTGGCTTCAATCCGGGCAGTCACCAGGCCTGTTACTGGTGACCACCAAAGCCGGCGACACTCTAGAAGCCTTCACGTCTACCCTGCCCTCAGTGCCATCATCAACACCCATCGTGTTGTTCCAGAATGGACTCGGGAGCCAGCAACAGGTTGCCGAAACCTGGCCGGAAAGGCCTGTGCTCGCGGCCTCCACCACTGAAGGCGCCAACCGGCCGCAGGCAGGCCTGACGGTTCACGCCGGTCGCGGTACTACCTGGCTAGGTGCACTTAACCCTGCCGGGCAAGCCCATGTGGAGCCGGTGGCGCAGCAGCTTGCCGCCAGCGGCCTGGCAGTCCAGCCGGAACAGGATATTCTCGGCCGACTCTGGCAGAAACTGGTTATCAATTCCGGCATCAACGCCTTTACCGCCCTGCTCGACTGCCCAAACGGTGAGATCCTGGGCCAGCCGTTCTATCTGAAATGGATCGATCCGCTATGCCAGGAAATCAGCCAGCTTTTGGATGCCGCGGGGCAACCCGTAGTTGTACCGGATAGCCTGCGGGAAACCATCGAAGCCGTGGCCCGGAAAACCGCTGAAAACACATCGTCGATGCGCGCAGATATGCTGGCGGGCCGAGAAACCGAGATAGACGCCATCAACGGCTACCTTGCCCGCCTGGGCCACCGGTACAACATTGCCGTACCGGTGAACCAAATGCTCACCGAACGGGTAAAACAACTCAACTGATCACTACAGAAGGGAGTTCAAACCATGGGCAATCGCCTGTCAAAGATCTACACCCGCACCGGAGACGATGGCTCTACCGGCCTGGCCGATGGCAACCGGATTGCCAAGAACGCCCAGCGAGTGGAAGCGATGGGAACCGCCGATGAGCTGAACTGCCATATCGGTATTCTGGTGGAAACCTTACCGGCGGAAGACGCGCTGATTGAGGTGCTTCGTCGCATCCAGCACCACCTGTTCGACCTGGGCGGGGAATTTGCCATTCCGGGCAGCAAAGTCATCGGGGATGAGCACATCACCTGGCTGGAAACCACGCTGGACCATTACAACGAAGGCCTGCCTCCCCTGAAGAACTTCATCCTGCCCGGTGGCTCCACTGCTGCGGCTCATTGCCACATGGCCCGCGCTGTTTGCCGGCGCGCCGAGCGGGTAGTTGTGGCCCTGGGCCACGAAGACTCCATCAACACCGCCTCCCGCCACTATCTGAACCGGCTGTCCGACCTGCTGTTCGTAGTTGCGCGGGTACTGGCCCGCAGGGACGGCGCCCAGGAAATTCTCTGGGAGCAAAAAAAATCCGGTCTCTGAGGGCCGGATTCCTGCCTGCCGGGCATCATACGATCCCGGCAATCACCAACAGCGCGATGGCGCAGATCCACACCAGCATGCTGCGGCTGAGCAAATCCCGCATGGCCCGAATGCTACGGCCACCGAATTTCGGCCAGTCACCCGCGTATACCTGGCCGAACCGTTCCGGATCCAGGGCATAGCCCGTCAGGGAGCCGCTGGCAGCGGTCATCAGCACATTGTCTGTCGGCTTGCCGAACCCCGGCACCACCAGACGGATGGATCGCGACCAGCCCGCCAGGTCCCCAGCCACGCCAAAGGTACAAGCCAGCAAACGAGACGGCACCCAGGCCATAATGTCTGCCGCGATGGCAAAGCGCTGCCGGGCCGCTGGCTGCGGCCACTGCTCTGCCAGTGCCACCAGTCCACGGGCAATGACTGCCAGCCAGATTCCGCCAACCACATACCAGAACACCACCAGGAAAAACCGCTCGAACACCGATACCATCAAGGCACGGGAAACCGACAAATGCATCACTTCTGCGCTTTGCGCACTGCCCCGCTCATCCTCCGGCAAGCGGTCTTCGATATGATGCCAGGCTCCCTGCATGTCACCGCGGCTCCAGGCCTCGGTGTAGGCCTCCAGTACGGGGCGCCAGCCGGGCACGCCCATCATCAGCACCAGAACGATCAGTTCCACAGGGTAAACCACAACACGAATACCACCGTAACCGGCCGCCAGAACCAGGGCCCCCAATAGCACGGCGGGGCCGAGAACCAGTAACAGCCCTAAAAACAGGGAACCTTCTTTGCCGGCCTTGCTGCGGGTCCCGATATGCAGCCAGGATCGCCACAGGTCATCACTGGATAACACACCGAGCCGATCAAGGCGCTGCCGGATCACATAGGCGAGCAGAAAAACCACCAGTACCATTCAGGCATTCTCCGTTGTGCTTAAAACGCGATGGAAGTGCGCCCACTGGAAGGCCTCACCGGGGTCCGTCTTTCTGCCCGGGGCAATATCGCAGTGGCCGGTAATCCGCTCTGCCGTAATCTCCGGCCAGGCTGCCCGAACCAGGGCAGCCAGTCGGGCCAGGGACTGATACTGAGCATCGGTGTAGGGCACGTCGTCTGCCCCTTCCAGTTCAATACCGATGGAAAAGTCATTGCACTCTTCCTCGCCCTCAAAACAGGAGCGCCCGGCATGCCAGGCGCGGTCCAGGCAGCTGACAAACTGGACCACCGAGCCGTCTCTGCAGATAAGCCCGTGGGCGGAAACCTGCAAATCTGCAATGGTCTGGAAATAGGGATGGGCGTGAGGATCCAGCCGGTTACAGAAGAATTCCTCGATATGGCCACCGCCGAACTCGCCCGGCGGCAAGCTGATGTTGTGTACCACCAGTAACGAAATGGCAACACCCTCGGGGCGGGGGCCGAAATTCGGGGAAGGACACCAGCGGGCATCCGGGAACCGGCCCGTCGCTCGAAGCTGTTCGACCCGGGCGTTGAAGTGTTGATCAGGCAAGGTACATCCAGATACGCAATGGGTGACTCGATCCGGAGATTGAATCACAAAGTCCATTCCGATGCCACGGAGTCGCCTGCAGCGGTCAGTCCTTGCGACTGTAACGCAAGTTATCGATGATGGATTCCAGGGCCCGGTCAAAAATCAGGCCATCGTCCAGCATGCCGATCAAACCGGACTGCATGGCTGTCGCCAGTTCTTCCCGCTGATACTCGGCCACCTTGGCACCACTGCGGTTCACGAAGATGTACTTGCCGGTAGCCTTGATAAACGCTGCCAGCTTGCAACGCAGGCGGGTGTCGTCGTCGCGCTTGAGCTCCACCCAGGAACCAACCCGCATCTGATCCGCCCGGGCAAGCCATTCCGGATCTATGGTAGCTTCGGGCTCCGGCTCTGGTTCTGGCGCAACTTCTGGCTGGGGCACAGGCTCCGGAGTCAAGGCGACTTCTGGCTCGGCCTGGACAGCCGGCTCAGGTTCTGAAACCTCAGGCAGCTCGTCCACAACCGGCTCGTCTTCAACCTCTACCGGTGCGGTTACCAGCTTCTGGAACGCATCTACGTGGGCCAGCTCCAGGTCGCGAACGGCATTGTCGGTAGCAAACGGGTCCCAGGAAATTTCCTTGAGGGCTGCCCGCAGGTCTTCCACAACACCCGGAATCGCCCTCAGCAACTCGGCACGGGTAGAATCGGTAATCGGGCTCGGGTCTACCGTCCAGATCAGGCGGGTGACCAGTTCGCAGGCATCTTGCCACTGAGGGCTTTCTTCGCCCTGACGCAGCATGATCCACTGCAGATAGCGGGTGCACGGGCCGTCCAGCAATGCTCGGATAGCCTCGGGAATGTCCCGGCCTTCGGCCTGCTCCAGCATGACATCTTTTGCCGCCTGGCTTGCTCTTTCCTGCCGTGCCCGGCCCTCTTCGGCATCACGCAAGCGCTGCTCGACCAGCTCACGGCGGCGACGGTCCAGGTCCATGAAGTGGCCGAAGTCTTTCAGCAGTTCTTCAAACAGGTCGACGCTGTCGGTGAACTCTGCCAGCACCCGGCCGACCACTTCTTCGATTTTTTCCCGCAGCGGATCACGCATGCCCGGCCGCTTTTCATTCCAGCCGATTGCCGCCAGCGCCAGTTCGTTCAGCAGCTTGCGCGCCGGATGACCACCGCGGTTGAAGAAGTTGCGGTCGCTCAGGGCAACTTTCAGCACCGGGATCTGCAACCGGCCAATCAGCGACTTCATCACCGGGTGCAGCTGACGGTCATCCAGGATGAAGTCAAACAACATGCCCACCAGGTTGATCACATCGCTGTCGACCTGGGTGACAGAAACGCTGGAACCTTCAGCGGGCTGTAATACCGGCTGCAGCTGTTCCCGCAAGGGCATAACCTGCTCAACCTGTGCCTCATCCCGGCTGAGTGCCTGCAGCTCGGTCAGGCGAGCCAGCAAACGACTGGTGTCCAGCACATTGCCGCCAGCGGCGGGCCGGGAAACAACACCGGCATCGCCACCCTGCCGCAGCAATGCGCTCAATTCGTTGAAGGTAGCACTGGCCAGCTGGCTGCCGGCATCGTCGGCAGGAGCCTGGGGCATGGCCTCGGCTTGTTGCGACGCGGCGGGCGGAACCGGCTGACTGGCTGGCCTTGAAGGCGCCGGCGCACGGCCGACCGGGGCATTCTTCATACCCGGCATCACGCCTTCGGAAATCAGTGTCTGGTTACATTTCTGGTAGAACTGCTCCAGCTTGTCTGCCAGCAAGCGCTCGAACAGTTTCAGGACAACCAGCTTGGCCCGGATATCAATATCCAGGTCTGAACAGGCTTCAGCGATAGCGCCGCAAATAACCTCGGCGCTCAGGGGAATCTGGTCATCAGCCAGCTCCAGCTCAGGAACCAGGTGCCGTACCCGGGCCGCAAGCATGCGAACCTGCTCCTGGTGACGGTTACGCAGGCGATTGGTCAGGCTTTCAACGGCTACCTGCTCTTCAAGCTCGGAATGCTCGACCAGGCTCAGGGTGTCCTGGTTAACCTCTTCCAGGGAGCCGCCGGAACGCACCGGCTTGAACCGGCCCAGCTCGTTAAAAGCCTGGCTGACGTACTGCAACACGGAAAGCGACATCGCCCGGCGGCGCAGCCGGAGCTCCCGCATGGCATCAAAATAGGCGGATTGATCTTTGTTGGAACCGGCACGATCGGCCAGGGAGAACAGGCTGTCGTCCGCCTGTTCGAAAAAGCTGGCGAGTACGGTTTTCAGTTCCTGACCCGCAGTGTCACGCAACCTGACCAATGCAGCAGGCAACGTAAACCCGCCCGCCAGCCTGTGGCCAGCTAATCGGACAACCTTGCTATCGTGCGCCATGGACTTGCTCCGGGATCGAATCTGCGTGACAAACTTATATTACTCCGCAGCTCTATGATACGACCAGTTGCCGTCACCTTGTGTCAGTTTTTGTCACCATTTGTGTCCGACACAAGACGTTGAAATTCATGGTGGCATTTTGTGAATTGCCGGGGTAGCAGTAGAATTGCCCCGCAGCCGTTAATTCCACCCCACTGACCAGCGGAAAAACACCATGATTGCCCCCGAACTGCTCCGACAGGCCCGTATTGAATCCGTAGCCCACAGCCTCCGGGAAGACATCGGGGACGGCGACATCACCGCCATGCTGATTCCGGCAGACAAAACCGCCCGCGGCCGGGTCATCACCCGCGAGAACGCCAGGCTGGCCGGTGTGGAGTGGGTCAACGAAGTCTTCCGGCAGGTAGACCCCAACGTAGAGCTGGAGTGGCTATTCAGGGACGGCGACGATGTGCCGGCCGATGCTGTACTGTTCCGCATGCAGGGCCCTGCCCGCTCGCTACTGACGGCTGAGCGGTCTGCCCTGAACTGGCTGCAGACACTCTCTGCCGTCGCCACCCAGTGCGCCGGCTACGCGGCCAGGGTTGCCCATACCAAGGTACGCTTGCTGGATACCCGAAAGACCCTGCCCGGCCTGCGGCTGGCGCAAAAATACGCGGTGACCTGTGGCGACTGTGACAACCACCGGATCGGCCTGTGGGACGCTTTCCTGATCAAGGAAAACCACATCGCGGCCTGTGGCTCTATCGCACGGGCCGTTGCTGAAGCGCACCGCATTGCGCCGGGCAAACCGGTTGAGGTGGAAACCGAGAATATGGACGAGTTCACCCAGGCCCTGGACGCCGGTGCCGACATTATCATGCTGGACGAGTTTTCACTGGAGGATATGGTTGAAGCGGTCAAGCTGACTGCAGGCCGCGCCAGGCTTGAAGCCTCCGGCGGCATTAATGAGCAAACCCTGGTGCCAATTGCCGAGACCGGAGTGGACTACATTTCGATCGGCGCCCTGACCAAAGACGTCAAGGCCATCGACCTGTCGATGCGGCTGGAATAACCCGGCCAGTTACCGGGCTCAGGACCGGGTCAGCAACCGGTCCATTTCTTCCAGCGCCTTCACCAGGCCCTGCCCGGATTCCGGACGCCCCCGGAAATGCTCTTCCGCCATGGGCGCAATCCCGGACGCAGACGGCAGCGGATGATTGTGCTCAACCAGCACTTTCATGCGTTCCAGAAACACAAACTGCAGCCACTGCGGAAACTCCATGGTATCCAGGCAGAATGGCTGGGTGCTCTGAAACGCCTCTTGCGGTGGCGGCTCGGCCTGCCAGACTCCCAGCTGCCGGAGTTCGATCTCTATCTGCAGCAGTCCGTCAGTCAGCAGGTCGAGGTGTTGGTTTTCGTCACTCATGGGTTCTGATCAATCCTGAAGCGGTTCCAGCTCCACCGACTCCCCGTGCAGCACCCTGTAGAGGTCTTCGAACTGACGGGTCAGGCCGTGTTTCGGAGCCATATGAATGAGTGGCTGCCGGCTCTGGTGGGATTCTTTCATCTTCACCGAGCTGGAAAGCCTCACCGGCAATACCGGCAAACCTTCCTCCAGCAGCTCCTTAACCAGCTGTCTCGGCAAGCTGGCCCGGGGCTGGAACTGGTTGGCAATGATACCTTCAACCACCAGTTCTTCGTTATGATCTTCCTGCAACTCCCGGATTTCGTTAAGAATGTTATAAAGCGCCTGGCGGGAGAAATCGTCGCAATCAAACGGAATCAGACAACGCTGGGCCGCAATCAGCGCCGAACGGGTATAGAAATTCAGGGCCGGGGCTGTGTCGATGTAGATTTCATCGAACGACTCGCTGAGTTTTTTCAGATACTCCCGCAACTTGTAGATCTTGTGCTTGGCTTCAAGCTTGCGCTCGAGAAAATCCAGTTCCGGACTGGACGGCAGCACAAACAGGTTATCAAACGGCGTGGCATGCACAAACTCGTCCGGGCGCCGGTTGAACATGCTGAACGCCACGGTTTGCTCCATCAGGTCCGCCACGGTATCCCGCAGTTCAGATGCAGGCTTGCCGAGCAGGTAATGACTGGAATTGCCCTGTGGATCCAGGTCTACCACCAGCGTGCGCTTGCCCCGGGCCGCACTGATGGCCGCCAGGTTACAGGTGATGCTGGACTTGCCCACACCACCTTTCTGATTGAACACAACCCGTCTCATGTTGTCTCTCCAGTAAACACTTGTAGTTATTGATCTGTGACTACCAGCCCATCACGGTTTTAACAAAGGGGATGGTGAGCCGGCGCTGGGCCTGCAGCGAGTTCTCATCGAGAGAATCCAGGATGGCCAGCAGCTCGCCCAGCCTTCGGGGAGCCCGGCGCATGATGAAGCTGGCGACTTCGTCGGTCATCACCATGCCTCGCTGTTCCGCCCGGGCCACCAGGATGCGCATGCGGTCTTCATCCCGGTACACGCCCAGCTGCACCAGCAGGCCGTGGGCCAGCCGGGAACCGAGATCCGCCAGGCCAAAGGGTAACGAGGCGGGCACTTCCGACATCGACACCACTAACAAACCGCGGCGATCCAGGATCCGGTTATACAGATGGAACACCGCCTCTTCCCAGCGAGGATCGCCCGCCAGCTTGTCCAGGTCATCCAGACAGACTACATGACGGGTCTCCAACCCGGATAATGCATCCGGGCCAAATGGCAACAACTCTTCGATGCTGATACACACGGCACTCTGGCCAAGTTGCTCTACCCTGTGGCAGACCGCCTGTAACAGATGGCTTTTGCCGGTATCGGAATCGCCACAGATCACCATCACCGGCAGGTCGTGGTTTTGCTCACACAGGGCTTCCAGCCTGCGGGCGGCATCGCGGTTACGGTCACCATGAAAGTTGTCAAAGCGGGCATCGTCACGCAGCCGGACACCTAGGGCCATCTGGGAGGCAGTAGTCATGATCGCTTCATCCTTAATGCCCGCAAACTCCATACAATCACATAGTGGCAGCCGCTGAAGATGGCAGAACCCGCCACCAGCCAGACCCCCGCATCAATCACCCAGGGCTGCATCGGCCAGCCCGCCAGCAGGATGATAATGGCCAGGGCCACCAGGATCTGCACCAGCGTGTTGATCTTGCCGGGCACACTCGGCGCCATTTCGAACCGGCCAATGCCGTAATGAAACGCCAATGCCCCGCCAACAATCGCAATATCCCGCGCCAGAACCAGCACAAACAACCACACCGGCAGGATACCGGTGATGGTAAGCATCAGGTAGGTGGTAATCAGTAGCGCCTTGTCGGCCAGGGGGTCAGCGATGGCCCCTACCCGCGTGCGCCAGTTGAAATAACGGGCAAGAAAGCCATCAACGCCATCGCTGATGGCAGCCACGAGGAAAATCAGCAATGACAACCGGTAGTTGCCATCAAGCAGCGCGCCTGCAAACGGAATGATCAACACCATCCGCATGAAAGTCAGGGCATTGGGAATCCAGCGCCACTGTGTTGATTTCACCCGGCTGCCTCCGTCAATTTATCAGCCGTCTTCACCACTGCTGACAACCGGGGACGGCTGCCAGCGATAGTTAAGCACTTGATAGAGGGATTCAAAGGCCTGTTCGGCATCCTGCTCATCGGCGGGCTGCGTCTGTTCGGACTCACCTTCAACCGGTACAAAGCGCGGATCAAGCGCAATGTACTCTTTCAGCTGCTCCAGCTCGCCGGTAAACGCAATCCGCGCGGTCAGTCGTTCGCCGCGAATGCGGGCAGCGCTCACCGAGACTACCGGTGTCAGGCCTTCAAGCACCTTGTTGATCCGCCCGTAGTCCGCCAGTGTGGATACTCCGTCGAACACCACATCCACCTTGGGCGAGTCCCCGATTTCACCGGCTGAAACCGCGTAGCGGCTGGCGTACTGTTCGGCCCAATAATCGACCACCGCCTGGGCCAGGTCATCCGGATTACCGGCAGATACCGAACGCTCAGCAGCGTCCATACCCATGCCGTCTACAACCCAGCCGGCGCGCCACTGGTCACCGGAGCGGCTCACCCTGACCAGGGCAAGGACGTCATAGGAGACATCTTCAGATGCCTTCTGGATGCGCCCGATAAATTGCCCCCATAGATCAGACAGCAACGCCCGGTCACTGCCCTGGTTCTCGGACGGAAATTCGATCGGCAAGCCCCGGACACCGGCCGCCTTCCGGAACGCATCACGCCACTCGGCACCGGCGCCGGAGCGGGTCAGCAAACTGCGACTACCGCGATCCTCTACCGCCACCCAGGCGAGGGTCAGTGGGCGGTTAGCACCCCAGACCGGCGCACCAATCGAGGCCAGGGCCCGGTTAACGCCAACGGCACCAAAACTCATCCGCAGCCGTGACTGGCCAGCCTCGATGCCAACCTGGTAGGCCTGCAGCAGGCTTTCCGCCTCGGACAACACCTGATCAATGCCTTCTCGCTGCAATACATCCCGACTACCGGAGACCCGCACCATCACCTGGCGCAGACCATCGGCATAGCCCTGCTGCAACGCGGCGGCAGAACCGCCCTGCACCGGAACGTCGGCGTTGTACAGCCCGGATACAGAGACTGCCGCGGCCGGAGTGGCCAGGGCCAGCAATGCAGACAATACTGGCCAAAGCAGCCGAGGCCTGGAATTTTTCCGTCGTGATTCAGTCATGTAACACCCTGCCGTTCCCATGAATGGCGCACAGGATACACCATCACCTTTGACTAGAGTAGCAAGCCCCTGTTGCAGGTTCGCAATATAAGGCAGGCAATTCCCGAGACTAAGCGGGAATTCCATTTGGAGCCCCCGTGCGCACCTGTTAAAATCCGCCGCTTGACCCACAGGCCAACGGTTAACATTCCATGAGCGAACAGAAGCCCTCCCTTACCTATCGTGACGCCGGCGTTGATATCGATGCCGGCAACGAACTGGTCAACCGCATCAAGAATACCGCAGCCAGGACCCGTCGTCCTGAAGTGCTCGGCGGTCTTGGCGGTTTTGGTGCGATGGTATCCATCCCGGCAGGTTACAAGGAGCCGGTACTGGTATCCGGCACCGATGGCGTGGGCACCAAGCTTCGCCTTGCCATGCAGCTGCAAAAGCACGACAGCATCGGTATCGACCTGGTGGCGATGTGCGTGAACGACCTGGTCGTTGGCGGTGCCGAGCCCCTGTTCTTCCTGGATTACTACGCCACCGGCAAGCTGAATGTCGACATCGCAGCCCAGGTAGTAGAAGGCATCGGTAAAGGCTGCGAGCTTTCCGGCTGTGCCCTGGTAGGCGGTGAAACTGCCGAAATGCCGGGCATGTACGAAGGCGACGACTACGACCTGGCCGGCTTCTGCGTAGGCGTAGCAGAGCGCAGCGAGATCATCGATGGCAGCCGTGTACAGCCAGGCGATGTACTGCTGGCCCTGGGCTCCTCCGGCCCGCATTCCAACGGCTACTCGCTGATCCGCAAGATCATCGAAGTCAGCAACGCGGATCTCAGCCAGCCCATGGGTGACAGCACCCTGGCCGATGCGCTGATGGCCCCGACCCGCATTTACGTGAAAAACCTGCTGCAACTGATCCGCGAAGTCGATGTGCGCGCACTGTGCCACATCACCGGTGGCGGCCTGCCGGAAAACATTCCCCGGGTACTGCCGGCCGGCACCGTTGCCGCCATCGATACCCGTAGCTGGGAACTGCCCCCGGTCTTCCAGTGGCTGCAGAACGCAGGCGGCGTGGCCGCTGAAGAAATGTACCGCACCTTCAACTGTGGTATTGGCATGATCGTGTGTGTACCGGCTGACCAGAAAGACCTGGCCATCGATACCCTCAATGCCATGGGCGAGAAAGTCTGGCAGGTTGGCGTTATGGAAGCCGCCGATGCCAGTGATGCCGAGCCGAAAGTGCGCTACGCACCGGAGCTGCTGAAGGCATGATGGCAGACCCAGCACCGCTACCGACCATTGTTGTTCTGGCTTCGGGCAGCGGCACCAACCTTCAGGCCCTGATAGACGCCAGCCGTGAACGGGATTTCCCCGGCGAAATCCTCGCCGTTGGCTGCAACCGCCCCGGTGCCTTCGCGCTGGAGCGGGCAGCCCAGGCAAACATCAAAACCTTCGTGGTGGACCATAAGAAGTATGGTTCCCGCGAAGAGTTTGATGGCGCCCTGATGGCCGAGCTGCGTCGACTGAACCCGGACGTGATCGTACTGGCCGGTTTCATGCGCATTCTGACCGCCGACTTTGTGCGGGCATTCCGGGGCCGGGTGCTGAACATCCACCCTTCCCTGCTGCCAGCCTATACCGGCCTGAACACCCACCAGCGGGTGCTCGATGCCGGCGACAAGGTTCACGGCGTATCCATTCACTTCGTTACCGAAGAACTCGATGGTGGCCCGGTAATCGCACAGGCCGAAGTCGCGGTTCAATCGGACGACGATGCAGAATCACTGGCCGAGCGGGTACAGCAGCAGGAACATGTGCTTTACCCCATCGTGGTGCGCTGGTTCTGCGAAGGCCGCATTCAGCTGACCGCCGACGGCGTCCAGTTTGACGGCAAACTTCTGCAACACCCCATGCGGCTGACAGCCAGCTGAACAGTTTGTCATCCTCCTGAGCACCGGGAACAGCTAGACTGTCGCAAGCATAGACAGAGAAAGAGGCAACCGGATGCAAAGAAACCCAGACGTCACCAGAACTTCCGCCCTGCTGGCCGGGCTTTTGTCCGGCCTGTTTGCGCTATCCGCCAGCGCTGCCGACGCCAGCCCTGAGCTTACCCCGTACGAAGCCAGCTACACCGCTTCCATGTCAAAGGGTGTCAGTCTGAATGGCGAAGGCGTGCGCACGCTGACCGACCAGGGAAACAACGTCTGGCTGTACCGTACAGACGTTGACTCCTTCATTGCCGATATCGACGAATCACTGATCTTCAAGTGGCAGGACGGCCAGGTCATTCCCCTGCGCTATCGCTACCGGTTGTCAGGATTTCTGATTAAAGATCGCGAACAAGCCATCGATTTCGACTGGCAGAAAGGTATGGCCAGGGGTTCTTACCGGGGCGAGTCGTTCAACGTTGAACTGAGGGAAGGCACCCTGGACCCGCTGGGCTACCAGCTGCAGCTGCACCAGGACCTGAAAGCAGGCAAACGGGACGTCACCTACCATGTGCTCGACAAGGGTGACTACGATGAAGACCGGTTCTCGGTGATTGATGAAGACAGCCTGAGCGACCGGGGCCGCACCATGAACACCCTGAAAGCGGAAAAGGTTCGCGGCGAGAATGCCCGGCGCCAGACCCTGATGTGGTTTGATCCGGCCCAGGACTACCTGCTGGTCCGGCTGCTACAGGTAGAGCCGGACGGCAGCGAATACGAACTGAAGCTTAGAGATGCCCGGGTTCAGGACTGACCGGCCCGGCCGAACTCCCGCCATACCGCTTTGACCTCATCCGCGATGATACGCAGGCCTTCCGCCACCTGCGCATCATCCTGGGAGTAGGTAACCCGCAAGCATTCGTGACGATGCTTCCAGTCGTCATCCGGCAGGCCCGGGAAGAAATAGTGCCCGGACACCACCAGCACTCCCCGCTCTTTCAGGCGCTGATACAGCGCCAGGCTGGAAATCGGCAAATCCGGAAACCATAGCCACAGGAACATGGCACCTTCCGGTTTGTGGATGTACCAACGGCAGCTGTCTTCGCCCATCGCGTCACGGAACGCTGCCACAGCCTTTTCCATTTTCGCCTTATAGAAGGGGCACACCACATCCCGGCTGAGGGACAGGATTTCGCCAGACCGAACCAGTGGCTCCGCCAGCATGGCGCCAAAGCTGCCAGTGGCCAGGTTCATGATGGCATTGATGCCGGACAACGCCTTGATGATGGGCTCTGCGGCAATCACGATACCGGTGCGGGCAGCCGGCAAGCCGAGCTTGGACAGGCTCAGGCACAGAATAATCTGCTCGTTCCAGGTGGGCTGCGCATCCACAAACAGCAAGCTCGGGAACGGCGTACCGTAGGCGCCATCGACAATCAGCGGAATATCCTGCTGCCGGGCCATTTCTTCAAGCCGGGCCAGCTCTTCATCGGTGATGACATTACCGGTGGGATTGGTGGGCCGGGAGACACAGATCGCACCAGTTTCACCCGTAACCTCCACCGCATCAAAATCCACCCGGTATTTGAATTCGTGGGCATCGGTAAATGAAATGTCCGGCTGCACGGCCCGGAACAAGTCTGCATCAATGCCCGCATCGGCATAGCCGATGTATTCCGGCGCCAGTGGCAGCAGGATGTGCTTGCGCTGGCCCTCGCCATATTCACCGCCAAACATGTTGAACAACATGAAGAAGGCGGCCTGGCTGCCGTTGGTCAGGGCGATGTTTTCCGGCTTCAGGCCCCAGTTGTATTCCTTGTTCAGCAACTCCGCCAGCGAGGCAATGAACTGCTTCTCACCCTGAGGGGGATCGTAGATACCCACCAGCCGGCGCACCTGCTCTTCGTCTGCCGCCATACCCGCCAGGATTTCCTGCACCCGCTCCTGAATCTCCGGGATGTGCCCGGGATTACCACCACCCATCATGATCATTCCCTCGCCAGAGGCCATGGCATTGCCAAGGTCATCCATCAGGGAAGTAATACCGGCGTCGGCGGTAAATTTACGACCAAAAGCAGAGAGTTTCATGGCAGTTATCCGTTCAACAGGCAATTCAACAGGTAGCTAACAAGTTTAATCTGAGCCGGAACGGCTCAGCTATCGAGGGAAATACCGAGATTGCTGACGCCGTCGTTGGCGGCCTCGGCCTTGAGTTCGGCAATGAAGTCTTCCCGGGGCGTGCGCTGGCGCTTGAGGGCGAGCACGGTGTCACGCTGGAACAGCTTATCTTCTTTGAGCAGGGGATGGTGCTCGAACATGCGGATCAGTTCATCGTCATCCATGCCCTCACCTTCGGACATTTCGACGAAGTCCATCACGGTCTTGGTGGCCAGCTGCGATGCTTCGGTTGCCCGATGCTTGTTGGGGTTCAGGCGGTTGAGCAGGGCCTGCTCCAGCAACTGGCAGAAGTCGAAGGCCGGGTATACGCCGTAGGCATCGTACCCGTCGACATTCGGGCTAAGGGTTTCAAGCTTGCTCAGCAGCTGGGGGATGGCCGCTTCGGAGGCGTCTTTTTGCAGCATGCCCCAGGCAAGGTCGAGCAGCTGGCGCATTTTACCGCCGCTTTTCATGCCGACTGCGTCTGCAAACAGTGCGTAGTTAGGGAAGGCCCGTTCGGCCAGGGTCAGCAGGAAGGCGCATTCGCGCCAGCCCTGCAGTTGTGAGACGGCTTTAAGAAACTGGTTGGCGTTCATGTCCTGGGCAGGGTCACGCCGGTCTGGCCAAGGTACTTGCCGCCGCGGTCTTTGTAGCTGGTTTCACAGATTTCGTCGGATTCGAAGAACAGCATCTGGGCCACACCTTCGTTGGCGTAGATTTTCGCCGGCAGGTTGGTGGTGTTGGAGAACTCCAGGGTCACCTGGCCTTCCCACTCCGGCTCCAGCGGGGTGACGTTCACGATGATACCGCAGCGGGCGTAGGTGCTTTTGCCGAGGCAGATGGTGAGCACGCTTCTGGGGATGCGGAAGTATTCCACGGTGCGCGCAAGGGCGAAGCTGTTCGGGGGGATGATGCAGACGTCGCCGGTGTAGTTGACGAAGCTGTTTTCATCGAAGTTTTTGGGGTCTACGGTGGCGCTGTGGACGTTGGTGAAGATTTTGAATTCGTTGCTGCAACGTACGTCGTAGCCGTAGCTTGAGGTGCCGTAGGAGATGACGCGGCCTTTTTCGTTTTCCCGAACTTGTCCGGCTTCGAAGGGTTCGATCATGCCGTGTTGTTCGGACATCCGGCGGATCCACTTGTCGGATTTGATGCTCATGGTGAATTCTCGTTTCCAGCTGGGAAAAATTGGGGCGTAGTTTACCTTGTCCCTTGGTGCCTGTCGAAGGCTTCCAAAAAAGCTACGACGGGGGCTGCGGCATCAGGCCCTTCTGTCCAAAAACCGCTACGAGCACATCCCTGTGCGCTTCTCTCCGGCCATCCATGGCCTCCGACATTTTTGGACAGAAGGGCCTGATGCCGCGAACAGACTACGGAGCTGGAGTCCCTCTATACCTGATTCTGGTCAATGCTCCGTTACAGAAACACTGGAAATCGTCCCACCAAGATTGCGCTCCCGGGTAGACAGCTCAGCACCCACCCTTCTCGCAATATCCAGATATCTTCTGGCCACTTCGGAATCCGGCTCAGCAACAACCGTGGGTGAGCCGCTGTCGGTCTGTTCCCGGATAGTCATGTGCAAGGGTAGCTGGCCCAGTAAGACGGTTTCGTATTCCTCTGCGATGCGTTCGCCGCCGCCGTGGCCGAAGAGGGGTTCTTCGTGGCCGCAGTTGGAGCAGATGTGAACGCTCATGTTTTCGACGACGCCGATCACCGGGATGTCGACTTTGCGGAACATTTCGATGCCTTTTTTGCCGTCCAGCAGGGCAATGTCTTGCGGGGTGGTGACGATGACGGCGCCGGTTACCGGGACTTTCTGGCCGAGGGTGAGCTGGATGTCGCCGGTGCCGGGGGGCATGTCGACGATGAGGTAGTCGAGTTCATCCCACAGGGTTTGCTGGAGCAGTTGCATAACGGCGCCGCTGACCATGGGGCCGCGCCAGGCCATGGGGGTTTTGTCGGTGGTGACGAAGGCCATGGAGTTGGCTTGCAGGCCGTGGGCTTTGATGGGTACGAAGTATTTGTTCTCTCGTACGTCCGGGCGCTGGCCTTCGGGGACGCCGAGCATCATGCCGATGCTGGGGCCGTAGATGTCGGCGTCGAGGATGCCCACTCTTGCGCCTTCGGCTTGCAGGGCCAGGGCGAGGTTGACCGCTGTGGTAGATTTGCCCACGCCTCCCTTGCCGGAGGCTACCGCGATGATGTTGTTCACGCCCGGTACGGCCGGGAGGTCTTTGTTGATTTTGCAGGCGTGGATTTTCTGGCCCACGTGGACTTCGGCGCTTTCAACGCCGGCGACAAATTCCAGGGCATTGGCGACGATCTGTTTCAGGCCGCCGGCGATGCCTTTTGAAGGGTATGGCAATTCGACCATCAGGGTGACTTTGCTCTGTTCGTCTGCGCTCAGGCTTTTTACCGCACCCAGTTCGTAGAGGTCTTTGTTCAGGTACGGGTCCCGGTATTCTTTTACGGCGGCCTCAAGGGCCTGTTGGGATATCTGGGTCATCGGGGTCTCCGGAATAAGCACGTAAGCTTGATTGCAGGTGAAAAATGATGGCTTGGAAGGTATCATCTGTGGCCGTTTCTGACCATACGGGGTCTTCACCTGGAGCAAGCGGTTGCCGATGCTCCTGAGCCCTGTTTGTCTTTCCAACCCGTATCAACATAAGGTTCGGACATCACCATGACGCAAGCGAGCAAGCAACAGCGCGATATTCTGGTTACCAGCGCCCTGCCCTACGCCAACGGGCCCATTCATCTGGGGCACCTGCTGGAATACATTCAGACCGACATCTGGGTGCGCTACCAGAACATGCGGGGCCACAACTGCTACTACGTTTGCGCCGACGATGCCCACGGTACCGCCATCATGCTGCGGGCCGAGCGTGAGGGCATTACCCCCGAAGAGCTGATTGACCGGATTCGCCAGGAGCACCAGGAAGACTTTGCCGGCTTCCACATCCGCTTCGACAATTACTACTCCACGCACTCGGAGGAGAACCAGTATTTCTCCGAGTACATTTACCGCCAGATCCAGGAAAACGGGAATATTGCGACCCGCAAGATTACCCAGTTCTTCGATCCTGAAAAGGAAATGTTCCTGGCGGACCGGTTCATCAAGGGCACCTGCCCCAAGTGCAAGACAGATGACCAGTATGGCGATAACTGTGAGGCCTGTGGTGCCACCTATACCCCGGCGGAGCTGATCAACCCTCGCTCTGCAGTCTCCGGCGCTACGCCGGTGGAGAAGGAATCCGAGCACTACTTCTTCAAGCTGCCGGAGTTCCACGACTTCCTGAGCAAGTGGACCCGCAGTGGTGCCCTGCAGCCGCAGGTGGCCAACAAGCTGGCCGAGTGGCTGGATGCCGGCCTGCAGGAGTGGGACATCAGCCGTGATGCGCCTTATTTCGGCTTTGAGATTCCCGATGCCCCGGGCAAGTATTTCTATGTCTGGCTGGACGCGCCTATCGGTTACCTCGCCAGCTTCAAGAACCTGTGTAACCGCGAAGGCATCGATTTCGAGCATTTCTGGAAGAAAGATTCCACCGCCGAGGTGTATCACTTCATCGGCAAGGACATCATCAACTTCCACGCCCTGTTCTGGCCATCCATGCTGTACGATGCCGGCTTCCGTACCCCGACCGCGGTCTGGGCCCACGGCTTCGTGACGGTGAACGGCAAGAAAATGTCCAAGTCCCGCGGTACCTTCATCATGGCCCGCACCTACCTGGATCACCTGGACCCGGAATACCTGCGTTACTACTTCGCCGCCAAGCTGACCGGTGGCGTTGATGACATGGACCTGAACCTGGAAGACTTTGCCGCACGGGTGAACTCGGACCTGGTCGGCAAGGTGGTGAACATCGCCAGCCGCAGTGCCGGTTTCATTACCAAGCGCTTCGACGGCAAGCTGGGCAAGGTCACCGAGCAGGACAAACTGAAAGAGTTTATCGATGCCGGTGAGCAGATCGCCGAGTTCTACGAAGCCCGCGAGTTCGGGCGTGCCATGCGCCGGATCATGGAGCTGGCAGACATTGCTAACCAGTATGTGAACGATGAGCAGCCCTGGGTGATTGCCAAGCAGGAAGGCCAGGACGACAAGCTGCAGGCCATCTGCACCAACGCCCTGAACATGTTCCGCCTGCTGATGACTTACCTGGCACCGGTGCTGCCGAAGACAGCAGATGCCGCGCAGTCGTTCCTGAACTCCCGCCTGGACTGGAACAACCGCGCCGCCCTGCTGGAAAATCACGGCATCGACAAGTTCAAGCCGCTGATGAACCGGGTGGATATGGCGCAGATCGAGAAAATGCTGGACGCTTCGAAAGAAGAAATGCCGGCAGCCGTCGGTCAGCCCTCAGCGGCGCCGGCCGCAGACCTGGAACCTGTGGCTGAGGAAATCGAATTCCCCGACTTTGCCAAGGTGGACCTGCGGGTCGCCAAGATCGTCAAAGCCGAGCATGTGGAAGGCGCAGACAAGCTTCTTCGCCTGACACTTGATATAGGCCATGGCGAACGCAACGTGTTTGCTGGTATCAAGTCCGCCTACAAACCGGAAGACCTGGAAGGCCGTATGACCGTGATGGTGGCCAACCTGAAACCCCGGAAAATGAAGTTCGGCATGTCTGAAGGTATGGTTCTGGCCGCAGGCCCGGGTGGCAAAGAGATTTTCATCCTGTCTCCGGATTCCGGCGCCACACCCGGCATGCGGGTAATGTAAGCAGCAAGGCTGAGACGCTCCGATGACAGAGTATTTGCTGATACTGGTCAGCACCATTCTGGTGAACAACTTCGTGCTGGTGCAGTTTCTGGGACTGTGCCCCTTCATGGGGGTTTCCGGGAAACTGGAAACCGCCATGGGTATGTCGCTGGCGACCACGTTTGTGCTGACTCTGTCGTCGGTGTGCAGCTATCTGGCCTATACCTATCTGCTGGCACCGCTGGACCTGGCTTTCCTGAAAACCATCACCTTCATCCTGGTAATTGCGGTGGTGGTTCAGTTTACCGAAATGGTGGTGCGCAAAACCAGCCCCTTGCTGTACCGGGTACTCGGTATTTTTCTGCCGCTGATTACCACCAACTGCGCGGTTCTGGGCGTGGCCCTGCTTAACCTGAATAAAAACAACAACTTCGTTGAATCCGTGCTGTACGGCTTTGGCGCAGCGGCCGGTTTCTCCCTGGTGCTGGTGCTGTTTGCGGCCATGCGCGAGCGGATTGCCGTGTCTGATGTACCGGTTGCCTTTCGTGGCGCCGCCATTGGTATGATTACCGCAGGTCTCATGTCGCTGGCGTTTCTGGGCTTTACCGGCCTGGTTACGGTCTGACGGAGCAGTTGTTTTATGTGGACAAGCTTTCTGATTGCCGTTGTGGTTCTGCTGGCACTGGCGCTGGTCTTTGGCGGGTTGCTGGGGTTTGCCGCTGAGCGGTTCAGGGTTGAAGGCAATCCGCTGGTAGACCAGATCGATTCACTGTTGCCGCAGACCCAGTGCGGCCAGTGCGGCTTCCCCGGCTGCCGCCCCTACGCCGAAGCTATCGCCCAAGGCGAAGCCATCAACAAGTGCCCGCCAGGCGGCGAAAGCACCATCAAGGCCATGGCAGAACTGCTGGACGTAGAACCCCAGCCCCTGGACGCCGAACACGGCGTTGAACAGGCCAAGCGTGTCGCAGTCATTCGTGAAGATGAATGCATCGGCTGCACCAAGTGTATTCAGGCCTGCCCGGTAGACGCCATCCTCGGCGCCGCCAAGCATATGCACACCGTCATCGAAAGCGAATGCACCGGCTGCGACCTGTGCGTAGAGCCCTGCCCCGTTGACTGCATCGACATGGTCACCCTGGAACCGAATATCCGCACCTGGACCTGGACACCACCGAAACCCAACCTGATTGCCACGGACCGCCAGGGAGCCAGCACCTGATGACTCAGCTGTGGAATTTCGCCGGTGGCATTCATCCGCCGGAAAACAAGCACCAGTCCACCACTCGCTCCATTCAGCAAGCAGGCATTCCTGAGCGACTGGTTCTGCCCCTGCAGCAGCACATTGGGGAGCCTGCAGAAGTGGTCGTCAACGTTGGCGACCAGGTACTCAAAGGCCAGGTTGTGGCCGATGTTACTTCAGGAATGGGCGTGCCGGTACACGCCCCTACCTCCGGCACCATTGAAGCTGTCGAGCAGCTGCCGGTGCCGCACCCATCTGGCATGTCCGACTGGTGCGTGGTTCTGAAGCCTGATGGCGAAGACCGGTGGACAGAGCTGTCCCCGATTTCCGACTACAAACTGATGGACCGGGAACAGGTTCTGCAGATCATCCGGAATGCCGGCATTGCCGGTATGGGTGGCGCAGGCTTCCCCACCGATATCAAGCTGCGTCCGCCAAGGGACCGCAAGGTTGAAACCCTGATCCTGAACGGTGCCGAATGCGAGCCCTACATCACCGCCGACGACATGACCATGCGCGAGCATGCCGCCGAAGTGGTGTCCGGCATGCAGGTAATGGCCTGGATTCTTCGCCCTGCCCGCTGCGTGATCGGCATTGAAGACAACAAACCTGAAGCCATTGCCGCCATGCAGGCAGCGGTTCAGGGCACCCAGATCGAGATTGCGGTGATCCCCACCAAGTATCCTTCCGGTGGTGAAAAGCAACTGATCGAAATCCTGACTGGCCTGGAAGTGCCCAGTGGCGGCATTCCTGCAGATGTCGGCGTGATGTGCCAGAACATCGGTACCTCGCTGGCTGTCTCCAGGGCGGTTTTTGAAGGCAAACCCCTGATTTCCCGCGTGGTCACCCTGACCGGTGAAGCACTGCAACAGCCCGGCAACGTAGAAGCACTGATCGGCACCCCAATAAGTTATCTGCTGGCACAGGCCGGGCTGCGGCCGGAACAGCTCAACCGCCTGGTGCTGGGCGGGCCCATGATGGGCTATACCCTGCACTCAGATGACGTGCCGGTAGTAAAAACATCCAACTGCGTGATTGCAGCAACTGCCGGGGAACTTCCAGCTCCACCTCCGGAACAACCTTGTATCCGCTGCGGCCAGTGTGCGCTTGCCTGCCCCATGGAGTTGTTGCCACAACAACTGTTCTGGCACGCCAAGGCCGCCGAGTTCGAGAAAGCCGAGCACCTGAACCTGTTCGATTGTATCGAGTGCGGCGCCTGCTCCTACGTGTGCCCTAGCTCAATCCCGCTGGTGCAGTATTACCGGTACGCCAAGGGCGAAATCCGCCAGCAGCGTGCAGAGCAGCTGAAATCCGACCATGCCCGGGAACGTTTCGAAGCCCGCCAGGCCCGCCTTGAGCGGGAGCAGCAAGAGAAGGAACAGCGCCGTAAGGAACGGGCCAGGGCCGCTGCAGAAGCCCAGGCAAAGAAACAGGCTGAAGCAGAACAGGCGGCACAGCAGGGCGAAGCCGTGGACGACCGTGCCGCCAAGGCCGCCCTGGTCCAGCAGGCGCTGGAGCGGAAAAAGGCCAAGGCCGCCAAAACCGCAGAAGCGGCTGCAGCTACGCCTGCACCCTCTCAAGAGACTGCATCACCCGACACTACAGGGGAAGAGCAGGCGCTGCCGGATATCGAGGCACTGGAGAAGCAGCTTATGCAGGCTCAGGGCAAACTCGACACCATGCAAGGCATGCTGGAAGAAGCCCGGGCCCAGCAGGCCGACAACGTGGACAAACTGGAGCGGGCCGTGGCCAAGAACCACGACCGGGTACAGCGAGCCGAACAGGCCCTGGCTGATGCCCGAAACGTTCTCGCTGAGCAAACCGGCTCCGCCGCATCCGAATAACCCATTGCAGGCTTATTGTTCATGGCATTAGTTCAACAGTCGTCACCCCATGCCCACAACGCCCGCCCCACGTCACGGGTCATGCTCTGGGTCATTCTTGCCGCCCTGCCCGGCCTGCTGGCCCAGACCCTGTTTTTCGGCTGGGGTAACCTGATCAATGTGGTGTGGTGTATCGCACTGGCACTGGCGGCCGAAGCCGCCATTCTGAAACTCCGCGGTAAGCCGGTGGTGTTTTTCCTGAAAGACAATACCGCGGCGGTAACCGGCTTGCTGCTGGGCCTGTCCCTGCCGCAGTTTGCTCCCTGGTGGGTCTCCGGCATTGCGGTGATTACCGCCATCGTGGTGGCCAAGCAGCTATACGGCGGGCTCGGCTCCAACCCGTTCAATCCGGCCATGGTCGGCTATGCCCTGGTACTTATTTCCTTCCCGGTGGCCATGACCACCAACTGGGCACAGGCGGCGACCCTTTGGGGCAATGCTCCCGGATTCGGCGAAACACTCAGCACCATTTTCTCCGCCAGTCAGACAACGGTCGACGGCTGGACCATGGCTACCCCACTGGATGAGTACAAGCACAAGATTGCCAGCCACACCGCCGCTGAAGTGCTGCAGCACCCGACATTCGGCGAGCAGATAGCCGCAGGCTGGGAATGGGTCAACCTGGCCTTCCTGGCCGGTGGCCTGCTGCTGATCGGCCTGAAAATCATCACCTGGCATATTCCCGTGGCGTTTCTGGCGGGTATCGCCCTGATGAGCCTGGCCTTTGGCAGCAACCCGGACCAATACGCGCCCCTGCAACTGCACCTGCTGGCCGGCGGCACCATGCTGGGTGCCTTCTTTATCGCGACCGACCCGGTTTCGGCGGCAACCAGCCACCAGGGCAAGCTGATTTATGGCGCCGGCATCGGGGTGCTCATCTACCTGATTCGCAGTTGGGGTAACTACCCGGACGCCGTCGCCTTCAGCGTACTGCTGATGAATTTTGCCGTTCCGTTTATCGATCATTACACGCCGCCCAGAACCTACGGCCACCACAAGCCCCGGCGCGGCCTGCCGGGCAGGAACGGAGGCTGACCATGAGCACACTGACCACCTCCATCCGTCGCAGCGCTATCGGCCTTGGCCTGTTTGCCGTACTGACCGGCGGCACCATTGCGCTGACCCAGGGCCTCACCAAAGACCGGATTGCCGAGCAGGCCGCCCGGGCCGAGGCAAAAGCCCTGTTCGAGATTATTCCTGAGAGCCGCCACAACAACGACCTGCTGAACAGCGCGGTTGCCCTGCCGGCTGACGAGAGAGCAACGGAAGCCGGGCCGGTACTGGCATGGGTAGCCCGGCAGGATGGCCGCCCGGTGGGCCTGATCTTTCCGGCAGTGGCCCCCGATGGCTATTCCGGTGACATCCACCTGCTGGTGGGCGTGGACCTGGACGGCACGGTACTGGGCGTTCGGGTAACCAGCCACAGGGAAACACCGGGGCTGGGCGATCGTATCGAAACCCGAAAATCAGACTGGGTTTATGATTTCAATGGCCGCTCCCTGAACAATCCCAAGCCCCGGGAGTGGAACGTAAAGAAGAACGGTGGCGTATTTGACCAGTTCACAGGAGCCACCATCACGCCGCGCGCGGTGGTGAAAGCCGTCCAGAAAACGCTGGTGTATTTCCGCAAACACCGGGCCGATATCCGCGAGGCCATTGCCGCCCATCCGCTGTCTGAGGAGCACTCCTGACATGGCTACCAAAACCAACGGAGAGATCATCAAAGACGGGCTGTGGCACAACAACCCGGCGCTGGTTCAGGTGTTAGGCCTGTGCCCCCTGCTGGCGGTGACCAGTACCGTGGTCAACGCCATCGGTCTGGGCATTGCCACCCTGCTGGTGCTGATTGGTTCCAACCTGTCCGTCTCGGTGATCCGGAACTTTGTCAGTGAGTCCGTCCGGTTGCCGGCCTTCGTGATGATCATCGCCTCGTTTGTTACCTGTGCAGAACTGCTGATGCAGGCTTTCACTTACGAACTGTACGAAATTCTCGGCATCTTCATCCCGCTGATCGTTACCAACTGCGCCATTCTCGGCCGCGCCGATGCCTTTGCCTCCAAGAACCCACCGCTGCCGGCCATCCTGGATGGTGCCATGATGGGCCTCGGCTTCCTGGCGGTCCTGGTTGTGCTCGGCGGTATGCGGGAACTGCTCGGCCAGGGCACCCTGTTTGCCGACATGCACCTGCTGCTGGGGCCCATGGCAGCCGATTGGGTAGTACGGCCCTTCGACCAGTATCCGGATATGCTGTTTATGGTGCTGCCGCCCGGCGCTTTCGTAGGCCTTGGCCTGCTGATCGCGTTGAAGAACGGCATCGACAATTACCTGAGCGAACGCCGGAAAGCGGCAGAGCCGGTGGCCGCCACCACAGGCAGCAAACGGGTCCGGGTAACCGGCAACATTTCCTGAAGCTGATTTCGTCTTCCTATGAACAAACAGAAACGCATCGAGATATTTACCCGCCTGCGGGATGCCAACCCCAACCCGACCACGGAGCTTAACTACAGCAATCCGTTCGAGTTGCTGATTGCCGTGATCCTGTCGGCGCAGGCCACCGATGTGGGGGTCAACAAAGCCACCGACAAGCTGTTTCCGGTAGCCAACACCCCGGAAGCTATCTATGCGTTGGGCGTGGACGGCCTGAAGGAGTACATCAAGACCATCGGCCTGTTTAACAGCAAGGCCGAGAACGTCATCAAAACCTGCAAGATCCTGATGGAACAGCACGGCAGTGTGGTGCCGGATAACCGCGAGGCCCTGGAAGCACTGCCCGGGGTCGGCCGGAAAACCGCCAACGTGGTACTGAACACCGCTTTCCGTCAGCCCGCCATGGCGGTGGATACCCACATTTTCCGGGTCTCCAACCGTACCGGTATTGCGCCTGGCAAGAACGTACTGGAGGTGGAAAAGCGGCTGATGCGACTGGTGCCCAAGGAATTCCTTATGGACGCCCATCACTGGCTGATCCTGCACGGCCGCTACACCTGTACCGCCCGCAAGCCCAAATGTGGTGCCTGTATTATCGAAGACCTTTGCGAATTCAAGCAAAAGCGGGACTATCAGTAACCAACACTCGCGTCCCCTCAGACACGAAAAAGCCGGCATTCGCCGGCTTTTTCATCACTCCTTCCAGAAACTCAGTTCTGGCCGAGCATTTTGTTTTTCAGGTCTTTCTGGGCCGGCTTGTCTGACAGCCAGATACCAAACAGGGCCTTCTTGAACTCCAGGTCACCTACGGTGTCTTTCTGCTCGCCGTTCTTCAGCACATGCACACCTTCACCCGGCGCATAGACCAGGTCAAAGACGTCGCCTTCCTTGATTTCTTCCTGGAACACGGACATGAACTGGTCGACATCAGACTGGATGGCTGACAGGTCACCGTCGGTGGATGACTTGAAGCCGTCCATGGTGGCTTCGGTCATGCGCTCGCTGGTGATCATGCCGGAGGTGATATGCAGGGTGATTGCCTGGGGCTCGTCGGCGTTAATCACCGCCTGCCCGTCACTGACTTTCTCGGCAACGTACAAGCCACCAACGTACAGATCCATGAACCACTTGGAGCGGGTACCTGCACCGTTCAGCTGCAGTTCCTGGCCCATGGCGGAATAGGTGTCCGGAACATCCACACCGCTTACGGTCAGGGCGTGGGCAGGGGTGGCCAGGGCGCCGGCGAGTATCAGAGATGCAAAACCTGCTGTAAGAGTCTTCTTCATAGTCCTTTCCTTCCTTAAGATCGTTATTATTGAATGCTTCATTCGCACCGGGTCGACACCCGAATTCCGCCCGGTGGCCCATTCTAACAACGAAGTTCCGGTGGCATTTACCACCTGGTTCTCATTTGATGCCACATTAAACAAAAAAGCCGGCCATGTGACCATGACCGACTTGCCTGTGTAGTGCGTCAGATGTGTTAGTTAAACAGCAGATTACCTGACAGACCGTCCTTCTCCAGGATTTCCCGCAAGCGACGCAGGGCTTCTACCTGAATCTGCCGTACACGTTCGCGGGTCAGGCCAATCTCCTGCCCCACCTCTTCCAGGGTACTGATGGGATAACCCCGCAAACCGAAACGGCGAGACAGCACTTCCTGTTGCTTGTCACTCAGCTGGTCTATCCACTTTTCCAGGCTGGAGCAGATATCGTCATCCTGCAACACATCGGCCGGATCAGACGCACCTTCATCGGCCACGGTGTCCATCAGGGACTTGTCACTCCCCACACCGATAGGCGTATCCATGGAGGCCACCCGTTCGTTCAGCCCCAGCATACGCTTTACGTCTGCGACCGGCTTATCCACCATCCGGGCAATCTCTTCCGCCGTTGGCTCATGGTCCAGCTTCTGGGTGAGCTCCCGGGCCGCACGCAGGTAAAGGTTCAGTTCCTTGACCACGTGAATCGGCAAACGGATGGTGCGGGTCTGGTTCATGATCGCCCGCTCGATGGTCTGGCGGATCCACCAGGTGGCGTAGGTAGAGAACCGGAAGCCCCGCTCCGGGTCGAACTTCTCGACCGCCCGAATCAGACCCAGGTTACCTTCTTCGATCAGATCCAACAGGGTGAGCCCGCGGTTCACGTAACGCCGGGCGATCTTGACCACCAGCCGAAGGTTACTTTCAATCATGCGCTTGCGACCAGCCTCTTCGCCCTTACGGGCCAGGCGCGCAAAGTACACTTCTTCTTCGGGTGTCAGTAAGGGAGAGAAACCGATTTCGTTAAGGTATAACTGGGTGGCATCCAGCTGCTTTGCGCTGGTGAAGTATTTGCCCTGGGCCGGAAAACCCTCTTCGGTTTCCGCCACCGGGTCTTCAGCCGTGGCCTTATCAGGCTTGTCCTCGGCCAAGATATGATCGTCTGCGTCTTCCATCTCTGCAACGCGATCAATGATGATGTCTTCTTGCTCTGCTGACATTACGTTACCCCGCCTCTCAATAATCCTGTTTTCGCCCGATACTTCTTGTTATTGCGGGCTTTCAATGTTGGTTTTCTTCAGGACAGTTGCTTGTTGGCTGGCAATCACCGTTGCCATTATTGTTCTTGTCTTGTGCGGTATCAGTCAGGACGTCGGGTAATCAACGAGGGAACTTCCGGCTCCCCTGATTTATCGTCTGGGCAGGTATCGGGACGGGTCTACCGGATTGCCATTCTTGCGAATTTCGAAGTGCAACATCGGTTTGTCTGTCCCTGTACTTCCCAGCTCGGCGATTACCTGTCCGGCTTTAACATCCTCCCCTTCCTGCACCAGAATCTTGCGGTTGTGTGCGTAGGCGCTCAGATAATGTTCGTTGTGATTCACAATAATCAGGTTACCGTAACCAAGCAACCCGCTTCCCGCGTAAACCACATTTCCATTAGCTGCAGCCTTCACAGCATCCCCGGGTTTTCCGGCAATATCAATACCTTTATTGACTTTTCCGGATGTGGAATATCCTGCAATAACAGTGCCACCGTGCGGCCAGTGCCATCGCACATTGGCCACCGTCTGACTGCTGCCGGAAGCCGAACCAGCCGGTCGGGTAGTGCGGGTTGAAGGAGGCTTTGTCGCCTTCGGGCGCTGGGTTACCGCCTTGGGGCGCGGCGCGGGAGCGGTGCTGCGCGGGGCAGATACCGTTCTGGTGCTTTCGGGAATCCGGCCTTTCTTGTCCAGTCGCAGCACCTGGCCCACCTGCAGGTTCCAGGGCGGCGCCAGGCCATTGGCATTGCCCAGCTCGCGGTAGTCCCGGCCATAACGCCATGCAATCCGGTACAGGTTCTCGCCCTTCTTGACCACATGGGTACCCCAGTAAACCGGGGGGTTGTACAGATTGTCCTGATAGATGGCGTTCGTGTTACAGCCGGATAGGGGCAACAGGAGGGCGAGCAGGAGCAAGGCGGCTGCTCGCGCCAGGCGACCGGGGCGTCTGCAGCACGGGGCTCCTGTCAGGGCCGAAGCCCTGACACGGAATGCTGCTTGATGGCGCCCGTTAAAGAGAGTCACGTATAAAAAATGCCTGATTATGATAAAACCGTATAAGAAACCATCCGTCCAGGATGCAACTTCTCATGTTTCAGGACTAACTTGTTAATATATCGCACAATTCACAATCGAATCCAAGTTACCCGGCACACAGGATTGTTACCTTCTGAAACAATCAAATTGTGCACCAGGTAACACTTTTCCCGATTTACTAACCGGCCTTGGCCTGCCTTTGAGCAGAAAAACGACCAGCATACTCCAGGGCCAGAACCAGAACCAATCCGGCCACGGCCATCATCACTGCAACGACAACCTGCGGATCCTGCCCGGTTAAAGCGGCCCAGCTGTCCGGTGTAACCGGGGTCTGGCTCAAGGGTACCTCCTGGCCTTTGCTATTGGTGCGCCAGCTCAGGGTTTCCTGCCAGGGCCATACCTTGCTAAGGGCACCGATCATAAACCCGGTCAGCAGCGCCAGCACCGTGTCGTGGAAATGCCGGAATGCCAGGGTGATCAGCCGGGCCACAGACAACAGCCCGGTCAGACAACCCAGCAGAAACAGCCCCAGATGGGCCACCTCGAATGACTTTATGGCGGCCAATACCGGCGAGTACATACCGATAATCACCAGCAAAAAACTGCCGGATATGCCGGGCAGGATCATGGCACAGATGGCCAGTGCCCCGGCCCCGAAAAATGCCAGCTGTGAGGGTGCCACTTCACTGGCCGGCAGCGTGGTTACCCACCAGGCAAACACAATTCCGGCACAGAGAGGCAGCAGCAGGAACGGCGAAAAACGACGGACCTGGCGCCCCACGTGCCATACCGAGGCAACAATCAGGCCGAAGAAAAAGCTCCAGATCAGGATAGGATGGCTGTCCAGCAGCCAGGTAATCAGAGAAGCCAGGCTGGCCACACTGGCAACCACACCAGCCAGCAGGGTCACCAGGAAACTGCCGTCAATCGCTTGCCAGAAGCCGCGTATGTCACCTTTCAGAAACTGGCGCACGAAGGCTACCGGGGCCGCACTGATGGCCTCCAGCAACCGGAAGTAAATGCCGGTAATAAACGCGATGGTGCCCCCGGAAACCCCCGGAACAATATCCGCCGCGCCCATCGCCATGCCTCTTAAAAACACAGCCACCGGATGGTGGCTGTGATTCACCGATGAGTCCGGGCTATGCTCCATTAACGAACCACTCCGCCAAGCAGGGGCACAAACCGCACCGGTTCCAGCTCACGGCGCTCGAAACTGTCGCCCCTTCGGATAATCTCGACCAGCACCTGATTCTCCTCCCCTACCGGTGCGATCAGCACACCACCATCGGCCAGCTGATCCAGCAATTCCCGGGGCACCTCTACCGGCGCCGCCGTCACAATAATGCCCTCAAACGGACCTTTTTCGGGCCACCCCATGCCACCGTCGGCATGTTTGAGCATTGCATTACGAATATTCAGTTGCCGCAAACGCTCCCTGGCCCGATCCTGCAGCGGCTTAATACGCTCCACACTGAAGATTTCACGGAACGCCTGGGACAACACCGCAGTCTGGTAACCGGACCCGGTTCCCAATTCCAGCACACGCTCCGGTTCGTGGGCCAGTAACAATTCCGTCATCCGGGCAACGATATAAGGTTGCGACAGGGTTTGCCCGTAACCGATGGGCAATGACGTGTCTTCGTAGGCACGGTGTGACAATGCCTCGTCCAGAAAGATATGCCGGGGCACCTGGCCGATAATCTCCAGCACCCGATCCGACTCGATACCCGCTTCCCGCAATCGCTGCACCAGGCGCAAACGGGTGCGCCGCGAGGTCATGCCGATGCCTTCAAGCGGGGCATTCATTGCGACACCTCCCCGAAGCCCTCAAGGTCATCGACCCAGTCTTGCAGTCGGCTCATTGCCTCGTGTCGGGTCATATCGATGTGCACGGGGGTCACCGAAACAAAACCGTTCTGAACCGCGTGGAAATCCGTGCCCGGGCCGGCATCGCCACCGCCACCGGCGGCACCGATCCAGTACCGGCGCTTGCCTCTCGGGCAGGTTACCGGCACAACACCCTCGGCCCGGTCACGATGCCCAAGCCGGGTCACCTGGATACCAGCCAGCTCACTCCAGGGCAGGTCCGGTACATTCACATTGAGAATCGAACGGGGGCCCAGGGCCAGGTAGCGCTTCTGTTCCAGCAGCAGCCGAACCACCCGCGCGGCGGTTTCATAATGGAAGTGACCGTTATTAACCAGGGACACTGCAATAGCGGGCAGGCCAAGGTGACGGCCTTCTGTAGCCGCAGCCACCGTGCCGGAATAGATAATGTCGTCGCCCAGGTTGGCATGGGTATTGATACCGGAAACCACCCGGTCAAAAGGCTTGTCGAACAGACCGTTAACAGCCAGGTGAACGCAGTCGGTGGGCGTGCCATCTGCCGACCAGAAGCCGCTGGGGTGCTTTTCTACCGTCAGGGGCCGGCTCAGGGTCAGGGAATTGCTGGCCCCGCTGTGATCACGGTCCGGGGCAACCACGGCAAGTTCGCCCAGCCCCTGTAACCCTTCGAACAGGGCCATCAGGCCAGGCGAATGCACGCCATCATCATTCGACAACAGAATACGCACAGTGTTCTCCGCTAGCTTTCTTAGTACTTATTATCCCGGCTGAGGCTCATGTCCTGCAGCTCGAATACATCGGCCAGCACCGTGGTGGCGTACTGGCCCGGTGGCAAGGTGAACTGTAACCGCAGGGTATTGTCGTCCTGCCATTGCCACTGAAGATTGTCCGGGCGCGTAACCAGCGCCCGGCGCTCGGGCTTCATACGGGTACTCAGAAACAGTCTTTCGAATTCCGGATGGCCTGCCACCACGGAACGCTCCAGCTGCTCCTGCTCACCGGTCGCTGTCGTGCCGCCATCACCCCACAAGGGGCCTGTCGGGCTGCCATTGGCCTCCGGTTCGCCGGCCATGGCCTCAAACCAGTTCCCGGCCTCTACCCTAGCGGCCAGCACCTCGTTGAACAGCCACGAACGTGCCGCCGAAAAGTACAATACGTTTTTCGAACCACTTCCGCCACCACGATGACGACCGCCTTTCTTCCGGTTCAGGCGGGAAACATCAAGATTCACCGCCCGCTCCAGGTTGCCGCCCTGAAAACCGAAGCGCTGGAGCCCGAAATAATTCGGCGCACCCCGCTCCGCAAGCAACGCCAACGCGGCCTCCATTGCCTGCCTGTCGCCCTGAACCTCGCGCAACACCAGCTCGAATCCGTTAGCCTGGTGTTCGCCCCGGCGCAGCTTGCGGGCATGGCGACGCCAGTTCAGAACACGCCAGCGCTCTCCAATGGCGCTAAGCAACCCGGCATCCAACGCTTCCCGCCCCGGGCAGTAAAGACTGAACCATTGCGACGTTACCGCATGACGATCCTTCAACCCGCAAAAGCCCACTTCGAAAGCTTTGCAGCCAGCCAGCTGGGCCAGCTCCCGGGCCACGAACTCGGTATTGTCCCCGGACTTTTCCAGCCGCACACAGAGATGCTCACCGGCACCTTCGGCACCACCGGCCTGACCTTCGACCTCGGGCCACAAACACTCGGTCACCCGGAAATCTTGAGGGGCCACCTTCAACCGGGCAGAACCCACCCGCTGCCCGGAAGAAACCGGCCACTCCAGCCGCCAACGTGGCTCTACCGAAGCATCCGTCACAGGCTGACCGCCTCAAGCAGGCACACCGCCTGACAGGCAATCCCCTCACCCCGGCCGGTGAACCCCAGCTTTTCAGTGGTGGTGGCCTTAACACTGACCCGGTTCACCGGCACCCCCAGGTCCTCGGCGATATTCATTCGCATGGCCTCCACATGGGGCGCCATCTTCGGAGCCTGGGCAATAATGGTGGTATCCACGTTCACCACCGAAAAACCTTCCTCCAGCACCCGGGCCATCACCCGCCGAAGCAAATCCCGGCTATCCGCACCGGCCCATTCGTCACTGGTATCCGGGAACAGATGCCCGATATCCCCCAGCGAGACCGCGCCAAGCAGCGCATCCGCCAGCGCATGCAGCAACACATCGCCATCCGAATGGGCTTTCAGACCGTGACTGTGGGGAATCTCAACACCACCGAGAATGACAGCATCACCCTCACCAAAGGCATGGACATCAAAGCCCTGACCAATGCGCATGATCGTCTCCGAAAAAAACAGAAATAAACGAGAGGCGGGAAATCCCTACAGCCGGCCCAGAATAAACTCGGCCAGAGCAAGGTCAGACGGCACCGTAATCTTCAGATTATCCGGCCGCCCTTCCACCAGAACAGGCATCTTACCGGAAAACTCCATGGCAGAGGACTCATCGGTGACCGGCTGATGATTTTCGAGACACGACTCCAGCGCCGCCCGCAGTGCACCAAACCGGAACATCTGCGGCGTCAACGCCCGCCACAACCGGCTCCGATCCACCGTTTCCTCAACTTCGGGCTGCACACCGCCACCCGCCAGCTTCAACGTATCCGCCACCGGCGCCGCCAAAAGCCCACCAACCGGGTGCTCAGACAGGGTATCAATCAGATTGGAAAGGTCATGGCCATGCAAACACGGCCGAGCCGCATCGTGCACCAGCACCCAGTCCGAATCCTCCGCCTGCTCCGCCAACGCATGCAACGCCGAAAGCACCGAATCCGCCCGCTCCTTACCACCGGTACAGGTCTGGATGCGATCATCTTTAGCCGACTCACTATCCGGCCACCAGTGATCCGCCGGGTTCAACGGCACCATGCACCCCTTGAACGGTGCGTTATCCAGTAAACGGGAGAGCGTGATATCGAGGATAAAACGGTTATTGATCTTGAGGTACTGCTTGGGACATTCAGCTTTCATGCGCTGGCCTATGCCGGCGGCAGGAACAACAAGCCAAAGTTGAGATTTCATAATCGGAAGGCCCGCACTATGTCAGGAGAGCGCCGGGGAGTGTCTCTCCGGGAATTTCGAAGGCCATGGATGGCCTGAGAGAAGCGCACATGGATGTGCTCGTAGCGGTTCCCGGAGAGACACTCCCCGGTGCTCGGAGCACCCAATGCCGAAATCAGTTCTCGACTACGAGAAAAAAAGTCTCGTCTTCGCGAATAAGACCCAGATTCATGCGGGCCCGCTCTTCCACAGCACCCTGCTCATTACGAAGGTTCCGCACCTCCGCATAAAGCCGGTCATTGCGCCCCGCCAACCCGGCATTCTCCGCCCGCTGCTCAGCAATCGAATTCTCCAGCGACCAAACCTGCGCAAAGCTACCCTCCCCGATCCACAGGCGAACCTGCAGCAGGAGAATCAGCACTACCAGAATGGCCCAAAGCGTTTTCATGCCAAATAAGCTCAGAAATTAACCAGATTAAACGGTATCTACGACCGTCAAGTATAGACCTTATAGTAGATTAGCAACAAATTCGCGTAAGTCACTGTGCAAAAAGGCCATCGTTTCCGAATTTTCATCCGGAACGCGATGGCCTTAACACTTTGTTACCTGCCCGTAACTACCGACAGGTCAAAGTTTACCGGTAAAACTCAGCCCTGGCCCTTGATTTCGCTCAGGCCGCGGTAAGGTGCCTTGCCTTCCAGCGCTTCTTCAATGCGCAGCAGCTGGTTGTACTTGGCAACCCGGTCAGAACGGCACAGAGAACCAGTCTTGATCTGGCCTGCACAGGTAGCAACCGCCAGGTCAGCAATGGTGGTATCTTCGGTTTCACCGGAACGGTGGGAAATCACCGCCGTGTAGCCGGCGTCCTGAGCCATCTTGATAGCGTCCAGAGTCTCGGACAGACTGCCAATCTGGTTGAACTTGATCAGAATGGAATTGCCCACACCCTTCTCGATGCCCTGCTTCAGGATCTTGGTGTTGGTTACAAAAAGGTCATCACCCACTAGCTGAACCTTGCTGCCGAGCTTATCGGTCAGAACCTTCCAACCGTCCCAGTCACTCTCGTCCATACCGTCTTCGATGGACACAATCGGATAGCGCTCGCACAGGCCGGCCAGGTAATCAGCAAAGCCTTCTGAATCAAAGCTCTTGCCTTCACCGGACAGCTGGTACTGACCGTCCTTGTAGAATTCGGAAGAGGCACAGTCCAGGGCCAGGGTCACGTCTTTGCCCAGCTCATAGCCCGCATCTTCAACCGCCTGCTTGATGGCAGCAAGGGCTGCTTCGTTAGACGGCAGGTTCGGCGCAAAACCACCTTCGTCACCTACGGCCGTGTTCAGGCCCTGGGCCTTCAGTACCTTCTTCAGGCTGTGGAAGATTTCAGCACCAACACGCAGGGCTTCAGCGAAGCTGGTTACAGAAACCGGCTGAACCATGAATTCCTGGATGTCGACGTTGTTATCCGCGTGCTCGCCACCGTTCAGGATGTTCATCATCGGTACCGGCATGGAGAACTTGCCGGAAGTGCCGTTGATATCAGCGATGTGAGCGTACAGCGGCTTCTTCAGGGAAATAGCAGCCGCCTTGGCCGCTGCGAGGGAAACTGCCAGGATAGCGTTGGCGCCCAGGTTAGCCTTGTTCTCGGTGCCGTCCAGGTCCAGCATAATCTGGTCCAGAGCGCGTTGATCGGCAGCGTCTTTACCAACCAATGCGTCACGAATCTTGCTGTTTACCGCGTCAACTGCCTTCAGGACGCCCTTACCTAGGTAACGAGAAGCATCACCATCACGCAGCTCCAATGCCTCGCGGGAGCCGGTAGAAGCACCGGAAGGTGCACAGGCGGTTCCGATGGTGCCGTCCTCCAGAATCACGTCGGCTTCAACGGTAGGGTTACCGCGGGAATCCAGAACCTCACGGGCTTTGATGTTGGCAATCTTGGTCATTCGGTTGTTTCTCCAGTCTTAACTTTTAATTTGGTGCCGGAGCGAACAACTGGAAAGCCTTGGCGAAAACCGCTACGAGCACATCCATGTGCGCTTCTCTCAGGCCATCCTTGGCCTTCGAAATTTTCGCCAAGGCTTTCCAGTCATTCGCTCTCGTAGTCCGCAGTATGCCGTCAGGTTTGGCAACCTCAGGAATATGCGGTCTTTCAAATAGCCGACACCGCCAATCAGGCGGTGTCGATAGGTTTAAAACTTTTTACCAGGTCATCCACAGCTTTCACGCGCTCCAGGAACGGCTCCAGCTGGCTCAGGCGCAGGGCGCAGGGGCCATCACACATAGCTTTGTCCGGGTCAGAATGGGCTTCCAGGAACAAACCTGCCAGGCCCTGAGACATACCCGCCAGCGCCAGGTCGGTCACCTGGGCGCGTCGGCCACCGGCCGAGTCGGCACGGCCACCAGGCATCTGCAGGGAGTGGGTGACGTCAAAGAACACCGGCACGTTCATCTGCTTCATGATGCCGAAGCCCAGCATGTCGACCACCAGGTTGTTGTAGCCGAAGCTGCTGCCGCGCTCGCACAGGATAACCTGGTCGTTGCCGGCTTCTTCGCACTTGGTGATGATGTGCTTCATTTCCTGGGGGGCCAGGAACTGGGCTTTCTTGATGTTGATGACGGCGCCGGTTTTGGCCATGGCCACCACCAGGTCAGTCTGACGGCTCAGGAATGCCGGCAACTGGATGATGTCGCAGACTTCAGCTGCAGGCGCCGCCTGCTCCGGTTCGTGCACGTCAGAGATGATGGGCACGCCGAATTTGCTTTTGATATCTGCCAAAATCTGCAGCCCCTTCTCGAGGCCGGGGCCCCGGAAGGAGTTGATGGACGAGCGGTTGGCCTTGTCGAAGGAGGCTTTGAACACGTACGGGATGCCCAGTCTGTTGCAGACATCCACGTACTTTTCGGCCACTTCAAACGCCAGTTCCCTGGACTCGAGTACGTTCATGCCGCCGAACAGCACAAAGGGCTTGTCGTTGGCGATTTCGATTCCCGAGACGTTCAGGTTGCTGCGGGCCATACTCAGGATCCCTTTTTGTTGGCCAGTGCTGCCTCGACAAAGCCCTTGAACAGCGGGTGGCCGTCGCGGGGTGTCGAGGTGAATTCCGGGTGGAACTGACACGCCACGAACCACGGATGTTCCGGCGCTTCCACCACTTCAACCAGCTTGCCGTCAGCGGAGCGGCCGGAGATGATCAGGCCAGCCTCTTCCAGTTTTGGCAGGAAGTGGTTGTTGACTTCGTAACGGTGGCGATGACGTTCGCGAATGGTTTTCTTGCCGTAGCAGGCGGCGATGCTGGAGCCGTCCGTCAGTACGCAATCCTGGGCGCCAAGGCGCATGGTGCCGCCAAGGTCAGAGGCTTCGGTGCGTGCTTCGGTAGCACCGCTGGCGTCGAGCCACTCGGTAATCAGGCCGACGACCGGCTCCGGGGTGTGCTCACGGAACTCGGTGCTGTGGGCGTCTTTCAGGCCGGCCACGTTACGGGCGTATTCAATAACCGCCACCTGCATACCCAGGCAGATGCCCAGATACGGAACCTTGTTCTCACGGGCGTACTGAACCGTGCGGATCTTGCCTTCCACGCCACGCTCACCAAAGCCACCGGGCACCAGGATTGCATCAGCAGATTCCAGCACGGCGGTGCCGTCACGCTCGATGTCTTCGGAATCGATGTAGTTGATGTTCACCTTGGTGCGGGTCTTGATGCCGGCGTGCAGCAGGGACTCGATCAGGGATTTGTAGGCGTCCAGCAGTTCCATGTACTTACCGACCATGGCGATGGTGACTTCCTGCTGCGGATTCATCAGGGATTCCACAACAGCGTCCCACTCGCCCAGGTCTGCTTCACGGGCATCCAGGCCGAAGCGCTCGATAACCAGCTGGTCCAGGCCGTATTCGTGCAGCATGCGCGGAATGGCGTAGATGGACTTGGCATCCTGCATCGGGATGACCGCACGCTCTTCCACGTTGGTGAACAGAGCAATCTTGCGACGGGAGCTGGCATCCACTTCGTGCTCGGAACGGCACAGCAGAATGTCTGGCTGCAGGCCGATGGAGCGCATTTCTTTCACGGAATGCTGGGTCGGCTTGGTTTTGATCTCGCCGGCGGTGGCAATGTAGGGCACCAGGGTCAGGTGCATGAACAGGGCACGCTGGGAGCCTACTTCCACCTTCAGCTGACGACAGGCTTCGAGGAACGGCAGGGATTCGATATCGCCCACGGTGCCGCCGACTTCAATCAGTGCCACGTCGGCACCGGCTGCGCCTTCAACCACACGGCGCTTGATTTCGTCAGTGATGTGCGGGATCACCTGCACAGTACCGCCAAGATAATCGCCACGACGCTCTTTGCGGATAACTTCTTCGTACACCCGGCCGGTGGTGAAGTTGTTACGCTTGCTCATGGGGGTACGAATAAAGCGTTCGTAGTGGCCCAGGTCAAGGTCGGTTTCCGCGCCGTCTTCGGTGACAAAAACCTCACCGTGCTGGAACGGGCTCATGGTGCCGGGGTCCACGTTGATGTACGGGTCCAGCTTGAGAATAGTGACCTTCAGGCCGCGTGCCTCGAGGATGGCTGCCAGTGAGGCAGACGCAATACCTTTGCCTAATGAGGACACGACACCGCCGGTGACGAAAATATAACGCGTCATGCAGATTCCGTGATTATCTGGTTCGGTGAAGGAGGGAGATTGTTCATCTCAAGATGGGACGCCAGACTACCAGAAAGCCCCTCTGTACTCAATCACAATCCCTCTCCACAATCAGCCGCCAGCCGGTGGCAGGGGCGCCTCCCGAGTATTGTTCAGAACACCACAAATCGCCAATCCCGATCAGCTCTTCGCCCTCGCTGGTTTGCCGCCAGACCAGCGGTAATACTGAGCGCTCCCAGGGTGGAACGGACTGTTCCTGAAGCCAGTTTTTCAACGCACGGGAAGGCTTACCCCGGGCCAGCCGGACCCGCTCACCACCCTGCCTCGTAGATACCCTTATTGGCGGCGGTGTTGTTTGCTGTTCCGCCCGGGCAACCGCTTCCAGCGACAGCAACCAGCCGGACCAACGCACTGGCGACCCGGGGGTAAGCGCTACTGGCTCTGGCGCGGGAGGGTTATCCGGCACCAGGTAGATATGCCCCCGGTAACGGCGCAAGCTGAATCCATCGCCCCGGAGCTCCGGCTCCCGATCCTCTCCGGCTTCAAGCAGTTCAGCCAGAACCTGGTCCCAGCCTGCCAAAGCCGGCGGCGGGAAACCCTCGCGCTGAATCCACCAACGCACCAGGTTGCGGCGCTCGAGGGCACTCAGGGCGGAGAACGGCTCAATCACCAGGCGGCCGCTATCGGAACAGGTCTGCCACTGAAGCTCCGCCAGGCGCTGATTCAGCTGGTCACTTTCGGCACAGGATCGGGCGCTGTGGGCAACCCGCTTCAACAAACCGGGCCAACGGTCCTTCAGGCCAGGCAGAACACTGTGGCGCAGGTAATTGCGGTCGAATTGCCGGCTCTGGTTGCTGGGGTCTTCCACCCAGCGCACGCCAAGTTTCGTCGCCACCTGCTCCAGCCTGTCGCGACTGACCCCGAGCCAGGGCCGGTACAGGGTGCCCTTGCCTAACGGCCGCGTTTTCGGCATTCCGGCCAGCCCGCTGACACCGGAGCCCCGCAACAGCCGGAAAAGGACCGTTTCTGCCTGGTCATCGGCGTGGTGGGCCATCAATAACATGTCGCCCGGGTTCAGGGTGTTGTGAAACACCTCATAACGGGCTGTACGGGCCGCATCTTCCAGGCCGCCAGCACCCCTGGCACCAACCGGGACATCCACCCGCGCAACGGACAATTCAACACCCAGCTGCTCGCAGACATCCCGGCAGAATTGCTCGGTCTGCTGATGATTGGGCTGGAGCTGATGATTGATGTGCAGGGCAGTAACAGAGGGGTGGCAGGCAGAGGCAGCCTGCAATAACAGCGTGGAATCCAGGCCGCCGCTGAAGGCCACCCAGAGACGGGAATATTCGGGAAGTTGACTGACCGGCCCGAGCAGGTCGCCGGGCCAGCCAGAAGCCCGGGCGGTGTTACCGCCCGCCTTCATACTTGGTTAAGCGCTCGTAACGGCGGCTTACCAGCTCGTCCAGGGGTAAACGGCCCAGTTCGTCAATGCCCTGACCCAGGGTCGTTTTCAGGGTCTCGGCCATTTTTTCCGGATTGCGGTGGGCACCACCCAGGGGCTCGGCAATCACGTTGTCCGCAACACCCAACTCTTTCAGGCGCTGGGCGGTTACGCCCATAGCTTCCGCAGCCTGGGAGGCATACTCCGCACTCTTCCACAAAATAGACGCGCAACCCTCAGGGGAGATAACCGCGTAGGTGGAGTACTGAAGCATGTTCAACTGGTCGCACACGCCAATGGCCAGTGCACCACCGGAACCACCCTCACCGATTACGGTGGAGATAACGGGGGTTTTCAGGCGCGACATCACCGCCAGGTTAAAGGCGATGGCCTCACTCTGGCCACGCTCTTCGGCGCCGATACCAGGATAGGCGCCCGGGGTATCGATAAAGGTCAGTATCGGCATCTTGAAGCGCTCGGCCATTTCCATCAGGCGCAGGGCCTTGCGGTAGCCTTCCGGGCGCGGCATGCCGAAGTTGCGCTTGACCTTGTCACGAACTTCGCGGCCTTTCTGGTGACCAATCACCATCACGGGCTTGTTGTCCAGGCGAGCGGTGCCGCCAATGATGGACAAATCATCCGCATAGCGACGGTCGCCGTGCAGTTCGTCAAAATCCTCAAAAATCAGGTCGACATAGTCCTGGGTGTAGGGGCGGCGCGGATGGCGGGCCAGGCGGGCTACGTCCCAGGGCTTGAGGTCTGAAAAGATAGTTTCCGTCAGACTGACGCTTTTCTTCTTCAGACGGCTGATTTCATCAGTGATATTGATGTCGGTGTCGTTACCCACCATGCGAAGCTCTTCAATCTTGGCTTCCAGGTCGGCGATCGGCTGTTCGAAATCCAGGTAATTAGGGTTCATGATGTTCCATCATTTGCTTGCCAGGTGGGCGGTCAACCCACCATAACCAGAATTTGGGACAAAGATAGCAGCGCAAAACGCTCAACTAAAGCGGACATTGGTCTTAATCATAGACCAACTCCACCGACTTCTCTCCCACCAGGTGTTTCAACTCGAACAACAGGTTGTCATCGGGCTGCACCCGCCAGGATGGCCCAAGCTCAATCCGGGTGCTGGCCTCGGCACTGCTGTATTCGATCCACACCGGGCTGCCTTCGTTACGGAAAGGCCGCAGCGTGTCGTCGAGTTTGTCCAGCAGGCCGTTCTGCAGCTGGTCAGCATGCAGGGCCAGCCGGATACCCCGGCTGAACTGCTGCCGGGCGGTGGCTACGTCCATCACCGAGCTGACCCGCATTTTCATCTGGCCGGAATAATCGTCGTGGCTGACCTGCCCTTCCACCACAATCACCTGGTCCGACTGCAGCAGCTCGCGGTTTTCGAAAAATGCTTCCGAGAACAGCGTGGCCTCAATACGGGCGCTGCGGTCATCCAGGGTGATAAAGCACATGGTGGAGCCGGTACGGGTTTTCATGGTGCGCTGGGCCACCACCAGCCCGGCCACCCGCTGGGGCGACTTATTGGGCTTGAGGTCGGCAATGGAGTTACGGACAAAGCGCCGCACTTCCCGCTCGTATTCGTCAAACGGGTGGCCGGTAAGGTAAATACCCAGGGTGTCTTTCTCACCCTTGAGCCGTTCTTTCTCCGGCCACTCGCGCACGTTGGCCACATCTGCGTAGGGATCACCGTCTTCGCCGCCGCCTTCGAGCATTTCGCCGAACATATCCACCATGCCAGCGGCATCGTTACGGGATTGCTGGTCGGCTTGCTGTATGGCCTTCTCGATGCTCGCCATCAGCTGGGCACGGCCCGCGCCTAACTTGTCCATCGCACCGGAGCGGATCAGGGCTTCCATGGCTCGCTTGTTCACCTTTTTCAGGTCGATGCGACGGCAGAAATCGAAGATATCCTGGAACGGGCCGTCTTTGGCCGCCTCAACAATACTTTCGATAGGACCTTCACCCAGGCCCTTGATCGCGCCCAGGCCGTAAACAATCTGGCCGTCGTCATTAACCGTGAAAGTGTAGGCAGAACGGCTGACGTCCGGTACCAGCAGGTCCAGCTTCATGTTCCGGCACTCTTCCACCAGCGTGACCACCTTGTCGGTGTTCTGCATATCGGCGGTAAGTACCGCAGCCATGAACTCGGCCGGGTAGTGGGTTTTCAGCCACAGGGTCTGGTAGGACACCAGCGCGTAAGCTGCGGAGTGCGATTTGTTGAAGCCGTAGCCGGCGAACTTTTCTACCAGGTCGAAGATATTCTCGGCCAGGGTTTTATCGATGCCGTTGTTCTCACAACCGTCCAGGAAGATGGCTTTCTGCTTCTCCATCTCCTCCGGCTTTTTCTTACCCATGGCCCGGCGCAGCATGTCTGCACCGCCCAGCGTATAGCCGGCCATCACCTGGGCAATCTGCATGACCTGCTCCTGGTACAGGATGACCCCGTAAGTGGGCTCCAATACCGGCTTCAGGCCTTGATACTGATAATCCGGGTGCGGGTAAGACATCGGCTGGCGGCCATGCTTACGGTCGATAAAGTCGTCTACCATGCCGGACTGCAGCGGCCCCGGGCGGAACAGGGCCACCAGGGCGATCATGTCTTCCAGGGAGTCCGGCTGCAGGCGGCGGATCAGGTCTTTCATGCCGCGGGATTCCAGCTGGAACACCGCGGTGGTCTCGGCCTTTTTCAACAGGTCGAACGAGGGCTTGTCATCCAGCGGAATGGTGCTGATGTCCAGGTCACCAAGCCCGCGCTCTTGCCGGCGCGGGTTGATCATGCCCAGGGCCCACTTGATGATGGTCAGGGTCCGAAGGCCCAGGAAGTCGAACTTCACCAGCCCGGCGTCTTCCACGTCGCCTTTATCGAACTGGGTGACCAGGCTTCCGCCCTCATCGTCGCAGTACAGCGGCGAGAAATCCGTAATCTTGGTGGGCGCGATCACCACGCCCCCGGCGTGTTTACCGGCGTTCCGGCAAACGCCCTCAAGCTTCAGGGCCATTTCCCAGATTTCCTGGGCTTCCTCATCCTGCTCCAGGAATTCCTTGAGCTGGGGCTCCTGTTCGATGGCCTTGTTGAGGGTCATGCCCACTTCAAAGGGAATCAGCTTGGAGAGCTTGTCTGCCAGGCCGTAGGATTTGCCCTGCACCCGGGCAACGTCCCGCACCACCGCCTTGGCGGCCATGGTACCGAAGGTAATGATCTGGGAAACCGCTTCCCGGCCATACTTCTGGGCGGTGTATTCGATGACCCGGTCCCGGCCTTCCATGCAGAAGTCGACGTCGAAGTCGGGCATGGATACCCGTTCCGGGTTCAGGAACCGCTCGAACAGCAGGTCGTATTCCAGCGGGTCCAGGTCGGTGATCAGCAGCGCATAGGCGACCAGGGAGCCGGCACCGGAACCCCGGCCCGGGCCCACCGGCACGCCGTTATTCTTGGCCCACTTGATGAAGTCCATAACGATCAGGAAGTAACCCGGGAACCCCATCTGGATGATGATATCCAGCTCGAACTTCAGGCGTTTGTAATAGTCTTCGCGCTTCTGGTCGTATTCCGGGTCGTCCTTGCTCAGGGTCTTGGCAAGGCGCGCTTCCAGCCCTTCTTCGGACACATGGCGGAAGTAATCGTCCATGGTCATGCCATCCGGGATCGGGTAGTTGGGCAGGAAGTACTCGCCCATGCGCACTTTCACCGAACAGCGTTTTGCGATTTCCACGGTGTTCTCGACGGCCTCGGGAATGTCCGAGAACAGCTCGATCATTTCCTCGGCGCTACGCAGGTATTGCTGGTCGCTGAAGCGACGATCCCGCCTGGGGTCATCCAGGGTCCGGCTTTCACCAATACAGACCCGGGCTTCGTGGGCTTCGAAATCGTCCGCCTGCAGGAAGTGCACGTCGTTGGTAGCTACCACCGGCAGGCCCAGTTCAGCTGCCAGTTCCACGCTCATATGCAGGCAGTCTTCATCACCGCCCCGGCCGGTACGCTGCAGCTCCAGGTAGTAGCTGCCCGGGTACAGGTTCATCCAGTATTCGGCACGCTCCCGAGCCAGTTCCGGCTTGCCCGCCAGCACAGCCTTACCCACATCCCCCATCTTGGCACCGGACAAGGCAATCAGCCCCGCGGGCCGGGCTTCCAGCCATTCCTTGCGGATAATCGGCTTGCCGTAGCGCTGGCCTTCGGTATAGCCGAGGGAGATGATTTCGGTGAGGTTGAGGTAACCGTCGTTGTTGCGGGCCAGCAGGGTCAGTCGGAACGGGTTTTCCGGCTCATCCGGGTTTTCCAGCCACAGGTCCGCACCGATGATCGGCTTGACGCCGGCGCCCATGGCGGCCTTATAGAAGCGCACCAGGGAACACATGTTGGATTGCTCGGTCAGGCCAACGGCGGGCATGCCCAGCTCCGCCACGCGGCCGATCAGCGGCTTGACCCTTACCAGGCCATCCACCATGGAATATTCGGAATGTACGCGCAGGTGAACGAAAGTGTTTGCCATGGTCAGTTGCCAATCAATGTGCGGATGTCTTCTTCGGTTTGTGGCCCGAACCGGGTTTCAACCAGGTTGCCGGAGGGGTCGACAATGAACGTGGCGGGCAAGCCCACGGGCATTTTCCAGCCGAATTCCGGGCCCGGGTCCTGGCCCAGCATCAGGAACTCGATGCCCATTTCCTCTCCCAGCTGCTCCAGGGCCGTGCCGGTAACGCCATCAAAATTCACACCCAGCACAGAGATATCCGGCGCCTTGTCCAGCTCGTTCAGCTCGGGAATTTCTTCCAGGCAAGGCTTGCACCATTCTGCCCAGTAGTTCACCAATACCCAGCGGCCACGGAAGTCATCCCAGTTCATAGCTGTACCATCGGCACGCTGCAGCTCGGTTTTTTCACAACCGGTGATGGTCGCTGCCGCTAAAACCAGCGTAATTAAAGCCAGAGAACGCCTGAACGGCCGAGGGTACTGCAAGGGATATCCTCCTGTTAGACTACCGCCCTTCGAAAGGACAGCAACCACTACTGTAAACCGGGCATGACCATGACAGAACCAACCCGCATTTTCCATAACCCACGGTGTTCCAAATCACGGCAGACCCTTGAGCTGATTCAGCAAAAGGGTATCGAACCGGAGATTATACGCTACCTGGAGACGCCTCCGACAGAGCAGGAACTGTTACATATCCTTGACCTGCTGGGCTGCGAACCCCGCCAGCTGATGCGCACCAAGGAAAGCGAATACAAGGAACAGGGCCTGGATAACCCGGAACTGAGCCGGGAACAGCTGGTAAAAGCCATGGTGGCCACCCCCAAACTGATCGAGCGGCCGATTGTACTGGCCAACGGCAAGGCGGCCATCGGCCGGCCACCGGAAAGCGTTCTCGAGATTCTCTGAAGCATTGCCCAGGAGCCAGGCATGAGCGATACCAGCCCGTACATTCTTGTTCTTTATTACAGCCGGAACGGCCAGACCGCCGACATGGCCACCCAGATTGGCCGGGGCGTGGCCCGGGTAAGCGGAATGGAAGCGAAGATCCGCACCGTTCCGTCGGTGTCGCCGGACACCACCGCCAGCCTGCCCCCGGTTCCGGATACCGGCGCCCCCTATGCAACCCGGGAAGAGCTGGCCAACTGTGCCGGCCTGGCACTGGGCAGCCCTACCCGCTTCGGAAATATGGCGGCACCGCTCAAGCACTTCCTGGACGGCACCGGAGACCTGTGGCTGAACGGCAAGCTCGCCGGCAAGCCCGGCGGTGCGTTCACCTCCACCGGCAGCCTGCATGGCGGCCAGGAAACCACCCTGCTCACCATGATGTTGCCTCTGCTGCACCACGGCATGGTGCTGTGCGGCCTGCCCTACTCGGAGAGCGCCCTGAATGAAACCAGCACTGGCGGCACCCCCTACGGGCCTTCACACTGGGCCGGCACCGGCGCCCAGCAAGGTTTGAGCGAACACGAGAAAGCCCTGTGCCAGGCCTTTGGCGAACGGCTAGCCCGGCTGGCCGTGAAACTGGCTGACTGATTCGAAATCCACCACCCGGAACCTTCTATGCTCCACAACGACAAAGCAAAAACCACGGCACGCCTGACCATCGCCCTGTATATCTCGGTGCTGGCCGGATTGCTGCTGACGACCTTCTACCCGGCACCCGTGGAAGGCGTCTCGATTCCCCTGATGCTGACGGTCAAACTCCTGCCGCTGCTGGCGTTTGCCGTGCCGGTTTTCCGCGGTCATAACCGGGGCTACATCTGGATGGCCTTTGTGCTGATTTTCTACTTTACCCAGGCGGTGGTTTCGGCCTGGCTGAGCGAAGGTGCTGCCGGGCCAGTGATCATGACCATTCTCACCTTCCTGCTGTTCACCGTGGCCATGGTGCACCTGAAAGTGAACCGGCCTGTGGCGGCGGGCTAACGCCGGCTATAGCCAGTGCGGGCTGTCAGGCACCCGGCCTCAGCCCGCATTGTTCCAGCAGTTGCTGCCAGTGGCGTGTGTGGCGCATCATTGCGCCATCAAGCTGATGCCAGAGGCTGCCTTCCTCACCAGCCTGCAGGTGCCGGCGAGCCCAGCCGCCAAAGGCTTCCGGTATTTGCGCTTCCTGCTTCGCCGCCAGCTCTGCGAAGCCCGCAATCAAGGTATCGGCCGCCCGGCTGACATCACTCATGTAGGGCTGAACCTCACCGATATACACACTGAAGAAAAAACTGTGAACGATGTCGGACTGGTTGTTCGGTTTCCCGTTAAGGCATAGCGGCCGTTCTGCCAGCCTGGCCTGAAGCACTTCGGTGCCGGTATCCAGCGTGGCAATCAGCAAGCGGGCACTGTTAACCAGTTGCCCGGCCCGGTATTCGGCCTGCCAGCGCTGATGGATGGCACCCAGGTTATTCAGGGAAACGTCAAGCTGCTGCCGCGACAAGCCCGTCACTGTCTCGTTCAATTGTTCCAGGTCCCGCACCAGGTCGGACACCGGAAGCTGGCCTTCACCCACCGGGTAAAAACCTTTACTCAGGGTAAACAGGTTCTCGATTTCTTCGGTCCCCCAGGTAGCATTCCAGACAGCCCGGGGTAACGAATCCTGCTTGCTCTCGATCGCTTCAGCCAGGGTTTCCCCAAGCTCTTCATCATCCACCTCCGGCAGGCAGTCTTCCGCCGCGCGGATAAAACGCACTTCGTATCGCAGGCGGTTTACCGGCTGCATCACCCTGCCCATGACCGAGTTCTTCTCACCCACCACATACTGCAGCTCACAGCCATACAGCGACAGGAATTCGAGCATGCCGATATCCAGTTCCGGCATGTCCAGCACGCGGTCACGGCGGCGGGGTAATTGCGATGCCGGCGGCAACTCTTCAGGCAGGGAAACAGCGGGGGCTTCAAGTACCCGGGCCAGGCGCTCCAGGTACTCGGTCATCATCGGCCTGGCTTCGGAGAACGGGTTACATCCAGCCAGAAACAGGGCACAGATACCCGGAACCAGCCATTGCAGCCTTAACAGTCCGGGCATAAATCGACCTCCTAGCGTTTACGCAGCAGCGCGTCTACCTCCGCAAAGCCCCGGGCCACGAAGCGACCGGTGTCCGGCAATTCACCCTCACGTACCAGCCAGGCGGTTTTCATGCCCGCCTGCTCGGCCGCTTCAAGTTCGGCCTCAACATCCGAGAGAAACAGCACTGAACCCGGCTCAACACCCAGCTCGTCAAGGATGTTACGGTACGACTGAGCTTCTTTCTTGCCACCCACGCCGGTATCAAAATACCCGGAGAAAAACGGTGTAAAGTCGCCTTCGTTGCTGTGGCCAAAGATCAGCTTCTGGGCTTTGACCGAACCGGAAGAATATACGAACAACCTCAGCCCCCGATCATGCCAGCGCTGCAGGTAGTCCGCCGCATCCGGGTAGATGTCGCCCTTCAACTCGCCGCTGTGATAGCCCTGCTCCCAGACCATGCCCTGCAAGGCCTTGAGGGAACCTTCCTTGCGGTCCTCGCTGATCCAGCCTTGGAGCACTTCGATGAGGGCTTCCACGTCCTTACCGTCGACACCGCTTTTCTGCGCCACAATCGCCAGCTGCTCTGCAACCGCCGGTGTGGTGTGGTGATGGGCTCGTACAAACGCCGGCAGGTGTTCGCTGGCGTAGGGGAACAGCACCTCGTGTACAAAGGAGATAGAGCTGGTGGTGCCTTCGATGTCGGTCAGAATTACCCGGATCATCAGGCCACCCCCGCCAGCGCTTCATACCTGGGCAGGGTGGAGGCAATCTCCTCACCAGTGAAGCTGGCCACCCAGCCTTCCGGGTTAGAGAACAGGCGAATACAGGTAAATTCCGGCTCCGGGCCCATATCAAACCAGTGGCGGGTGCCATCCGGAACGCTGATCAGGTCATTCTTTTCGCACATCAGGGCATACACCTGATCACCAAAATGCAGGTAGAACAGCCCCTGCCCGCGCACAAAGAAACGCACTTCGTCTTCGCTGTGGGTGTGTTCGTCGAGGAACTTCTGGCGGAAGGCGTCTTTATCCGGGTGGTCCGCGGTCAGGCTGACCACATCGGCGGTCTGGAAACCGCATTCCTGCTTCAGGCTGGCGACCTCATCCGCGTAGGCTTCCAGAATCTGTTCCTGGGTGGCCGAAGCCGGCAGCTCCCGGGTTGGCCATTGCTCAAAGCGCACACCCTGGCTGGCCAGCGTATCGCGAATCACCCGCGGGTCGGTGGTTACGGTGTGGGCCGCTTGCGGCTGGTTCTGCTGGAAAATGCTCAGGGTGGTCATGGGCGGACCCTCATGGTTTCAAGTTCACATTCAAAGAGAAATTCAAAGGCTTCCACATGGCGCAGGCAATCGGCCATGGTGGCGCCCCAGGTATACAGGCCGTGGCCCCGAATCAGGTAACCCGGTTGTTCCGGATGAGCCCGGAACCATTCGGCGGTCTGTTCCGCCAGGGCCGGGATGTCCTGGGTGTTGTCGAACACCGGTATCGATAGCCGGCCCTCATGGCTGTTTACACCGGCAAAGGCTTTTTGCAGTTCATAGCCTTCCAGCTCCAGCGATTTGCCCGGCCAGATCAGGCGGCTGAGCACGGTGGCCTTCACCGAGTGGGTGTGCAGCACTGCACCCGCATCCGGAAACACCTGATACAACACCGTGTGCAGCAGGGTTTCTGCCGAGGACTTGCAGTTACTCTGGACCGGGTTGCCGTTCAGGTCTACCACCATGACATCACCGGCAGCGAGTTGGCCTTTGTGGCGCCCGGACACGGTAATGGCAATGTGATCGCTGTCGATGCGGGCAGAATAGTTGCTGCTGGTGGCCGGCGACCAGCCCCTGTCATACAGGAAGCGCCCGGCATCCACGATGGACTGGGCGGCAATAGCGTATCGGGTCACATCAAACACTGGGATTCTCCGTCTATTACACCAAACCGCTTGATCATGCGGTCAGCGGTAACCGGCGCTGGCGCTTACCGGTCAGTGCAAACAGCGCATTGCCCAGAGCAGGAATCACCGGCGGCACACCCGGCTCGCCCACGCCGGTGGGGGCTTCATCGCTGTCGACAATATCCACCACAACCTCGGGCACCTGGTGCATCTGCAGCAGCCGATAATCGTGGAAATTGCTCTGCTGGACTTCACCTTTGTTAAAGGTGATTTCGCCAAACAACGCCGCCGTCAGGCCAAACAGGATACCGCCGGAAATCTGGTCCTCGACGATGCGCGGGTTCACCACCTGGCCACAATCCACACTGGCGGTTACCTTGTAAACACGGATTTCGCCGTTTTCGATACCGGCTTCCACCACCTGGGCTACGTAGGTGCCAAAACTCTGGAACAGCGCTATGCCCCGTGCCCTGCCTTCCGGGAGCGGCTCGCCCCACTGCGCCCGATCCGCCGCCCGTTCCAATACCCTGGCGTGGCGCGGCTCTTTGGCCAGCAGTTTTCGGCGGAATTCCAGGGGATCCTGCCCAGCCTCGTGGGCCAGTTCGTCCATAAAGGTTTCAACGGCAAACCCATTGTGGGAGTAGCCTACTGAGCGCCACCAGGTGATGGGCACGCCGGGGTCGGTATGGGTGTGTCGCACGCTGACATTTGGAACCTGATAGGGATAGCCGATAGCACCTTCTATGGCAGATACATCTTTTGGTGTGGCCAGACCCTCGACCATCAAACCTACTTTACCGAGGGTGTTATAGAGAAATTTTGGTGCCCAGAGGTACTGGGCCGGCGCAGCGTTGCGCACGTACCAGTCAAGAATCTGCGGGCCGACAATCTGGTGATCCCAGCCAGTGAGATCAGAACCGTCCAGGCTGGCAGTCATACGGTGCAGCATGGCCGGGCGCCAGAAACCGTGGCGTATGTCTTCTTCCCGGGACCAGATCAGTTTGACCGGCACCTTCAGCTCATAGGCAACCGCAGCGGCTTCCTCGATGTAATCCTGGGTCAGCCGGCGACCGAAGCCCCCACCCAGGAAGGTGGTGTGTACGGTCACGTCATCCGGTGAAAGGTCCGAATTCCGGCAGGCCGCAATGCGCCCGAGATCCGGTGCCTGCGTTGGTGCCCAGATCTCCATGCCGCCATCGTGGTACCAGGCGGTGGCATTCATGGGTTCCATCGGCGCATGGGCCAGGTATGGCTGTTCGTACTCGGTTTCCACCACGCGCCCGGCTTTGCGGATGGCCTCTGCCACATCGCCTTCAGAGCGCTCCTGCTCGCCAGGGTCTTCGCTGGCGGCTTTACGATAGCCCTCGAACACCTCATCAACCGTGGTATCCAGGGCCTCGGCGAAATCCCACTCCACGCGCACAGCCTGCTGTGCTTTACGGGCTTTCCAGTAACTGTTTGCCACCACGGCGACACCGCGTTCGGTGATAAACGCCGCCTGCACGCCAGCCATGGCCAGAATCTCATCGCGGTTAAACGATTGGGCACGGCCTCCGTAGCGAGGGCTGCGGGTCATCACCGCGTACACCATGCCCGGCAGCTCGACATCAATGCCGTAAACCGCGGTGCCCGTGGCCTTGGCCCGGGCGTCCAGTTTGCCCGCCTGCTTGCCGATGTATTTCCATTCCGAACGGGGTTTGAGGGGCACATCGCCCCGAATCACTTCTTTGTCCGCCAGCTCAACCAGCTGGCCATAACGCAGGGAATCCACCCCGTTGGGATGAAGCACCCGCCCGTTGTCGGTACGGCAGTTATCGGCGTCCACCCCCCAAACCCGGGCGGCGGCCATAACCAGCATCAACCTGGCAGACGCTCCCGCCTCCCGCAGGGGCTGCCAGCTACTCGCTACGCTGGTACTGCCGCCGGTCAATTGCAGGCCAATAAACGGGTTACGGTATTCCGGCGCTACCGGGGCGAACTTCACCTGAATCCGGGCCGGATCCACATCCAGTTCTTCCGCAATCAGGGTCGTCAGGCCGGTGTAGGTACCCTGCCCCATTTCAACCCGGGCCAGGGTGAAGGTAATCTCGTCCTGTTTGTCGAGCTCCAGCCAGACATCCGGCGTCCATTCACCGGTTTCCGGCTCGAAGCCGGTTTGTACCGAGGCACAGCCCGGAAGCGACAGGGCCAGTACCAGACTGCCGGAGGCGCCGGTACTGACTTTGATAAAATCACGGCGGTTCATGGTCATATCAGGCGCCCTCCTGCCCAGGCTGATAATGGCCAACACCACCGGCCACCGATTCCACCGCGGCCACAATGCGGGCGTAGGTGCCGCAGCGGCACAGGTTGCCGGTCATGGCGGCCACGATGTCATCCCGGGAGGGCGAAGGGTTATTTGCCAGCAGGTGGGCAGCGGTCATAATCTGGCCAGACTGGCAATAGCCGCACTGGGGAACGCCCTCGCTGATCCAGGCCTGCTGCAGAGGGTGCAGATTGCCGCCCTCAGCCAGCCCTTCGATGGTGGTAATCTCGGCACCATCCACCAGCTCAATGGCGGTGGAGCAGGAACGGGCCGGCTGGCCATTCACGTGCACGGTGCAGGCGCCACACAAGCCGGCACCACAACCAAACTTGGTGCCTTTCAGGCCCAGTTCATCGCGGATGACCCACAAAAGGGGCGTATCCGGATCTACATCTACCGTGTGCCGGTTTCCATTCACTGTCAGGCTGAACGCCATGAGCCGTTCCTCTAGTTTTTGTGTCGTGGTTTGAAGCAGGCCCGCGGGCTTACTTGACGACTTCCTTACCGTCCTTTATTCACCCAGATCTTGCGCTCGCCGGAATCGACCTGGCCATTGGTGTTCCAGACTTCCCGGTCCTGGGTTGCCTCGTCCACCTTGCCGTTGTCGTTCCAGATCACCCGGTCTTTACAGCCGGTCAGGGCAAAAAGGCTTGCTAACATCAGCACTGCTACAGAACGCTTGGTCATGTTCCTTTCCTCGTTTGTCACACTGTTCAGGCACCCTAGCGGCTGCCGTGTACTTCCCGGTTATACTGTTTGTCCCGCTCGCTTTTGCGCACCATCACGTAGACGGCCCCGGTGCCACCGTGGTGCTTCTGGGCCGAATGGAACGCCAGTACACTGTCCAGCTCCGGCAGCCACTTGGCCAGGTAACTCTTCAGCTGGGCGATCCCGTCCGGATTACGCTCCCCTTTGCCATGCAGGATGATCACCGAGCGCAGGCCATAGCGCACGCAATCGTTAATAAAGGCGAACACTTCCCTCCGGGCCTCTTCTACGGTCATCCGGTGCAGGTCCAGCCGGGCTTCAATGGGATACTGGCCCAGCCGCAACTTGCGGAACACCCCATGCTGAATGCCCGGACGCATCCAGCTCAGTACATCGTGGGCCGTCAGCGGCTCCACCATGTCTGAGGTCAGCGGGTTCAGGTCGCGCACCGGGGTCTCTACCGCAGCCTGCTGGCGTGCCAGGTGGCCAGGCGTCAGTTCCCGTGGAACCGCCACTTCCGCTTTGTTGGGTTTACGGATCCGCCGGACATCCTTCATCTCTTCGAGGAAGGCCAGGCGTTCGTCTTTACTGGTCATGACACTAACTGCTTCCGGATTGACAAGTATCAGAACTCTACCACTGCCCGGGGCTACCATAAAGCAGACAACCGACAAGGTTTGCGACGAAAATCGTAAGGTACAACAACGACCTGCTGCACTACACTGCAGAAGGACAACAATAACGAATGAGCGCCGGTAACCCGCCGCGCCACCAGGACCAGGACGAACTCCGCTATGGCCGCAGCAAACCAGGACACCACCCGCCCCCAGAATACCCGCGCGATTATGTCGTTCCTGCGGGAACATGCACCCTTTTCAAGCATGGACGACACCCACCTGGCGCACTTTGCCGAACATGCCACCCTCAGCTTCTACGCGGACGGTGATGTGGTGCTGTCGCCGGAAGACGGGCAGGCCAAGCGATTCTACGTGGTCAAGCAAGGCCGGATCCGGGGCGAGCGCCAGCACAAAACCGAAGAGCGAACCGAAACCACTTTCGAAATCAGCCAGGGCGAATGCTTCCCCCTGGCAGCGCTGGTGGGCGAGCGGCCGACCCGCACCCTGCACCGGGCGGCCGGGGATACCTTCTGCCTGAGCATCGAGAAGAAAGATTTCGTAACCCTGATTTCTGAAAGCGAGCCGTTCCGGGATTTCTGCCTGCGCGGGGTCAGCAGCCTGCTGGAGCAGGTAAACCAGCGCCTGCAATCCAAGGCCATGGCCTCGATCGGCTCCAGTAACAGCCTGGACACCCCGCTGGAACGCTATGCCCTGCGCAATCCGATCGTCTGCTCCCCGGACCTGCCGGTGCGCAAAGCCGTGGCCCGGATGCACGAAAACAACGTGGGCAGCATCATCATTACCGATGACGGCCGCCACCCCACCGGCATCTTTACCTTGCGCGACCTGCGCACCATGGTTGCCGAAGAAAAGGGGCCACTGGACACCCCCATCAGCCAGGTAATGACGTCGAACCCCTGCTGCCTGCCGTCAACTGCCGATGCCTTCGAGGCAGCCATGCTGATGGCAGAACATCACTTTGCCCATTTGTGCGTGGTGGACGAAGAACAGCGGCTTATCGGCGTGGTTTCGGAGCGGGACCTGTTCTCCCTCCAGCGGGTAGACCTGGTCAACCTTGCCCGCACCATCGGCACCGCTACCCACCTGCGCACTTTGGTGGCCCTACGCACCGATGTTTCCAGGCTGGTGGATGCCATGCTGGCCCATGGCGCGGACTCCGGCCAGGTGGTCAAGATCATCACCACCCTGAATGATGTCACCGTGCGAAGGGTGCTGGAACTGAACCTGAAAAAGAACGATCCGGGCATTCCCTTCACCTGGCTCACCTTCGGCAGCGAAGGCCGGCAGGAGCAGACCCTGCTGACCGACCAGGATAACGGCATCCTGTTCGAGACTCCGGAAGGCATGACCCCGGAACAGGTTCGTGAAAAGCTGCTGCCCTTCGCCCGCAAGGTCAATGATGAGCTGGCTGAGTGCGGCTTCACCCTGTGCAAGGGCAACATCATGGCCAGCAACCCGAAACTGTGCCTGAGCATCGGCGAATGGGACGACTGGTTTATTCGCTTTATCGATGCGTCGACCCCACAGAACCTGGTCTATTCGTCGATTTTCCTGGATATGCGCGCTGTATTCGGCCCGTCGGAACCGCTGCACCGGTTACTGGAAAACGTACTGGCCCGCATCCGCAAGAACGCCCTGTTCCAGAAAATGCTGGCCGGCAACGCCTTGCAGCGCAAACCGCCGCTGACCATGTTCCGCAACTTCCGTTACCTGAACGACGAGAAAAAGCACTCCCTGGACCTGAAACGCCAGGGGCTGGCGCCGTTTGTGGAATCCGTCAGGGTCTTCGCCCTGGCCCACGGTGTTGAAACCGCCAACACACTGGAACGGATTGATGCACTGGCCCGAAAAGATGTGTTCGACGCCAAGGATGCCAACGCATGGAAAGAAGCCTACAGCCTGATTCAGGCCATCCGCATGCGCGCCCACCAGGAAATGCTCGATAAAGGTGAAGAGCTGACCAACTACATAGATCCGGATGACCTGAACCCGCTGGACAGACGGATACTGCGGGAATCTTTCCGCCAGGCCCAGCGGCTGCAGCAAAAACTGGAAATCACCTACCAACTATAGGCCGGCAACCATGCTCGAACAGATCAAACAATGGCTGGCCCAGCGCCGCGGCGGCGTTACCGGTGACCACGACACCGACGGCCTGCCGGCCCCGAAAACGGCCAGCGACCAGCTGCTGGCCCGTTCCCGGCTGATCGTGCTGGACCTGGAAACCACCGGGCTCAACTTCTCGAAAGACGAAGTCATCGCCATTGGCGCGGTGGCCATCGAAAGCGGCGTCATCCACCTGAATGACCAGTTTGACCTGATCCTGCGCCGCCCGGAGCTGGATATCAGCGAAACCGTGCTGATTCACGGCATTGGCCCTGAAGCCCTGACCCAGGGCCATGAGACCGAGGATGCCCTGCTGCACCTGCTGGAGTGGATGAACGGCGATCCCATCCTGGCCTACCATTCGGCGTTCGACCAGAAATTCCTCGAGAAGACCCTGAAAGCCCAACTGGGTTACACATCTCAGCACCTTTGGATGGATGTGGCAGAGCTGTTACCGGCGTTTTTCCCCCACGCCGAGACCAAGGGGCGCGGGCTGGATAACTGGGCCGACTACTTCAATCTTCAAATTAGTGAACGGCATCACGCTGCGGCAGATGCGATGGTAACGGCCGAATTGACCCTTGCAGCGCTCAATATGGCTCAGAAGAAAGACGTAAAAACCCTGAAAGAACTGGTCGATAAACTGCATTATCAACGCCGTTTACAGCAGATGCACCGACTTTGATTTAGCCCGGCTTATCGTTGATGTCCTTGATCAAATGCAAGGCAAGTTACTGAGACTTAGACTATTTGCCAATATCCTCAAACGCATTGACCGGTAAAGTCGGAGATGACAACAAGTCGGAGAAGTATTACATGAATAATAAATTCTCTTTCCGCACCACCCCAGCAAAAAACCAGCAAAGCTCTACAACAACAATACAGGAGTGATTTTGTATGTCAGGTCATAGCTACGACGCTGAGAACTACTGGAAGGCGAACCTACGCCTTATCTTTGGCAGTCTGATCATATGGGGCCTGTGCTCCTATGGCGCCGCCATCCTGCTACGCCCCATGCTGGCCGGCATTGAAGTCGGCGGGACCGACCTCGGATTCTGGTTTGCCCAGCAAGGCTCGATTCTTACCTTCATTGTTCTGATTTTCTTCTACGCCTGGCGCATGAACAAAATCGACGAACAATTCGGCGTACACGAGGAGTAAGAACTAATGAGCCAATTTGCAATTAACCTATTGTTTGTAGGGGCCTCGTTCCTCCTCTATATCGGCATCGCCATCTGGGCGAAGGCCGGTAGCACCAGCGACTTCTACGTTGCTGGTGGCGGTGTTCACCCGGTAACCAACGGTATGGCTATCGGTGCCGACTGGATGTCTGCAGCCTCCTTCATCTCCATGGCGGGCCTGATTGCCGCCGGCGGTTACGCCAACTCCACCTTCCTGATGGGCTGGACCGGCGGTTACGTGCTGCTGGCCATGCTGCTGGCCCCGTACCTGCGGAAGTTCGGCAAGTTCACGGTACCCGAGTTCATCGGTGATCGTTACTACAGCCCCAACGCCCGTCTGGTCGCGGTTATCTGCCTGATCGTAGCATCTGTCACCTACGTTATCGGCCAGATGGCTGGCGCTGGTGTTGCGTTCTCCCGCTTCCTCGAAGTTGAAGCGACCAACGGCCTGATCATCGCAGCCGTGGTTGTATTCATCTACGCGGTACTCGGCGGTATGAAAGGCATCACCTACACCCAGGTAGCCCAGTACTGCGTTCTGATCGTTGCCTACACCATTCCGGCGGTGTTCATCTCCCTGCAACTGACCGGCAACCCGATTCCGGGCCTGGGCATGTTCTCTACCCACACCGAATCCGGCATGCCGCTGCTGGCCAAGCTGAACCAGGTTGTGACCGACCTTGGCTTCCGCGAGTACACCGCAGATGTGGACAACAAACTGAACATGGTTCTGTTTACCCTGTCCCTGATGATCGGTACTGCGGGTCTGCCCCACGTAATCATCCGCTTCTTCACGGTTCCCAAGGTTGCTGACGCGCGCTGGTCCGGCGGCTGGGCCCTGGTCTTCATCGCCCTGCTGTACCTGACTGCGCCGGCTGTCGCGTCCATGGCTCGTCTGAACCTGATGACCACCATCTATCCGGAAGGCACTGCTGCCCAGCCGATCGAATACAATCAGCGTCCGGGCTGGATTGCCACCTGGGAAGAGACCGGTCTGATCACCTACGAGGACAAGAACAACGACGGCCGTATCCAGCTGTATAACGACAAGAACGCTGACTTCGCCGCTACCGCTTCCGAGCGTGGCTGGGAAGGCAACGAGATGGTTGTTAACAACGATATCCTGGTACTGGCCAACCCTGAAATCGCCAACCTGCCGGGCTGGGTAATCGGCCTGATCGCCGCAGGTGGTCTGGCAGCCGCCCTGTCGACTGCAGCGGGCTTGTTGCTGGCAATCTCCTCGGCGGTGAGTCACGACCTGATCAAAGGCCGACTCAACCCGAACATCAGTGAGAAAGGCGAACTGATGGCGGCCCGTATCTCCATGGCGGTTGCCATTGTGGTTGCTACCTGGCTGGGCGCCAACCCTCCGGGCTTCGCGGCCCAGGTGGTAGCGCTGGCATTCGGTATCGCGGCAGCCTCCCTGTTCCCGGCGCTGATGATGGGTATCTTCTCCAAGCGTGTGAACAACGTGGGCGCAACCCTGGGTATGCTGTCCGGTCTGATCTTCACCCTGGTGTATATCTTCATCTACAAAGGCTGGTTCTTCATCCCGGGCACCAACAACCTGGCAGACACGCCTGAAAACTGGGTACTGGGTATCTCCCCGCTGTCCATCGGTGCAGTTGGTGCTGTGGTCAACTTTGCGGTAGCCTTCGCAGTATCCAAAGTGACTGCTGAACCGCCCGTTGAGATCCAGGAACTGGTTGAAAGCGTCCGTTACCCGCGCGGTGCCGGATCTGCCCAAGACCATTAAACTGCAAGACAGCCTGAATCATTGCCTGCAATGACAGGTTGATACCGAACGGGCTTCCTCTGTGAGGGAGCCCGTTCTTTTTTGAGGATACCGATTTATGTTCTGGACTTTTGTTGCCACTGTATTCTGCGGACTGGGTGCTGCCGGTATTGCCCTGGGCATTCGTGCCGCCACCGCCAAGCGCGCGCCCAAATGGATTATCCCGGTGTTTGCCGGTGCCGGTATGCTCGGCTACCTAATCTACGGCGAATACACCTGGTATGACCACAAACGCTCATTGCTGCCGGAACAGGCCGTTGTGGTAAACACCGAACAGGAAAAGATCTTCTTCCGCCCGTGGACCTTTATTTTCCCCTACGTAACCGCGTTTTCCACGGTGGATGTAGCCAGCATCAGCAAAGATACCCCGGATTCCAATATCGTCCGGTTTACCCTTTACCGCTTCTCCCAGACCGTTACCGATGCCGTTTCGCACCGGGTTCACCTGATTAACTGCCAGAGCCGCGAGCTGGTACCGCTGGGTTCCGACGGCAGCCCCAGGGTCGACAATATGAAACTGCTGAACCTTCAGGACCCCCTGTACACAACTGTTTGCGGGGCCTGAATAACCAAGACCGGATAGCAACCCAACATGATTAGCGCCTGGCTGCTTGTACTGATTTCGATCTCCTACATCTCCCTGCTGTTCCTGATTGCCTGGGCGGGTGACCGCCACCCCGGGCTTTACCGGAACAGGTTGGCGCGAACCCATGTTTACGGTCTTTCCCTGGCGGTTTACTTCACCTCCTGGACCTTCTACGGCGCCGTCGGCCGCGCCACCCAGGAAGGCTTTGGCTTCCTCCCCATCTATCTGGGGCCCCTGCTGGTTTTCGTGTTCTTTGCGCCCCTGTTACGACGAATCATCTACATCAGCAAGCGCAACAACAGCACCTCGATTGCCGACTTCATCGCTTCCCGTTATGGCAAATCACAACTGCTGGCAGCGATGGTGGCAATCTTCGCGCTGATCGGCAGCGTGCCTTACATCGCCCTGCAACTGAAAGCCATTGCCCTCGGCTTCAACGTACTGTCCAGCACCGGCGATACCTATCAGGAGATCAGTACCGCAGCCTGGAACGATTCGGCCTGGTACATCACCCTTGCCCTGGCCGTGTTCACCGTGCTGTTCGGCACCCGCCACCTGGAGTCTACGGAACACCACCGTGGCATGATCCAGGCGGTGGCCTTCGAATCCCTGATCAAACTGATCGCCTTTGTCGCTGTCGGCCTGTTCGTCGGGTACGGGCTGTTCAACGGTTTCGGTGACCTGTTCCAGAAAGCCGCCGAGGCGGACCTGATTGGCACCCTGACCACCGACGCTATAGAGGCACCGGCGTTCCTCACCCAAACCCTGGTGGCCATGCTGGCGATTATCTGCCTGCCACGACAGTTCCACGTTATGGTGGTTGAAAACACGGACCACCGGGATTTCGAGGTTGCCCGCTGGGCCATGCCCATCTACCTGGTGATTGCCAGCGCCTTTGTGATCCCCATCGCTGCCGGCGGCTTGCTGCACGCAGACATGGCCGGAAGTGACCCGGACATCGTTATCCTTCAGCTCCCGATCATGGCCGGCGAGCAATGGCTGGCGGTACTGGCGTTTCTTGGCGGTGGCTCTGCTGCGGCCGCCATGGTGATTGTCTGCTCGGTGGCCATCGCCACCATGGTCAGCAACGAGATCATCATGCCCGGGTTGTTGCGCTTCTTCCGTCCGCGCATGAACCGGCGGACGGACCTCAGCTTCCTGCTCTTGTCCATACGCCGGGCCGCGATCTTTGTAGTCCTGCTGACCGCCTATGGCTTTTACCGAATGGCCGGGGCCGATTACAGCCTCACCGCCTTCGGACTGCTCTCGTTTGCCGCCGCTGCCCAGTTCGGCCCGGCCCTGGTTGGCGGCATTCTGTGGCGCCGGGGTAACTACACCGGCGCAGTCTGGGGCCTTGGCCTCGGTTTCCTGATGTGGTGCTACACCCTGCTCCTGCCTGCACTGGCTGCTACTGGCTGGATATCCGCCGGGTTCATCGAGAACGGCCTCTTCGGCTGGCACTGGACCCGCCCAACCGCCCTGTTTGGCTCTGAACTGGACCAGACCAGCCATGGCATTCTGTGGAGCCTGGGGGTTAACACGGGGACCTACATCTTGCTGTCGCTGGTCACCCGGCAACGTATTCGCGAAAAGATACAAATTGCCGCGTTCTTCCATGAATCCCAACCAAAAGCGGAAAGCGCCCAGCACCAGAGCTGGCAGGGCGAAATTCTGACGTCTGACCTGCAGGCCCTTACCGACCGCTTCATGGGTGAGGAACGCTCGGAAAGCATCTTCCGGAACTACGAGCGGCGTAATGCCATTCGCCTGTACCCGCACCGGCCTGCCTCATCGCACCTGATGAAGTACATCGAGCGGCAGTTGGCCTCGGTCATCGGTGCCTCGACCGCCCGCGTCGTATTGGAGTCCACCCTGACCGGTCGCGACATGCAGATCGAAGACGTGGTCAGCATCGTTGATGAAGCCTCCCAGGCCATGACCTTCAGCCGGGAATTGCTGCAATCCGCCATCGAGAACATCAGTCTCGGGGTGTCTGTGGTGAATCACCAGCAACAGCTGGTGGTCTGGAACCACCGCTACCTGGAATTGTTCCATTACCCGAAAGGGTTTGTCCGGGTAGGCCGGCCTGTCGAAGACCTGATGCGTTACAACCTGACCAACGCCAACCTGTCGGCCCGGCGTATCGACGAGATCATAGAAGACCGTTGCAGCGCCATGCGCGACGGCAAGCCCATGTCCTACGAACGCCAACGACCGGACGGTACGGTGGTCAGGGTAGACGGCAGCCCTATACCCGGCGGTGGTTACGTGACCACCTTCCAGGACATCACTGCCATGCGGCGCACCGAACAGGCGCTTAAAGAAACCAACATCTACCTGGAGCAAAGGGTTCGGGAACGCACCCAGGAATTGCAGGTAATCAACGAGCAGATGCTCAAGGCCAAATCCGTGGCGGAACAGGCTAACCAGAGCAAGACCCGCTTCCTTGCCTCAGCCAGCCATGACCTCCTGCAGCCCCTGAACGCTGCCCGGCTGTTTACCTCGGCCCTGTCAGGCAAGATCACCGATGGCGAACCGAAACAGCTGGTCGAGCATATCGACAGCTCACTCGGGGCCGCAGAAGAAATCATCAGCACCCTGCTGGACATTTCCAAGCTGGATGCCGGTGCCCTGGAGCCGGATATTACGGTATTCCCGGTTAACGACCTCCTGAAGCACCTGGCTACCGAGTTTTCCGCCATCGCCAAGGACCAGGAGCTGGAACTGCACGTGGTGCCCAGCTCGGCCTGGGTACGCTCGGATGCGAAGCTATTGCGGCGGGTAGTCCAGAATTTCCTGTCCAATGCCATCCGCTATACCGCAAGTGGCAAGATCCTTATGGGCTGTCGGCGCATGAAGGGCTTCCTGCGTATTGAAGTCTGGGATACCGGCCCCGGGATGTCCGAAGAGCAACTCGCTCACATCTTCGAGGAGTTCAGGCGTTTCCAGCACGGCCGGGACAAGAAGGGGCTGGGCCTCGGACTGGCCATCGTCGACCGTATCAGTGGCATGCTGGACCACCCGGTAACCGTGCACTCAACCCAGGGCAAAGGCAGTACTTTTGCCGTCACCGTGCCCAGGGCTCCGGCAGAGCAGGTCCATGCCAGTGCCAGCAAGGCAGGCAGCAACTCCAGAAGGGTGTCCAGTCTGGGCGGCCTGAAGGTGCTGTGCATCGATAACGATGCTGCGATCCTTCAGGGAATGGTAGCGCTGCTGAGCAACTGGCAGTGCGAGGTAACCGCCGCGGAAAGCCTGGAAAGCGCCCTGAACAAGCTCGAAGGCCATAAACCGGATATCATCCTGGCGGATTACCAGCTGGATGATAACCGTAACGGGCTCGATGCCATGGACGGCATCAGAGAGGTTCTGGGAGCCGGCATCCCGGGCATCCTGATCACCGGCTACATGGCGCCGGAGGTACGTGAAGATGCGATCAGCCGAGGCTACCAGGTACTTTACAAGCCGGTTAAGCCGGCGGCATTGCGGGCACTGGTGAACAAGCAGCTCAAACAGAAGCGCTGACACTGCACAAGGGAAAAATCAAAAGGGTGTCTCAAATATGACACCCAGGCCCGTTAGTCCACTGTATATTTTCTGATCTGCTTATATAGTTTCCTCTGAGACCATAAACGGTTAACCACAGAGGGACAGGGAATGCCACGGGGCCACGCGCTTATCATCGAGGACTCTTCAACAGCGCGCATCATTCTTGCGCGCCTGCTCGAGCGTGCGGACATTTCCAGCAAAGCCGTGGCCACAGCCGAACAGGCCTTTCCAGTTCTTCAATCCGATCACTTTGATGTCATCTTCCTCGATCATATGCTGCCAGGCATGAACGGCTTCCAGGCCCTTGAAAAGCTGAAAAGCCTTCCGGATACCCGTGATATCCCCGTATTCATGTACACCTCCCAGAACGCCGGAAAATACATCGAAGAGGCCCGGGCGCTCGGTGCGGCCGGGGTTATCCGCAAGCAGGTGGACCGTGAGCAGCTGATGCGAACCCTGGATTTGATCCTCTCAGACATCCCGGAACCGGAGCACAGCGAAGCGCTCAGACTGGCTGTGGAGAACGTCGGACAACCTGTTACCGAAGCTCCGGAACAGGCACAGAGAAAGATCAGCGGACGAATGTCCACCCTGGAGGTGGCTTACGAAGAACTGGAAGAGCAACTCAGGGAACTCAAACAGCAGCAGGAAGAAAAGCATATCCATCAGGCAGAGCAAAGCAGGCGCCTGAGAAAGAACATACGATGGCTGTCCGCCGCCGTGATAACGCTGGTAATCGCCCTGGCCTGGATAACCAGCCGGCAAGCAGGGCAACTTCAGGCCCACGCAGAACGAACCAGTGACCGCTTTGCGCTGATGCAAAGCATTATGGGTGGTCTGATAGAGCTGATCAGTAAATAGCTCGGCCAGGAAGACCTTCTATTATTTTCCCAGACCTGAAATGAAAAAAGCCCCAGCATCAAGGATACTGGGGCTTTGGGTATTAAGAGCCTGACGATGACCTACTCTCACATGGGCGAACCACACTACCATTGGCGCTGGTCTGTTTCACGTCTGAGTTCGGGATGGGATCAGGTGGTTCCAGACCGCTATGGTCGTCAGGCAAAACGGATGATCACTGGGAAGGACGAGATAAAACGTGATATCGATTTCTTTGGAGCGTGGCTTTCGCCTTGCTCTTGCGTTATCCGCAATTGTCTTGGGTGTTATATAGTCAAGCCGCACGAGCAATTAGTATCGGTTAGCTCAACGCCTCGCAGCGCTTACACACCCGACCTATCAACGTCCTGGTCTTGAACGGCTCTTCAGGA